>NZ_CP099567.1:1219068-1523835 GCF_022530855.2 Candidatus Vondammii sp. HM_W22 | reverse complement strand
GCACTGTTCCTGGTGTCAGTGCTGCTGGGTATGGTAGGCGCTTATCTTTTGTTGCAGGTGCCCGGGAGCGCTTACTGGCTGTTTTTGGCCTCCTCTTTTATGTGGCTGTTGATAACCCTAGCAATTGTCCGTTACCAGCCTGAACGTTCTCCTGTCCCCGGGCGATTCACAAAATCCCTGTTGGGAATTTTGGTGTTGGTTCCTGCCTGGGCTGCATTGATATCGCTCCATGGTTATAGTGAAGATGGCCCGCTACTTCTGCTGTTTGCCATGTCGCTTACCTGGGTGGCGGATAGCGGTGCCTATTTTGCCGGTCGCCAATGGGGCAGGGTGAAGTTGGCGCCATTAATCAGTCCTGGCAAGACCCGTGAAGGAGTCTATGGTGCTCTCGCCGGTGTGACGCTTTGGGGCGGGCTGCTGGCATGGCTGCGCCCGGAGATCGGTGTACCCTATCTGATTGTCCTGTTTTGTCTTTTGGCCTGCGTGATTTCGTTGGTGGGTGACCTGTTTGAGAGCATGCTGAAACGGCAGGCGGGCATCAAGGACAGTGGCAATATTCTGCCGGGTCACGGCGGGGTGCTGGATCGTCTCGACAGCCTGACCGCAGTGGCACCGGTGTTCATGTTTGGTCTACTGTTGCTGGGTGGCGGAAGATGATCGGACTGACTATATTGGGGTCTACAGGCTCCATTGGGGTGAGTACCCTGGATGTGGTTGCCCGTCATCCGAACCAATATAGAGCAGTTGCCCTGACGGCGAATAGCGATGTTGATGGTCTGTTCCGGCAGTGTCAGGTATTTTTACCTGCCTACGCTGTCATGGCCGATTCTGATAGTGCCCTCGAACTGGAGCACCGGATAAAAGCTGCCGGTCTCAAGATCGATGTGCTTGCAGGCGTAGGCGGGCTTGAGCAGGTTGCGGCACTGGATCAGATCGACTATGTAATGGCAGCCATTGTCGGGGCGGCAGGGCTGCTGCCCGCCCTGGCCGCAGTGGAAGCGGGCAAGCGCATTCTCCTAGCCAATAAAGAGGTACTGGTCGTCTCCGGGCAGCTATTTATGGAGGCGGTGGAGAGAAGCGGCTCTGTGTTACTTCCCATTGATAGTGAGCACAATGCCGTATTCCAGTGCATGCCTCCCGGTTTTGAGCGTGGGTTGGAACCGGTAGGAGTAAGCCGTATCCTGCTGACGGCATCCGGCGGCCCTTTCCGCCAGCTTTCCCGGGATGAACTGATCGATGTGACCCCGGAGCAGGCTTGTGCTCACCCCAACTGGGATATGGGTAGAAAAATCTCAGTGGACTCTGCCACCATGATGAACAAGGGACTGGAGGTGATCGAGGCCTGTTGGCTGTTCCACACCCGGCCGGAGCAGATTCAGGTGGTGCTCCATCCCCAGAGCGTTATTCACTCCATGGTTCAGTATGTCGATGGTTCTGTCTTGGCTCAGTTGGGCAATCCCGATATGCGTACCCCGATCGCCCATGCTCTGGCCTGGCCGCAGCGAATGGCCTCAGGGGCCGTCCCACTCGATCTGTTTGATGTGGCTAGACTCGACTTTGAACTGCCTGACACGGACCGTTTTCCCTGTCTGGCCCTGGCCTACCGGGTGATTGAATCAGGGGGCGGAATGCCGGCTATCCTCAATGCGGCCAATGAGATTGCCGTGGCTGCATTTTTGCAGCGGAAGCTGAAGTTCACCGATATTGCCGGGGTGATCGAGGATACGCTATCAGCGCTGCCTGAAACCGGCAGTTTCGATCTGCAAGGACTCTTGGGGCTGGATGCCAGGGCGCGAATTGTCGCGGAACAAAAAGTAGCTTCACTGGTCTGATGTTTCGATTATGAATTCACTGCTGTTTACTATTTTCTCTTTTATCCTTGCCCTTGGCATCCTGATTACGGTCCATGAGTTTGGCCATTTCTGGGTTGCCAGAAAGCTGGGCGTCAAGGTGCTGCGATTCTCTGTCGGTTTCGGTAAGCCATTGCTGACTTTTCGTGGCCGCGGTCCGACCCCGGAAGATCAGGGCACGGAGTATGTACTGGCCGCCATTCCACTTGGTGGCTATGTCAAAATGCTCGATGAGCGGGAAGGGGCGGTTCCTGAAAAAGAGCTGGAGCGCTCTTTTAATCGCAAGTCACTGCCGGTGCGTGCCGCTATCGTGGCGGCAGGGCCCGTATTTAACTTTATTTTCGCAATCCTCGCTTTCTGGCTGATCAATGTTGCCGGTGATATGGGGGCAAGGCCTCTGGTGGGAGCGGTTGCCGAAGGGTCTATCGCAGCAGAGGCCGGATTTCAGCCGGGTGATGAGTTTGTTTCGGTGGCCGACAGAATAACGACCACCTGGGAGATGGTGGTTTACGGACTGCTTACCGAGTCAGCCAGTGGTGATGACCTTGCTGTCAAAGTGCGGGTTGCCGATGGCTATGAAGAGGATAGGCAGTTGCCAGGCGGGCAACTGATTGAATTGGCTGAGAATAGCCGGCTGCTTGAGCGCATTGGTTTGACGCCAAAACGGCCCCAGGTGCCACCAGTTATCGATCAATTGGCGCCGGGCGAAGCGGCTGAGCGAGCTGGAATCCAGTCCGGTGACCGGATTCTTGCGATTAATGGCAAGCCCCTTGAAGTTTGGGATGAGCTGGTGGAGGCGATCAAGGTGCTTCCCGGGAAACCTGCAACCCTGGAGATTGAACGGCAGGGTGCGACAGAGACCATTGGTTTGATCGTCGGCAGCCGGGAAGTGGATGGCAAAATGATCGGACGTATCGGTGCAGGCCCACATGTACCTGAAGATCTTTTCGACCAGTACCGGGTTGAGGTGCGCTACGGTCCGGTGGAAGCGATCGGTTTGGCCACAGCGAAAACCTGGGACATGTCTGTTTTTATGCTGAAAATGCTAGGCCAGATGTTGAAAGGGGAGGTATCGGTCAAGAATCTGAGTGGCCCCATCTCGATAGCCCAGACAGCGGGCAAGACGGCAAGCTACGGCGCTATCCAGTTCCTTAAGTTTCTTGCTCTGGTGAGCATCAGTCTCGGCGTGTTGAACCTATTACCGATTCCAGTACTGGATGGCGGGCATCTGCTGTTTTTCCTGGTTGAGGCAGTAAAGGGGAGTCCACTCTCAGAAGCGGCCCAGGCTCAGGGCCAGCGCATTGGTATGGCGCTTCTGTTGGCGCTTATGGGGTTGGCGTTTTATGTCGATCTTGCCCGATTGTTGGGATAACTAAAGAGAATTGTATAAATAATTATTGATGTGGCTGTCCTAGATAAATTATTCTAGGATGGCAAAGTGGGAAAGAGCAGATTAAGTAGGTGCAAACAAAAGTCGATTAATCGAGTTATTTGTAGCGGGTACAACAGCACGAACAGCCGCCTCTTTAGTTGGCATCAATGAAATAACGACGGGATATTACTTTCATCGACTTAGACAGGTTATCTATGATTACAGTGAGCATTTGGAATTGCTGGACGGAGAAATAGAAGCAGACGAAAGTTATTTTGGTGGTAGGCGCAAAGGAAAAGGAGGTCGAGGTGCAGTCGATAAAGTTCCTGTATTTGGCTTGTTAAAGTGCAACGGTAAGGTGTTTACTGTTATTATTTCCGATGCTAAAGCCAGAACATTAATGCCGATCATCAGGCAACAGGTAAAGCCCGACAGCATTAGATGTCTCAGAATTTAAGCACTTATCGAATAAATTACAGTAAGCTATTCGCAAACAAGCCTAACCACATTAACAGAATAGAGAATGTTTGGAACCAGGCAAAGCGATATATGCGTCAGTTTAACGGTGTACCAAAAGGCCATTTTCATCTCTTTTTGAAGGAGTGTGAATGGCGATTTAACAACAGTGATCCAGAAAGTCAGTTCAAACAACGGAATCAATAGGTTAAAGACAAAGTTAGTTGATTAACTAGGACAGCCCCTTATTGATTTGTTGTTGGGCTTTACAATCGCAGTACCAACCTGTACTGCGATTGTTTGGATTGCCGATCAATTGCAGCTTGTAACAGGTGGAGTTTTTAGGCTCTTCACCCTAATTGAGTGGGTAGATCAGCGTACCCCCATGAGAGATAAAGATCTATACTCCCAGATCCTGGGTACCAAAAGTCCTTGGCTGGTTTGCAGTGTAGGGTTGGCTCTGTCAGAGGGAGAGGTAACGGTACAGGTTGAGCAGGAGGCAGACGCCAAGCAGTGTTGTTCAACCTGTGGGCAGATCTCACCGGGCTATGACTCACACAAGCGCCGCTGGCGGCACCTGGATAGGTGTGCCCAGGGTGAAGCGTGAAGAACATGGGGTAGTCACCGTGTCAGTTCCTTGGGCGGAACCGGGCTCTGGATTTACTGCAATGTTTGAGGCGCTGGTGATCGATTGGTTGAAAGAGATGTCCATCTCGTCAGTCTCCCGATTGATGGGGCTGAGTTGGAATGCCATTGATGGAATTATGCAGCGAGCGGTTAAATGAGGATTGGCACGCAGAACAGAGATTAGCCCAACACGTATAGGTATTGATGAGACGGTCTTCAAAAAACTCCATGATTATGTAACAGTCTTATCAGACCAGGATGCAGGTACAGTGCTACACGTGGGCAGTGACCGCAAAAAGGCCACGTTCAAAGCATGGTACGAAAGTTTGACAAAGGAGCAGCGAGAAGCGATAGAGAGTGTCTCCATGGATATGTGGCCAGCCTTATCAATGCCACACGGGAAAGCCTGCCTGGGGCTGAAGAGACGATTGTCTTTAGTAAATGCCATGTCGCCAAATACCTCGGTGAGGCAGTGGACAAGGTAGGTCGCCAAGAGCACAAAGCGCTGATGGCTATGAGGACCTTAAAGGCAGCCAGTATGACTGGCTCTGCAACCCGGAGAGTATGCGCGCAGACAGGAATTACGGTTCAAGGCGCTACGTGACAGCACGCTGAAGGCTACCCGCGCCTGGGCGATCAAAGAGTTTGCCATGTCACTCTGGCGCTATGCCAGCAAGACATGAGCAAGAAAAGACTGGGAGCGGTGGTTGTCATGGGCAGTGCGCAGTGGCCTGGAGCCAATCAAGAAAGTGGCGGGAACAATCAAGGATCATCTGTGGGAAATATTAAACGCTGTTGTTTTGGAAGTAAATAATGGTTCGGCAGTAAGGTATCAAAAGCCGAATCAATATGATCAAAGTGCGTGGCAGAGGTTTCCGCAACAAGGAGCGATTTGCCAATGCAATCTACTTCCATCTTGGAGGGCTGAATCTTTATCCTGAGGGAGTGGTTGGGTGATATTTACCCACTCGACTAGGGGAAGAGCCAGTTTTTTAGTAGAAGGTAACTGAATTAGGTACCTGATTCAGTTACCTTATGGAGTAGGGGGGTAATGCTTTTTTTTGAGGCGCGCTTTATACTGTTGCCCCATTCCGATAGCTTTAAGGACGATGGAGTGTTTGACGGTATTATCAAAGGTTTTTCCATCTGCAATTCGATCACGAGAATCTGGGAACGATGATTCGTCTGCTTTCTTTTTGCAAAGTGGGCTTATTACAGGATAATCGGTTGTTGATTTATTGAATAACTATAAAAATCAAGTAATTAAATAAAACATGAACTTAATTATAAAGAGCATTCAGCATCTTCTTTTGCTATGTGTACTGGCTTTGCCATTGTCAGTCGCAGCAGAGAGTTTTGTGATTAAGGATATACGAGTCGAAGGACTCCAGCGCATATCTGCTGGCACGGTATTTAATTATCTGCCGGTTGGGATCGGCCAGGAGATAGAGGCGGAAGAGACCGGCTTTATCATTCGTGCTCTTTTTAAGACCGGTTTCTTTAAGGATGTGCGATTGGAACGGGAACGGGATGTGCTGATCGTTTCTGTCCGTGAGCGACCTGCTATTGCCAAAATTGAGATCGAAGGCAATAAATCTATGGAAACTGAACAGCTGCTGCTGGCACTGAAGGATATCGGGCTGGCAGAGGGCCGGGTGTTCAATAGCTCCATTCTGGATAAGATCGAGCAGGAGTTGAGTCGCCAATACTTCAATCAGGGTAAGTATGGTGTGAAACTCGATTCCACAGTGATACCGCTGGAGCGAAACCGAGCGGCGGTCAATATCGATATTTCTGAAGGCCAGACGGCTCGTATCAAAAAGATAAATATTATCGGTAATACCTCCTTTGAAGAGGATGAGTTGCTGGATCAATTCTCTCTAAGTACCACCGGGTTTCTCTCTACTTTCACCAAAGACGATCAGTACTCTAAACAGGCCCTTTCCGGTGATCTGGAAAAACTTCGCTCGTTCTATCTTGATCGTGGCTATATCAATTTTAAAATTACCTCAACACAGGTCTCGATCACCCCGGACAAGAAGGACATCTACGTAAGGGTTAATATTGCTGAAGGCGATGTTTATACCATCAGTGATATCAACTTGGCTGGTGACCTGATAGTGAAGAAGGAGAAGTATTTTCCACTGATTCATCTCATCCGGGGTGAAATATTTTCACGCAAGGAGATTGTTGGTAGCGCGGAACGGGTTAATAAGCTGCTGAGTGATAACGGATATGCTTTTGCCAACGTTAACAGCATTCCGGAAATAGATGAAGAGAAGAAGCAGGTTAAAATCACCTATTTTGTCGACCCCGGTAAACGGGTCTATGTGCGCCGGATCACTATGCGCGGTAATACCAGCACCCGTGATGAAGTACTGCGGCGTGAGATGAGGCAGTTCGAGGCGGCGTGGTTCTCTGGAGACCGGGTTCGCCTTTCCCGGGAGCGCTTGAAGCGATTGGGCTACTTTGATGAAGTGAATATGAAGACTTCGGCCGTCCCAGGATCGACAGATCAGGTGGATGTTAATATTAGCGTTGTTGAGAAGCCCATGGGTAATCTGGTAGCTGGGCTGGGTTTTTCACAATCCTCTGGCATTATATTCAGTACCAAGATCAGTCAGAGAAATTTTCTGGGTACAGGTAAACGAATATCTTTCGCTTTTGATAACAGTGACTCCAATACCCACTATCAGCTCGGGTATACCAACCCTTACTACACAGTGGATGGCATTAGCCGCGGCTTTAATCTGAGCTATAAGAGTACTGATTTTGATGAGGTGGATACAGCAAACTACATCACAGATACGGCCATCATGGGGGTTAATTTCGGTTTTCCGGTGACAGAGACAGATCGCGTCAACCTGACACTGGATCTGGTTTCCACCGATTTTAAACTGAGCGATACACCATCGTCAGAGATTACCCAGTTTCAAACCGATAATGGTGACACGTTCCTCGACTTTAAAATTGGTACCAGCTGGGTTCGTGATTCTCGGGACTCAGCCCTGATGCCAACCAAGGGTGGATTTCAGCGTTTTTCAGCCAGAGCAACACTTCCCGGCAGTGATCTCACCTATTATAAGATCGCCTACAAACATAAACACTACTTTCCTCTGGGCAAGAAGTTAACTATGGCACTGAATGGGGATGTTGCATACGGGGATGTATACGGTGACACTAGCCATCTGCCTTATTGGGAAAACTTTTTCGGAGGCGGCATAAAGACCGTTCGTGGCTATAAGGACTTCAGTCTTGGGCCCCGGGATGATAACAATGATCCATTGGGCGGTAATGTCAAAGTGGTTGCCAACGCCGAGGTGTTTTTCCCGGCACCTTTCAAGCTGATGGAGAGAACCATACGCTTGGGATTATTTGTCGATGCAGGTAATGTATACGACACGGGTGGTGGTACTGACATTGATTTGGGGGAGTTACGCTATTCTTCAGGAGCGTCAGTGTTCTGGCTCTCACCGGTGGGGGCACTGGGCATGAGTCTAGGTTTTCCTTTGAACAAAAAGTCGGGAGATGAAACTGAAACCTTCCAGTTTACCTTTGGTACAGCTTTCTAAGTATTTGGAGAAGAATTTTGAAAAAATTAGTTCTCATAGCATTGATAGTCGGTTTTCTGGGCTTAGCGGGCTTCGCCTCTGCTGCGGACAGTTTCAAAATTGCGGTGGTTAACGCCAATAAAGTGGTGGAGAAGTCACCCCAGTATGATGCTGTTCGCAAGGCTTTGGAAACAGAGTTCGAGCGGCGCAACAACGACCTAGTCGCCAACCAAAAACAGCTGAAAAAGCTGGAAGAGAAACTCGCCCGTGATGGTGCTGTGATGAGTTCTGCCGAGGTGAAACGCCTAGAGCAGGATATTCGTTCACGTCGCCGTAAAGTAAAAAATGCTCAGGACGAATTCAGAGAGGATTTGACCCTTCGCCGTAACGAAGAGGTCAATAAACTCCTCCGCAAAGTATCCGAAGTGGTTCGCCAGGTTGGAGAAGAGGAAGGGATCGACGTAATCTTGAGCGACGGCATCGTATACGTCAGTAAGAGGGCTGATATGAGTAACAAAGTATTGGAACGTCTGAAAAGCCTGTATAAGGCCTCAGGTAAATAAGAGAGCTGAGTTGAGCCATTGCCTGGGAGATCTGGCGCGCCAGGTTGGAGCACAGCTGCATGGCGATTCGGCATGCAAAATTAGCCATGTCGATACCATTCAGGATGCATCTGCGGGTGCACTCTGTTTTCTGACTAATAAAAAATATCGGAAGTACCTCGCAGCGACCGGCGCATCGGCTGTGGTGCTCAGTGAAGAGTATCTGGAGCATTGTCCAGTTAACGCGCTGGTATCTGACAATCCCTATCTAATCTATGCGCGGATCGCTGCTCTTCTTAATCCCCGGGCTGAAATGGAACAGGGGAGGCATCCGTCTGCTGTTGTATCTGATCAGGCCCAAGTCGATGAACAGACCTGGATTGGTCCCTGTGCTGTGGTTGAGGCAGGTGCAATCATTGCGGCAGGTGCCTTTATAGGACCGGGCTGTATTATTGGCCGCGATTGTAAAATAGGAACGGATTCGCGATTAGTTGCCAATATCACACTTTGTCATGGCAGTGAGATCGGCAGTCGTGTGTTGATTCATCCCGGGGCTGTTCTGGGCAGTGATGGCTTTGGATTGGCAGATGACCAGGGTGTTTGGGTCAAGGTGCCGCAACTTGGCAATGTACGTCTGGGGGACGATGTCGAAATCGGGGCCAATACAACCATTGATCGCGGTGCTTTGGGGGATACGGTGATTGAAAATGGAGTGAAGCTGGATAACCAGATTCAGATTGCCCACAATGTGCGTATCGGCGAACATACCGCCATAGCCGCCTGCACTGGAATTGCCGGATCGACAAGTGTCGGCAGTAGCTGCACCCTTGGTGGTGGGGTTGGTGTCGTGGGACACCTGGAAATTGGGGATAATGTCCATTTCTCAGCCCAGACGCTGGTGACCCGCTCATTTAAAGAGCCTGGGTTCTACAGCGGAAGTCTTCCTGCTGTGCCAAATTCGGATTGGCGCAGGACAATTGCACAGGTGAGGCGATTGGATGATGTGGTGGCGCGCCTTAAAGTGCTTGAAAGGCAGATAAAAATAGGTGATTAGAGTAACAATTTAGAATTCAAGTTGAAAAGTGTCCTGATTCTCACGCTTAGAAACGAGAAATAAAGATTTTCTCTGTGCTTCTTTGTGATCTTTCGTGTTCCTTTTTTAATTTTTTGGGCAGATTACTGACCAAGAATGGCTATCAACAGGAGATAATTCTTGATTACCATGGATATTAATAAGGTGCTGAGTTGTTTACCGCACCGCTATCCGTTCCTGATGCTGGATCGGGTGCTTGAGTTTGAAAAAGACAAGCGGCTGTTTGCGCTTAAGAATGTCACCTATAATGAGCCCTTTTTCACCGGGCATTTTCCGATACGTCCAGTGATGCCGGGCGTCATGATTGTTGAGGCAATGGCTCAGGCAACAGCGCTGTTGGTGATGGAGTCGAACCCGGAGAATGTGACGGAGAACACGGTGTGTCTGTTCGTCGGTATGGATAAAGTACGGTTCAAACGCCAAGTTGAGCCTGGAGATCAACTCCATGTCGAGGCGGTTCAGGAGAGCTTCAGGCAGGGTATAGGCAAGTTTAAATGTAGTGCCAGAGTGGAGGGTGTTGTTGCCGCATCTGCAGAAATTATGTGCACAACAAGAGAGTTTGAGTCTTGATCGATCAACGTGCAGTGATAGATACCTCAGCCGAACTGGATGAAGGAGTGAGCGTCGGCCCGTTTGCTATCATAGGGGCGGGTGTCCGGATCGGTAAAGGAACCATGGTGGGACCCCATACTGTGATCAAGGGATTAACCACGATAGGGGAAGATAACCGTGTTTTTCAGTTTGCCTCTGTGGGTGAAGATCCACAGGATATGAAATATGCCGGTGAAGAGACACGGCTGGAGATTGGGGATCGGAATGTTATCCGTGAGTTTGCCACGCTAAACCGTGGTACGGAACAGGATGGCGGTGTCACCCGGATTGGCAGCGATAACCTGCTGATGGCCTATGTCCATGTGGCACATGATTGCCGGATAGGCAATCATGTGATCATGGCTAATGCCGCGTCACTTGGAGGGCATGTCAAGGTGGGGAATTGGGCGATTCTCGGTGGCTTCACCATTGCCCACCAGTTTTGCCGGATAGGCGATCATAGCTTTTGTGCCATGGGCACTCAAACCAACAAGGATATTCCTCCCTTTGTCACCGTCGGTGGGCAACCGGCAAAACCCTACGGAATCAATTCGGAAGGATTGCGTCGGCGCTCTTTTAGTCAGGAAACCATCGACCAGATCAAACGCGGCTATAAGTTGATCTATAAAAAGAGGTTGGTGCTGGATGATGCGGTGACGGAGCTTAAAATGCTGTTGACCGAATGCCCGGAAATCGCGCACTATATCGATTTTTTGGAAACGAGTGAACGCGGTATCGTCCGCTAAGTTTGTTCTTAATAGGCTCCTAGAGATATGTTGAGAATAGGGATCGTCGCCAACGAGCCTTCAGGCGATCTGTTGGGCGCAGGCCTGATGGGTGAGATTCGTGCCAGGGTGCCAGATGCGACATTTGAGGGCATTGGCGGCCCATTGATGCTGAGGCAAGGATGTCATAGTCTGTTTCCCATGGAACGCCTCGCGGTCATAGGGTTGGTGGAGGTGCTGAAGCATCTGCCTGAACTACTCTCAATCCGCCGCCAGCTTACCGCCCACTTTAAGAACAATCCTCCGGATCTGTTTATCGGTGTGGATGCCCCCGATTTTAACCTTGGCCTTGAAAAGGCGCTGAAATCCGCCGCTATACCCACAGTGCATTATGTCAGCCCCTCGGTTTGGGCCTGGCGCCCCAAGCGGGTGAAAAAGATTAGGTCTGCGGTGGATCTGATATTGAGTATTTTTCCGTTTGAAGCAGATTTTCTGAGCAGACATCAGGTCCCCGTCTCCTTTGTCGGACACCCGCTGGCAGATGAAATTCCATTTGAAAATAGCCGTGAAACCGCTCGTACACGACTAGATATCACCGATGGGCAGGTGATTGCGCTTTTACCCGGTAGCAGGATAGGTGAGATTGAATCACTGGCCGCAATATTTCTGGAGAGTGCGAAACAGTGCTTGGTGAGCAAATCCAACCTCCATTTTTTGGTGCCTCTGGTCAATACCCGGACCCGGAGAGTATTTGAAACCATCTGGAAATCGGTTGCCCCTGAGCTGCCGATAACCCTGATGGAGGGAGGGACGAGAGATGCCATGGAAGCCGCTGATGCACTCTTGACGGCATCGGGGACCGCCACTCTGGAAGGGTTGCTGATGAAACGACCGATGGTGGTGGCTTATCGGCTCAATGTGCTGACCTTCTGGATTGTTAAACACTTTAACCTTTTGAAAATCCCCTATGTTGCCATGGCGAACCTGTTGGCCGGAGAGGAACTAGCTCCGGAGTTTATACAGGATGCAGCCACCCCGGAAGCGCTCTCTTCAGCACTTATCGAGCTGCTGGATACGCCTCATCGGGTGGCTCATATTGAACAGACCTATGCGCGCCTGCATCGAGAGATGCGGTTGGACTCCAGCAGTAAAGCGGCCGCTGCCGTTTTGTCTCTGATAGGGAGAGATGAATGAAAAAAATGCTCTATATTGCCGGTGTAGATGAGGTGGGCCGTGGACCGTTGGCGGGCCCTGTGGTCGCTGCTGCTGTGATCCTCGATCCCAATGCAACCATTACGGGGCTTGCTGATTCTAAGAAACTGTCAGAAAAGCGCCGTGAGGCATTGGCAGTAGAGATAGAAAAGAAGGCACTGAGCTGGGCTCTGGGCCGTGCCGAAGTGGAAGAGATCGATGAGATCAATATTCTCCATGCCAGTCTACTGGCGATGAAACGGGCGGTGGAGGCATTGGATATGCCGGCTGAGCATGCGCTGATCGACGGCAACCGTTGTCCGGATCTGCCTTGCAGTGCTGAGGCGATTATCGGTGGCGATGGCAGTGAGCCGGCAATCAGTGCCGCCTCCATTATTGCTAAGGTGGCAAGAGACCGGGAGATGGTCGATCTGGATAGCCGTTATCCCGGCTATGGTCTTGCAAAACACAAAGGCTATCCTACCAAAGTACATATTGAAGCCCTGAAAACGCTTGGCGTAACTGAGATCCACCGACGGTCGTTTGGGCCGGTTAAACGCCTGTTAGGGAATGTTTAATATCAGCAGGTATCCATTCCCGGACAGAGTTTGGGATGAAGGTTTTGATGGTATCTGAGTCATTATGCAGTGTAAAAAAAGTCCTGTCGATCACTCTCGCCTGCCTCTATCTGGAGTTAGAATATCCAAACCATGAATCCATCCTTTGTCCATCTTCGCGTCCACTCAGAATTTTCCATTGTCGATGGCATGGTGCGTATCAAGCCCCTCGTCGGTCAGGTGGCTAAGGCGGGTATGCCGGCGGTTGCGGTGACCGATCAGTCCAACTACTTCTCTCTGGTTAAGTTCTACAAAGCGGCAATTACGGCCGGTGTTAAGCCGGTCAGTGGTGTGGATGTGCTGATACGGGATAGGGATGATCCCAATAACCCTTACCGTATGCTGCTTCTGGTACAAACCCCTCAAGGTTACAGAAATCTGACGCGTCTGATTTCCCGGAGTTATCGTGAAGGTCAGCATCTTGGTCTGGCGATGATGGAGCGGGATTGGCTGAATGTTGAAAGTTGCGCAGGAACTATTGCGCTCTCTGGTGGCCTGGCAGGTGACATAGGCCGGGCTCAGCTTGCAGGAAACAGGGATGAAGCTGTCTCACGGCTCAACCATTGGTTGGGAGTGTTTTCTGACCGCTTCTATCTGGAACTGCATCGTACCGGCCGGAAAAATGAGGAGGAGGCTCTACATGCCAGTGTGGAACTTGCACTGTCCCATAATGTTCCTGTTGTTGCGACCAACGATGTCAGGTTTCTCAAGCCGGATGATTTTGAGGCCCATGAAATACGAGTCTGTATTCACGAGGGCCGTACTCTGGGTGATCCCCGGCGTCCGAAGAACTACAGTGGCCAGCAATATTTGCGCACACCAGAAGAGATGGCTGAACTCTTCTCCGATATTCCTGAAGCTATAGAGAATAGCGTTGAAATTACCAAGCGGTGCAATATTGAACTGATACTTGGCAAGAATTTTCTCCCGGACTTTCCTATTCCAGAAGGGATAACTATCGAGGATTTTTTCTCGGAAGAGTCGCGTAAAGGTTTGGAATTGCGTCTGGAAAAGTTGCTGGATACAGCTGATCCGGACTATGCTGAAAAACACAAGATCTATTATGACCGACTTCAGGTTGAGCTTGATGTCATCAATCAGATGGGTTTTTCGGGCTACTTTCTTATCGTGGCGGATTTCATCCAGTGGGCAAAAGATAACGATATTCCTGTGGGGCCTGGGCGTGGATCGGGAGCTGGCTCAATCGTCGCCTATGCCTTGAATATTACCGACCTGGATCCAATTGAACACGAACTGCTGTTTGAACGATTCCTCAATCCTGAACGAGTCTCCATGCCGGATTTTGATGTTGATTTCTGTATGGATAAACGGGATCTGGTTATCGACTATGTGGCACGGACATACGGTAGAGATTCTGTATCCCAGATCATCACCTACGGCACTATGGCCGCCAAGGCGGTGATCCGGGATGTGGGGCGGGTGCTTGGTTACCCTTATGGTTTTACTGACCGAATTGCCAAGATGGTGCCGTTTGAGATCGGTATCACCCTCGATAAAGCACTGGAGGAGAGCGAGGAGCTGAAACAGGCATATCAGGATGAAGAGGATGTCTCTCTGCTGATCGATATGGCAAAAAAACTGGAGGGGCTGACCCGTAACGCCGGTAAGCATGCCGGTGGTGTGGTGATCTCTCCGGGGGCACTGACCGATTTTACACCCCTCTATTGTGAAGCCGACAGTGCCAACTTGGTAACCCAGTTTGACAAAGATGATGTAGAGCAGGTCGGGCTGGTTAAGTTCGACTTTCTTGGGCTGCGCACTCTCACCATTGTTGATTGGGCCTTAAAGGCTGTTAATCGCCAGCGTAAGGCCGATAACCTAGATCCAGTAGATATTACCCAGATAGCGATGGATGATGAGGCGTCATTCCGCTTGCTGAAATCGGCAGAAACCACGGCGGTTTTTCAGTTGGAGTCCCGCGGCATGAAGGAGCTGGTGAAAAAGCTCCAGCCTGACAGCTTTGACGATATCACGGCACTGGTGGCACTGTTTCGGCCGGGTCCCCTGCAGTCGGGCATGGTGGATGACTTTATTGCCCGTAAGCATGGATGCCAGGAGGTAGTCTATCCGCACCCGGATCTGGAACCTATTCTCCGGTCCACCTATGGCGTCATTCTCTACCAGGAGCAGGTGATGCAGATTGCCCAGGTTCTCGCCGGCTATTCATTGGGTGGGGCCGACCTGCTGCGTCGGGCGATGGGCAAGAAAAAGCCCGAAGAGATGAAGAAGCAGGGAGAGATCTTCCGTAAGGGTGCGGTAGAGCGAGGGGTGGATGAAGATACGGCAACCTACATCTTTGATCTGATGGAGAAGTTTGCCGGTTACGGTTTCAATAAATCCCATTCGGCTGCCTATGCTCTGGTCTCTTATCAGACCATGTGGCTCAAGGCTCACTATCCGGCTGCTTTTATGGCGGCGGTGCTTTCGGCGGATATGGACACGACTGAAAAAGTGGTGACCCTGATTGAGGAGTGCCGCAATATGAAACTTGAGGTGAGTCCACCCCATGTGAACCATTCTCAGTTTAAATTCACTGTGGATGGTGACGATACGGTGATCTATGGTCTGGGGGCGCTCAAGGGAGTCGGTGAGTCGGCCATCGAAAGCATTACCGGATCGCGGCCACAGAGCGGTAGCTACAAGGATCTGTTTGAATTTTGCCGGTTGATCGATCTGCGCAAGGTCAATCGCCGGGTTCTGGACTCCCTGATCAAGGCGGGTGCATTGGATGAGCTGGGCAGCAACCGGGCGACACTGATGTCGCAACTCCCCCTGGCACTGAAAATGGCCGAGCAACACCATGAAATGGAAGCGGCAGGGCAGGATGATCTGTTTGGCATGGCGGACCCTGAGCCGGAGCTTGCCCCTGATCTGCAGGTGATCCCCGACAGTCTGGAGGAGTGGGAGGATGAACTGCGCCTGCAGGGAGAGAAGGAGACACTGGGGCTCTATCTGACCGGCCACCCCATCGATCGCTACGAGCGGGAATTTTCCGGGCTGGGGATCACCCAAATTGGAAAACTCTCTATAGATGAAAACGACGGTGGTGGTGACAGGAAGTTCCGGCGGCGTTCCAGTCAGCGTGTCACAGTGGCTGGTTTGGCACTCTCAGTCAGCCATCGCCAAACCCAGCGAGGGCGGATGGGAACCCTGGTGCTGGATGACCGCAGTGGGCGAATAGAAACAACACTCTTTTCGGAGGCCTATGAAGCCAATAAGGATGTGCTGGTGAGTGACCGTATCCTCGTGGTGACCGGTAACCTGAGCTATGATGAATACCGGGGTGGCAAGAGTATTCGGGTCGACCAGGTGATTGAGTTCGAGCAGGCGCGAATAGCCTATGCAAAGTCCGTGAAATTGAAGACCAACTGGCAATGGCTGGCTGAATTGGGGCTTGCGCCCGCCGAATTTGTGAAAGAGCTGGAAGAGCGCTGCTCACCCTACCAGGGTGGTAATTGCGATCTACAACTCAGCTACAGGGGACGTGAGGCTGCCGGTACCATAGTTTGCGGTGATGTCTGGAAACTGCGTCCTGCCGATGAACTGCTGAGGAAACTGGAACGACTCTTCGGACCTGAGCATGTGGAAGTAATCTATTCACTGCATTCCTGGTCAGCTGACTCCTCCTGAGGGAGGTTCTGAAATTGTGCCTGTTCGGAATGGCTTAAAATAAGGAGCTCAGTGATCATAGAGGAATTCACTGTTTCATTCCCATGTTCTGCGTAGGAATATATCCCTGAGAAGAATATGTCACGGGCAGCTACTCTCCCGCGAAATTGCGATAATCAAGTACAACAAAAGCCTCTGCGATCTCTGCATTCCTTTTCTGAAGAAACTAACCAGCCTCAGAGGCTCCACTGAGGTGCGTTATCTAATCATCCAGCCTGTTATATCGACGTCGAATCCGGTATATTCCGCGTATGGATCTTAATTTTCTTGAATTTGAACAACCTATTGCTGAGCTTGAGGCGAAGGTCGAAGAGCTTCGTTTGGTCGGTGATGATGACGAGATCAACATCCAGGACGAGATTGCCCGCCTAGAAAGTAAGTGCCGCTCTCTCACTGAATCGATATTTTCCAACCTGAAACCCTGGCAGATTTCGCAACTGGCGCGTCACCCGCTGCGCCCGTATATGCTGAACTACATCGATGCTATATTTGATGATTTTCAGGAGATGCATGGAGACAGGGCATATGCTGATGACCATGCCATTATCGGCGGTGTGGCCCGTTTGGATGGGCGTCCGATGATGATCATCGGTCAGCAAAAAGGCCGGGACACAAAAGAGAAGATTCACCGTAATTTTGGTATGCCCCGTCCGGAAGGCTACCGTAAGGCGCTAAGGCTGATGGAGACCGCCGAGCGGTTCAAACTGCCAATTCTTACTTTTATCGATACACCAGGGGCTTATCCTGGTATCGGCGCCGAAGAGCGTGGCCAGAGTGAGGCGATTGCACGCAATCTGCTGGTGATGTCCGGGTTGAAGACACCGATTATCTGCACGGTCATTGGCGAAGGTGGGTCAGGTGGCGCGCTGGCCATTGGCGTCGGTGATCGGGTGATGATGCTGGAGTATGGCACTTACTCAGTTATTTCACCGGAGGGCTGTGCTTCCATTCTCTGGAAGAGCGCCGAAAAAGCCTCGCTGGCCGCCGAGGCCATGGGTATTACCTCAAGTCGTTTGAAAGAGCTGAAACTGATCGACACTATCGTGCCTGAACCACTGGGCGGTGCCCATCGGGATGCAGCTGCGGTTGTCCGCAACCTGAAACACGCCCTGGTAGAGACTCTGGATCATCTTGAAACTATCCCGATGGATAAACTGCTGGAAGAACGCTACCAACGGCTGATGAATTATGGTGAATTCGCCAGCTGATGTGAGCGAAAAGCCTTTCGTTCTCTCTAGACTCCTGGGAGCTCTTGCCGGGCTCCCAAAAACATCCCGCTATTGGGTGGCCTACAGTGGTGGGCTGGATTCTCATGTTCTGCTGCACGGATTGTTCGCACTACGTGGCAAACTTTCCGCTGAGGTTCATGCCGTCTATGTCGATCATGGCCTGCAAGCGGAGTCGGGTGATTGGGCTGTTCACTGTGCCGCTATCTGCCAATCTCTCGATATCTCGCTGCAAGTCATTGAGCTTCATCTGAAACCTGAAAAGGGCGAGAGTTTGGAGGCCCAGGCGCGCCGTGCAAGGTATCAGGCTATTGAATCCCTGATGGCAGAGGATGATATCCTGCTGACTGCCCACCATCAGGATGATCAGGCCGAAACGCTTCTGCTACAGTTGCTTCGCGGTGCAGGGCCAGCCGGATTGGCAGCGATGCCTGCTGAGGCCGGTTTTGGTAAAGGATTTCACGCTAGGCCGCTGCTTGGCCTCAGCCGGAAGGCGCTGTCGCTTTATGGTGCAGAGCACCAGCTCACATGGATAGAGGATAAGAGCAATAATGACCTTTCATATGATCGCAACTATCTGAGACACCAGATCATTCCATTAATAGAGGAACGCTGGCCATCTATGGGCCGCACGCTTTCACGAAGTGCCCAGCACCTTGGAGAGAGTCAATCTCTGATCGATGAACTGGCCAGGGAGGAGTTGAAAGGGTTACTGGGGGTTGAGCCTGATACACTCTCTATCCTTGGACTGCGTGAGCTGACACCTGCCCGGGCTCGGGCCGTTTTAAGATTCTGGATCAGAGAAGTCGGCTTTCCGCTGCCTGATACAGTGCGTTTGAATCGTATTTTTGATGAGGTTGTGACTGCGAGAGCAGATCGTAATCCTGTGGTGAGTTGGCTAGGGACCGAGGTTCGGCGTTATCGCGATTGCCTCTATCTGATGTCGCCTTTGCCTGAATTGGATTCTGCAGTGGTTTTGGCATGGGATTTAAACGCTCCCCTGACACTCCCTTCTGGCCTGGGCCAACTCAAGTTTGAGCGGGATACGGTGGGTATTGCCTCTGATCTGATTGAGGGGAAATCTGTTGAGGTTCGGTTCCAGCATAGTGGGGAACGCCTCCGGATCGGCCACCTCCATTCCATAACCTTCAAGAATTTTTATCAGCAGAACGCCATTCCCCCCTGGAGACGCTCTCGGCTACCGTTGCTTTTTATCAATGGTGAACTGGCAGCAGTGGCCGACATCTGTGTTACCGCACCATTTCTGGGTCAGCCGGGTCTGTGTTTATTATGGGAATATAAATATTAACCCGGTTATTTTTGGGATTATTGATGTGGTGGATTTAAGTTGTAAGTACACCACCATAAATCACCAAACCCGGATGTTAAGTCAGGTTTCCGTCAATAGCGAATCTGGTGTAATATTCGCCCTCCGATTCGTACGAGGTATGTCATGCAAGATCTCAATTCGATTACTAATAAAATCAGTGAATTACAAGGCCGATCAGAATCCTTGAGGGGGTATCTTTGACTATGATGAAAAGCAGGAGCGCCTGACAGAGGTTCTGCGGGAACTGGAAGACCCTGAAGTATGGAACGATCCAGAGCGGGCTCAGGCCCTTGGCAAAGAGCGGGCCTCGCTGGAACTTATCGTTTTCACTCTGGATGAAATGAACAACAGCCTTGTGGATGCCGGAGATCTGCTGGAGATGGCGGTTGAGGAGGGCGACGAAGAGAGTGTCGATGCGGTTGCTGCTGATCTGGCTGTTTTTGAAAAGCGGATTGCCGACCTGGAATTTCGGCGCATGTTCTCCGGCGAGATGGACGCTAGCAACGCATTTTTGGATATCCAGGCGGGTTCCGGTGGCACAGAAGCCCAGGATTGGGCCGAAATGCTGTTGCGTATGTATCTGCGCTGGGGCGAGCATCAGGGCTTCAAAACAGAATTGATGGAGGCCTCATCGGGCGAAGTGGCTGGAATCAAATCTGCCACCATCCGGTTTGAGGGCGAGTATGCGTTTGGCTGGTTGCGCACCGAGATAGGGGTACACCGGCTGGTGCGAAAATCGCCCTTTGATTCAGGTAACCGGCGTCATACCTCTTTTGCCTCAGTATTCGTAGCCCCTGAAATTGACGATTCGATTGAGATTGATATCAATCCGGCTGATTTGCGAATCGATGTCTACCGGGCCAGTGGGGCTGGTGGACAGCATGTCAACAGGACCGAGTCAGCGGTACGTATTACCCATGTTCCCACCGGCACTGTGACCCAGTGCCAGAATGACCGCTCCCAGCACAAGAACAAAGCTCAGGCGATGAAGCAACTCAAGGCGAAACTTTATGAGCTGGAGATGCAGAAACGTAACGCGGAACAGCAGACACTGGAGGATTCAAAGTCAGATATCGGATGGGGCAGCCAGATACGTTCTTATGTTCTCGATCAGTCGAGGATTAAGGACTTGCGGACTGGGGTTGAGACAGGAAATACCCAGGCAGTGCTGGATGGTGGGTTGAACCTCTTTATTGAAGCGAGTCTGAAAAGCGGGTTGTAAATAACCAGGGAATCTAGGCCCACTGGTGTGGGTGGGGAAATTCCATCTCTGCCGGCTAAATAAACGACATATGAGTTGAACAATGACTGAACAGATCCAGGACGAAAACAAACTAATAGCCCAGAGACGTGAAAAGCTTGCGCAGATCCGTGAACGGGGTATCGCATTCCCTAACGATTTCCGGCGTAATGTGGTGGCGGGAGAGCTTCACGCAGAGTATGGCGAAAAGGCGGCGGAAGAGCTGGAGTCCCTGGGAGTACGGGTCAAAGTGGCCGGACGCCTGATGAGCCGGCGCATCATGGGTAAAGCGAGTTTCGCCCATGTGCAGGATATGTCTGGCCGGATACAGCTCTTTGTGCAGCGCGATGGACTGCCTGAAGGTGTCTATAATCAGCAGTTCAAGAAAGAGCTGGATATTGGCGATATTATCGGGGCGGAAGGTGAGCTGTTTAAAACCAAAACCGGTGAACTCTCCATCCGTTGTGACGAGATCCGGTTGCTGACCAAGTCACTGCGCCCGCTGCCGGAGAAGTTTCACGGCCTTATTGATCAGGAGCAGCGGTATCGTCAACGCTACCTTGATCTGATTATGAACGAGGCATCCCGGGAGACGTTTAAAGTTCGTACCTGCACGATTCAGTTTATCCGTAGCTATCTCAACGGTCGCAATTTCCTGGAAGTTGAGACACCCATGATGCAGGCGATTCCCGGCGGTGCGACAGCCAGACCTTTCCTTACCCATCACAATGCCCTGGATATGCAACTATTCCTGCGTATTGCGCCTGAGCTCTATCTGAAGCGTCTGGTGGTAGGCGGTTTTGAGCGGGTCTACGAAATTAACCGTAACTTTCGGAATGAAGGGTTATCGACCCGGCATAATCCCGAATTCACCATGCTTGAGTTCTATGAAGCCTATGCGGACTACAACGACCTGATGAATCTGACCGAGGATATGCTGCGCTCGCTGGCAGAGAAGGTTGTCGGTTCGACCAAGGTCCAGTATCAGGGCGATGAGTATGATTTCGGCAAACCTTTTACCCGAATGTCCGTCAAAGGCTCGATTCTTCACTTCAATGCAGATATCACTGAACAGGAGCTGGGTGACTTGGAGAAAGCGCGGGCCGTTGCCGAACGGCTGGAGATTCCACTGAAGGATAGTTATGGCCTGGGAAAGATTCAGATAGAGATCTTTGAGAAGATAGTTGAACATCGTTTGATGGCTCCAACCTTCATTACGGAATACCCGACCGAGGTTTCGCCTCTGGCGCGGCGCAATAATGAAAACCCCTTTGTCACCGATCGGTTTGAATTTTTTGTTGGCGGGCGTGAAATTGCCAATGGTTTCTCGGAGTTGAATGACGCCGAAGATCAGGCTAACCGTTTCCGCAAGCAGGTGGAAGAGAAAGAGGTGGGAGATAATGAAGCGATGCATTTTGATGCAGATTACATTCGTGCCCTGGAACATGGACTGCCACCTACGGCGGGTGAAGGCATAGGGATAGACCGGCTGGTGATGCTGTTTACCGATGCCCCGTCGATTCGCGATGTGCTTCTGTTTCCCCATATGCGTCCTGAATAGCGGATTCAATCACAATCTGTGCATCCCTGCCTTTCTATTAAGGGTTGATCTGTTGTGGCTTGAACTGATATTCAGTTCAAAAGAATAGTAAAGGAGAAGTCCTGTGAGAATGCAGAAATTAGCACTGGTGGTCCTGTTGACTAGCATGACTATCGGCTGTACCACGATCGTCCCCTATACCCGGGATGAGAAAACCTCCAATACGGTAAAGGGCGTTGGTATTGGTGCGGTTGTGGGTGGCATTGCCGGGGCTCTGGCCAATAAGGGCGATAGAGGGAAAGGCGCAGTCATAGGTGCCGCCCTTGGAGCTGGAGCTGGTGGTGGCATTGGTTATTATATGGATCAGCAAGAAGCCAATCTGCGCCGCACTCTGGAAGGGAGTGGCGTCAGCGTTACCCGAAATGGCGACAGAATTACTTTGAACATGTCGGGGAATATTACATTCGATACAGGTAGTACATCGATCAAATCCAGCTTCTACGAAGTGCTTGATTCTGTAGGGCTAGTACTGAAAGAGTTTAACGAATCCGATACCAGAGTCGCAGGGCACACTGACAGCAGCGGCGGTGAAAAATTCAATCAAAGGCTCTCTGAGCATCGGGCGGAATCCGTTGCCAGTTACCTTGGAAGACGGCCCAGGGTTGATCCCCGCCGGATCTATGCCATGGGCTATGGTGAGACGATGCCAGTCGCCAGCAATGCTACAAGCAGCGGACGCAGCCGGAACAGACGTGTTGAAATCGAGATAATGCCGCCGCGTAGAATAAGAAGTCAGGGGGGAGTCTGATACGGTAGATATCAGAATAATATCGACTGAACCTCTTCGAGATTTTCAGCGATACCTTCAACATTGACAATCTCCATTTCAGGCTCCACCCCCCCACCCCCAGTTTATGGAGGGAGTATGTTACTCCAGTTGATCTCCATCTCCTGTAGCTGTTCATCTGTTATCGACTAGAGTCTGGCTACCATTACAACGTCCACATAATCTGCTTTTGGGCCGCCATTCAGGCTGCCTATACTGTGATCAGACCGGTTATCATGGCGTGCTCTGGGACAGTCCCGGCTGATGGCGGCGGTCTCGACGCTCTTCTCCCAGATAGTACGCAGGCGTGAATCCAGAACATCAAGTGCCCTGAAAGATCTGTTTTATCGCTAGGCTGGCAATCAGGCTGCGCACCAGTGGGAACCGCCATCTGGATACTCTTAATGGGCATGCGCCCACGGTAGAGAGGGCTGTTGGCAACCTGGAGCAATCGGGTTGAGAGCGCGGCATCAGTATCAACCATATCTGCAATCTCGTGTGCCGAGGAGCTCTTTTGTTCAACCGCATCCTTTACCCTGATGGCAACCTCGGGCAGTGTTGGGAGCGAGATCCTTTTTTCGCTTATTGCTATCAGCAGCTCTTCCAGGAATTCGAGTTCGCTTATACATGGTTCCGTTTTTTATTTTCATTGGGCTAGCTCAGGCTGGTCAAGTTTACATCATAGATGTATATCGGCACATTGCCCTGGAACTTGAGATTTTATATGACATTTTCTAAATGTTTGATATCACCACAGATCACTCTTCGTCGAAAGAGTAGGGGAGTGATTTAAGCTTCAGCTTTGGACCGCTGCTGCTCTCAAGGTGCATGCTATCACTCTCATAGCCGCTGATCTCCATGACTGCCAGCAGTTCATAGCCACCATCCGGAGATGGGCGGGCATCGACAACTTTTCCCGCGCCTTGTCCTGAAGTGCTGTCGGATGAGAAGAGTTTATCTCCCGGAATGGGACGTTTTCCGCTATCTGTATGAGCAAGGTACATGCGACGTTTCAATTTACCCAGGTATTTCATCCGGGCAACCACTTCCTGGCCGGTATAGCAGCCCTTGGTGAAACTGATGCCATCAATAAGGTGCATGTTGGTCATTTGAGGTACAAAGGCCTCAACTGTCTCTTTATAAATGGCGGGTATGCCTGCCTGAATATCGAGCAGTGACCAATGTTCAGCCCCAGAGGGGGGGGCCTCTTTAGCCAGTTGCTGCCATAGGCTGATGATATCGTCGGCTTCACCAATGATCTCAAACCGGGGGGTGGCTCCAGGTAATCTAAGCAGGGTATAGCCATCATGCCGGGCGACCTCTCCGGTGGTTTTCGGTAGCGATGGGAACCGCCTGCTGAGCAGGGAGTCAGCGCAGGTGCCGGCAAGCCCGATTCTGACCAGCTCATCGCTGTTGTCGGTAATGGTGACTTTTGACATCAGCACAAACATGGGGAGGCGTTTCATGACGGCCTGGTGGGTATCTTGCGGAATCTGCAGTAGATAATCCTCATCTCTCATCAGTACCCGGAAGTTGCTGAGCATGCGTCCCTTGGGGGTGCAGAGACTGCTCAGCTGGCTATGGTTGTGAGTGACATTACGAATGTCATTGGTAAACTGGCCCTGCAGGAAGTTCTTCGCATCATCTCCAGAGACTGTTATCAGAGTGAGATGCATCAGGTCGAACAGGGCGCATTCAGGAAACGCTTTGTCCTGATTGAACCGGACCTCCCCGCTCTCATCAAAATGGGCTGACTGGGTTTCTAAAAAGGTCTTCCACTGGCTACTCATGTAGTCCCTCATCTTTATTTACCTGATTGTCGGATTATTATCAAAAAAAGGAACGCAAAGAACCGCGGAGATCACAGCGTTTTTTTGTTTCTTCGGTTGCCGTTTCGGTGTTATTGGATGTTTACAATTCCACCTTGAGACATTCATTCATAACTGCCTGATATCTAAACCAGTTTCTGTTCAGTAGCAGTACTCACAGACACATAAGATAGCGCAGAAAATCCAGAGTATAAAAGATTACGCATTGAAAAATAATGGATTTTTTTGCGATCTCCGCGGCTCTCTGTGTTCCTTAATTTTAAACCGGCACCGCACATACATTAACCAACCCTCCACTACTGCAACTTCCCAATAACAAGGTTATCATAGCGTCCTATTCTTTATGCCACTGGGCTTGTACGGGTAATTCCCGATGATCTCAGCCTATCTGATGAGGCCTCAATGCCAGAGTATCGACCAGTGCCCGGCAGTCTTGCACTGTATAAAATTCGCCCCGCACTTGTGCAACAAGTTAGCGACAAGATTGATATTGAGCTGGAGGGGGGCAAAAGCAAGCGGGTAAGGCCGAAAGATATCACAATTCTCCATCCAGGCCCGCTCCATAAACTGTCTGATCTGGTGGATGCCCATGGTGATATCGATGAGGCCTGGGAGTTGCTGAGCGGCGGTGAAACCGATATCGAAGAGTTGGCGGAGCTGGTGTATGGGGAGTTTACCCCCATTACCGCCTGGGCTGCCTGGGGCCTGGTGATCGAAGGGCTCTATTTTGAGGGTTCTCCGGAAAAAATCTTGGTGCGCAGCGAGGATCAGATTGCAACTGACCGTGAAGCGCGCGAGGCTAAAATTGCTGCAGAGCATTCCTGGTCTGAATTTATCGGTCGGTTGAAGAGCAAGCAGCTGGAGCAGGAAGATCATGAGCGTCTGCTGGAGGTGGAGCGGCTGGCGCTGGGTCAGAGTGAGACCAGCCGGATACTCCATACCTTGGGTCATCAGGAGAATCCGGTGAATGCCAACAGGATGCTGACGGGAGTCGGTTATTGGCCTGAGTGGTACAACCCTTATCCCCAACGCCAGGATTTACCGATAAATAACCCGGATATTCAGATACCGGGCAGTCCGGAAGAGGAGCGGCTGGATCTGACCCATTTGGCTGCATATGCCATTGATGATGAGGGGAGTGAAGACCCGGATGATGCTATAAGCCTGGATGGTGGCCGGATCTGGGTGCATGTTGCCGATGTGGCCTCTCTTGTCGCAGTGGATTCAGCTATTGATCTGGAGGCAAGGGGACGGGGAGCCAATCTCTATCTGCCTGAAAAGGTCGTCCATATGTTGCCGCCGGAAATCACCGAGCGGCTGGGGCTTGGCCTTCAGGCTCTATCGCCGGCTCTTTCTATCGGTTTCAGACTGGATGAAGATGCAGAATTAACCGATATCCATATTGCGCTCACCAAAATAAAGGTATCGCGACATACCTATGATGAAATCGATAACGCTCTTGATGAGAAACCGTTTGCAGATTTGAAGGCGCTTTGCGACCGTTTTAATCAACGACGGATGGCTGCCGGGGCGTCAAACATCAATCTGCCTGAGGTGAGTGTCCGGGTTAAAGAAGAGAATATTCTGATCAAACCGCTGAATCGCCTGGAAAGCCGGCAGATGGTGACGGACGCCATGCTGATGGCCGGAGAGGCGGTGGCGCGCTATGCGCTGAAGCATGAAATCACTATCCCGTTCGCAACTCAGCCGGCACCGGAAAATCCATCTTCTCCAGAGGGCATGGCAGCAAATTTTGCTTATCGCAGACGGTTGAAACCTTCCAAATTAAAGACTCTGGAGGAGCCTCATTCTGGCTTGGGGCTGGCCCTTTATACCCGGGTCACTAGTCCGCTTCGGCGCTATCTGGACCTGATTACTCATCAGCAACTGCGGGCTCATCTGCTGGGAAATGAGGTGATGCCCCTGGAGCTGATTTCTGAACGAATTGGTGCCTCGGGGGCAGTCACGGGTGCCGTACGCCGGGTAGAGCGTTTCTCCAATACCCATTGGAAACTGATCTATCTGATGCGAAATCCTCATTGGCGGGGTAAGGGTGTGGTGGTCGAGATGGTGGATAATCGTGCCAAGGTGATTATTCCTGAGCTGGCACTGGAGACGAGGATTCGGTTGCGCGAGGCGTTGCCGCTGGACACGGAAATATCAGTGGCGGTGAGAGAAATCGACCTGCCTGACTTGACTGTCTGGTTCAGGGTGGTTGGCTGAATCGCCATATTCTCTACAGCTCTCTTCACAGGATTGTTGGGAGTTTGTCTGGGAAGTAAAAGAGATGGCCTGTTCCTCGCATTTTTCAGGCCCGCTCCCTATACTGTTTGACGCGAAGAATAACCACAAGCTGGTGTTGGAGCATCCGATATGTCCAGAGAGTGTCAGGCTAAGCTCCTTAGCACCTCAGAGTTTTATGGGCCAAGCGAAGATCTTTCGACCTATTGCGAGGCGGAGTTTGAGCTCCGCAGAAATTCTGAAGAGGTATTTGATGAAGCGTCATATCGCGAAGCGATGGAGATGACACTGTTCAAGCTGAAGGCGTTGGAAGACGAGAGATCCGCATGATTATTACCGATATTTCAGCGCAGAATTTTCTCAAATACAGAGAACTTGAGATCAACGATCTGCCAGCGGCCGGTGTTATCTCGATTGAAGGTCACAATGAGTCCGGGATAGAGTACTATAGGTGAGACTATCTGTTTTGCCCTGTTTGGGCGCACTTTTTCCATTGACGTGGATAAATCGGAGAAATTGATTTTCTGGGGTGAGACAAGGTGCTCCGTCAATTTAAGATTCCGGGCAGAAGCGGATGCCCATTATGAAATTGCCCGTTTTCTTGATCGTGACGGTAACCACGGCGTAAGGCTGAATCTGATTGGTGAAGAGGATCAACCCATCACCTGCGGTATCGTGCAGTCGATAACGCACTTTGTGACAGGAGGCTGTGGAGAGCTCCGGTGAGGAGATTTCCGGGATCGTTCAGGAACTGAATGATCTGAATATCCAGGAAGGGATGCTTTCTTCAATGGAGGAGGATAGAAGCAAACTGGCTGAATCTGCGCTGCAATCTGAAATCGAGGTGCTGGAGGCTGCATCTACCGCTTATCAGGATAGCATAGCCAAAATTGCTGCTGCCAAGGGAGCTAGGGGCCGGGCAAAGTTCCTGCGTTTTTTCTCATTCCTTTTTGCTGTCGCCCTGGCATCGGCCTGGAGGCTTATGACCCGCATGCCGGATCACGAATATTCCCAGGTACTTCAACAGCTGCTTGCTGAGCAGATTCCTCAATGGGGTGAACAGTATCTGCCCTGGCTGCTGTATGGTGCGGCTGCATTTGCTGTTCTTTCTCTTCTGCTATGGGTCAGGGTGGCAACCCGGGGTGCCGTGATCAGTAAACTTCAGGAGAATTCGGCCGCACTGGCCCAGCATCTGGGTGCCTTGCATCAGAAGGTGCCTGAGGTGGAGGAGAAAACAACGTCTGAAATGGAAGTGCCTATCGACACTGAGACGGATAGTGAGCTGCCGAAGATGGAACTCGATATCGAAAGCCGCCCCAGTGACGCGGAGATCCAAGGTATCTGCAGCCGAATTGTAGCCTCTGAAGGGTCTCCTGAAGAGGTGCGAGGCTCAGTCGGCAGGGAGCTGGCCTGGATGCGGCGTGAACTACAGCAGCGCCAGCATCAGGCGGTTGTGTTGGACCAGTCGATCTGGAATGAGAAAGAACGGTTTGGTAAATCCGAGCAACTGAATCAAGTCCGGAGTGGTTTAGAGCAGCGGATCAAGGATCATCAACGGCGTATTCATCTGCGTGAACTTTCACTGGAACTTCTGGAAGGCGCCAGTCGCCATCTGTCCCAGCATTTCAACCGGGATCTGCGGGATCTGGTGGGAAGAACATTGCCGATGTTCACCGGAAACCGCTATCAACATCTGCAGATCGAAGATGACCTCTCGGTCAGAGTCTTCTCAAACGAGAAACGGGATTTCATGGATCTGGAAGAGATATCCAGTGGTACTCAGCGTCAGATCATGTTGGCGGTGCGGCTGGCTCTGGCACAGGAGTTGGTGAACAGTATCCAGGGTGGCCGGCAGTTTATCTTCCTGGATGAGCCGTTTGCCTTCTTTGATCAGGAACGTACACGCAGTGCGCTTAAGGTATTGCCTGACCTGAGTGACGAGCTCTCCCAAGTCTGGATCGTGGCTCATGAGTTTCCAGATGAGCAGCCGTTTGGCCGGTCATTTGCGTGTACACGTGAAAATGATGTTTTGAGTGCGTAATAACTTTTGAACCGTAACATGCTTGAACCTCGTACAGGCATGTATGTTCTGCCGATTTTTACGCAGCCTTGGGGGAGGGGAGGGTATGGAGAGTCCACTTCCAAGAGGCGCTGTGAATACATCCCTGTAAGCTTGAAGGCGGCGTCCCTGCCGTCGGAGTTGCCATACTCTTTCGTAAGTTTCTGCATGGATTTATGAGAACTTAACTTGAAGAAGTACTTAGCTATTGAGCAGCGGAAATGAGTGTTGGTTGGAGCAGGAGCACCCGAACCAGTTCACTGGGATTCATTGAGATGATATAGCCTCGTTTTCCGCAGTTTATGTATATTTTTTCCTGCTTTAGGATGTTCTCTTCACAGTGGACCGGCATCTTCTTGAGGGTACCAAAAGGCAAGGTGCCACCAACCTGATAACCCGAGTGATGATCTGCCACTTTGGGGTCGTAGGGCTGGATCGGTTTGACACCGATCTGTCGAGCGAGTGATTTGGTGGAGACTTCGCAGTCACCATGCATTAACACAATCAGAGGCATTTTTTCCTCATCCTCCATGATCAGGGTTTTGATGACCTGATGCTTGTCTACCGCCATCTCTTCGGCGAATTGTTCAGTACCGCCTTCTTTCACGTAGTGGTAAGGGTGACTCACAAAGGCTACTCCCTCTTTTCGGAGAAGCCGTATTGCCTGGGTGACGGGTGTTTTATGTTTGGCCATGAGATAGGGTAATTCAAATGCGCTTATAGGTAATTTTTAATAAGTTCGTGCGGTGGCTGATACGGAGATACTATTTCCAAGAGATGCTGTGAATGGATCCCTGTACGCTTGACGAGAGCATCCTCTGTGTTCCTTTTCGATAATCTCTTAACGGATACCGGATAATGAAAAGACTACCCATCCATGATGTTCTGGCTGAACTCTGCTCCGCATTGCAGTGTTCGAACGGCGCTGTGTTGGCCGCACCACCAGGATCGGGTAAGACGACAATAGTACCGCTGGAACTTCTGAAACAATCCTGGTTCGAAGGCGATATTCTGATGCTAGAGCCCAGGCGGCTGGCGGCCAGGGCTGCCGCTGCCCGAATGGCTGATCTGCTGGGTGAGAGAGTTGGAGCCCGCGTGGGCTACAGAGTCAGGTTTGATAGCTGTGTCTCCTCAAAAAACCGCATCGAAGTGGTAACCGAGGGAATCCTTACCCGCAGGCTTCAGCGTGACCCGGAACTGGATGGCGTCGGGTTGGTTATCTTTGATGAGTTTCACGAACGCAGTATTCATGCGGATCTGGCTCTGGCGCTTACTCTGGATATCATGTCGGGTCTGCGGGATGACCTGAAACTGTTGATCATGTCAGCTACCCTGGATACTTCAGCAGTTTCTGAGTTACTGGGCGGTGCCCAAGTGATAACGGGTGGTGGGCGACCCTGGCCGGTAACCCATCATTACCTGGAGCGGGATCCGGAAAAAAATATTCCTGAAACAGCCGCTAATGGTGTCCGGCGAGCCCTGGGAAAAACTCAAGGGGATATTCTGGTGTTTCTCCCCGGCACCGGTGAGATCAGACGCACAGAGCAGTTACTGCTGGATCAGTTGGGAGAAGGAGTGGGCCTCTATCCACTCTATGGTGATTTGAGTAGAGAGGAACAGGATAGTGCGATTCGTCCTCATCAGGGGGGGAAGCGAAGAGTGGTGCTGGCTACCTCGATTGCAGAGACCAGCCTGACAATCGAGGGTATTCAGACAGTGATCGACAGTGGCTGGTCACGTGTTCCTCGATTTAATCCCAATAGCGGACTGACCCGGTTAGAAACCGTGCGGGTATCTCTCGCCTCTGCAGATCAACGAGCGGGGCGGGCAGGGCGTCTTGGTCCTGGTGTCTGTTACCGTCTTTGGAGTGAGCAGACACAGGCTAGACTAACGGCCTACCACCCACCGGAAATTCTGGATGCCGATCTCGTGCCACTAGTATTGGATCTGGCGCAGTGGGGTGTCGAAAATTCGGAGCAGTTGAAGTGGATGGACAACCCGCCGGCAGGTGCCTTCGCTCAGGCAAGGTCATTGTTGCAAGCACTTGACGGGTTGGATGAGAAGGGAAGGATAACATCGGCAGGTCAGGGGATGGCGGCTCTGTCACTTCACCCGCGTCTTGCCCATATGCTGCTCCAGGCAGCGGCAAGAGGGCAGTTGGAACTGGCGGCTGATCTTGCCGGGCTTATCTCCGAGCGGGATATTATTCGGCGCAGAAGGGGAGAAGCTACCTCTGTCGATGTCGATGACCGGCTACAGCTTCTTCAGCTATGGCGACGGAAAGGTAATGGCGCAGTTGCTGCGGCTGGCGCTGACCCTCTGGCTTGTGCCCAACTGAACCGGGCTGGGGGGCAGTGGCGTAAACAGATAAAAGTTGAAAAAAACGATTTGCCGGCACTCTCTTCAGGCGGTCTGATGTCGCTGGCTTATCCTGACCGTATCGCCAAATGGAAGGGGGGGGATAATTCGGAATATCTGCTTTCAAGCGGCCGTGCCGTGCGATTGCCTGATGGTGATGTGTTGGGTGGTTGCCCCTTTTTGGTGGTGCCTCTGCTGGATGCCGGAAAGCGCGAAGGGAGGGCATTTCTGGCATCGACTATTGATTTTCAGGAGATCAGAGAGACTCAACGGCGGCATATTATTCTGCACGACAGGGTAGCAGCATGGGATAAGGGGAGTTCCGCTGTCCTTGCGAGGAGAGAGGAGCGCCTGGGGGCACTGTTACTCTCAAGTGCTCCCAATGATTCATCTGATCCTGATGATGTTCTGAAGGCAATGCTGGAGGGTATTCGCCTCTCTGGTCTGGATACTCTTCCCTGGAGTCGCGAGGCGAGGGAGTGGCAGGCCAGACTCTGTTCACTGCTGCAGTGGCAACCGGATTCAGAATGGCCGGATCTTTCTGATCAGTCGTTACTGGAAAACCTGCAGGGTTGGCTGAGCTCATGGTTGAATGGCATTTCACGCAAGGCTCATCTGAAACAGCTCAATATGCTGACGATTTTGCAGAGCCGGTTGCAATGGAACCAGCAACGGTCAATGGACCGGTTGGTTCCAACTCATATTCAGGTACCCAGTGGTTCCCGTAAACGCCTGGAATACAGGCCGGGCGAAGCACCGGTACTGGCGGTCAGGCTGCAGGAGCTGTTCGGTCTGGAGGATACACCAACTGTATGTCACGGTGAAATCAAGGTCGTTCTGCATATCCTTTCACCTGCCCAGAGACCGATCCAGGTTACCCAGGATCTGAAAGGGTTCTGGCAACGAACCTATACCGAGGTGAAAAAAGAGCTGAAGGGACGTTACCCCAAGCACTATTGGCCGGATGACCCGTTTACGGCACAGCCTACCGCCAGGGTTAGGCCCCGATGATAACTGTTTACCTTTGAGGCGCTGTTTGGTAACTCTATAAAGAAGGAACGCAGAGAACACAGAGTATTTTTATTTTCATCTCATTACCGCAGCAGTCAGTGCGATAACCGACAAAATAATCGATACCGTAAAAGCCTAGCAACAGCATCCACTGGATTCGCATTATCCCTTTGTTATGGTTGGACGCAATTCACTAATTCCGGAAACTGACAAAAATCAAGGGCTGTTTTCCGAATGACAATAGCCTGCTCAAATTTTTATACCTTGGCATTCAGAACGCCAGTAAGAAATGGACGATGCCCATTCACAACTGGAACCTGACCTTGTCTCAACTGGCTATCTTCTTCGAAGGCAGGCTTGATCGCGCACTTGATCTGTGATGATATGGATTGAGTGCTTTTACGTTGACACAATATTCTGAACAGTCTCAATCCAATAGAAAAACCTCTGTGTTCTCTACGGTTTTCTGGGCCCTCTGCGTTACAGAATATCTTATCCCGAGCTATCGGCCAGTTGCTGTTCAAGGCACTCCCGTTCGGCCTGGGTGTTGACGTTGGTGAAAGCATCCGGGCAATCGGAGAAATCGGTGATAGCCAGTTTCTGTTTCTGTAACCAAAGTTTTAGTTTCCGGTCGCCTGAATCGAGAAACTGTTGTATCCCAGGCATCAACCGCTGATGGAAAAGGCCGAATATCGGTTGCAGTTGGTTACCATCATGAGCGACACAGACGTCTGCATCTGTGACGGTCAACTGCTGGAAGAGTCTTTCAGCCAAGTCCTTCGGCAAACAGGGCGAGTCGCAGGGGGTTGTAAGCAGTAATTCGGACGAGGTGTGCATCATGGCAGCGGCAATACCTGCTAGGGGTCCGGCAAAATTGGCCCTCAGGTCATGAATAACAGGGAAGCCATATTGCCGATAAACTGCATCACTGCGGTTGGCATTAATCAGGAGGTTGCCGACCTGGGGAGATATATCTGCGATGACATACTCAATCATTGGCTTGCCTGCTAGCAGGCTCAATCCTTTGTCATTACCCCCCATACGCGTTGCCTGTCCTCCTGCGAGAATGACGCCGGTAATCAATGTTCTATCGTATGCCAAGTCTTTCTCCTGAAGCTGAATATTTTAAATGATTTTGGGGCTGTCCTAGATAGTGTCGTCATAAGGTACTAGCCCGAAGCATCATACACCTAATTTGGACAGCGGTAATAAATGAACGGGTGTTTTATACCACGCCAGCGTTGGAGATGTAGAAACACATTCTCAACCAAATGTACTAATTTAGTACAGATGCTTGTCATATTCTCGCTGCTCTTTTCTATTCTTCTTTGGTGAAATAACAACACTTATATCAAGGGTGTCCTGAATTCTGTGTAACTGTCTATCATTAAACCCAAGCGTGGGTGAGGATAGGCACTATGAACAAGAAAGAACTACAGGCGATCACTCATGCGGCAGCTAAAAATATCAAGACGGAAGACGACCTCAAAGACTCCCAGCAGATGCCAACCAAGATTACGGTCGAAGCGGCACTGAACGCTGAGTTAGATGATCATCTTGGCTTTGAAAGGCACGAGCAGTCCGAAGCTGACAATAACCGCAACGGCATGCCAGTAAGACTAACTGAACGGAAGCTGGCCAGTTCGAGCTCGATACACCACGCGACAGAGCTGGGAGTTTCGAGCCCAAGCTCGTTAAAAAACACCAGCGTCGATTTACTTCCATGGACGACAAGATTATTTTCTTGTATGCCCAGGGCATGACAACACGAGAAATCGTCACGACCGTTAAAGAAATGTACGGTGCTGATGTCTCCGCCACCTTGATTTCCAAAGTGACTGACGCTGTTATTGAACAAGTGATTGAATGGCTATCTAGGCCACTGGATGCGGTCTATCCCATTATTTACCTGGATTGTATTGTCGTAAAAATCCGGCAAGACAAGAAAGTGATCAATAAGGCAATTTATCTGGCACTGGGCGTGAACATGGAGGGCCACAAGGAATTGTTGGGGCTCTGGCTGTCAGAGAATGAGGGTGCCAAGTTCTGGCTCAATGTACTCACAGAGCTCCAGAATCGCGGCGTGCTGGAGGGATTGGCGCTACGACGGAATGATGTGTGGGCATGGGATTTCGTACATGACCGCTATCATGACGCAGAGCCTCTGCGGTGCTTGACGGTCAAGGACGAAGCAACCGGTTATTGTCTGGCAATCAAAACTGGTCGATACCTACAGAGTCAACACGTGAAAGCGGTGCTACGTGAATTAATCATTCGCTACGGAATTCCCCGAGCCATTCGCAGCGACAACGGAGCTGAGCTGTTGGCCCTCGTACTGCGCGAGGAACTGGAAAAGCATGATATTAAGCTAGCCAATATTGAACCGGGAAAACCCTGGCAAAATGGCAGCAATGAAAGCTTCAACGGCATTTTCCGCTAAGGAGTGTTTAAATGCAGAGATATTTGGTAGCCTGACCGAAGCCAGAGTTGTTATTGAACAGTGGCGTTGCCGATATAATGAGCGGCGACCCCACAGTTCACAACACTACGTCACGCCAGAGATGGTGTATTTTGGATTACGTGAAATGCGGAGAACCTAACAAGCCAAGTGGCCATAGAATGGGGGCATTTCACACTCACGAAACAGGTTAAAAAACTTCCAGACAAGCTGGTACAGTCATTAACTTGGGATAGGGGGATGGAGCTTGCCGGTCACAAGAAATTTACTATGGCGACAGATGCAAAAGTCTACTTTTGTGACCCACAAAATCCATGGCAAAGAGGGGCCAATGAAAATACAAATCGGCTATTGAGGCAGTACTTTCCGAAGAAAACAGACTTGCTGATTTACTCTCAGGCACACTTAGATCGCGTGGCGAAAAAACTCAATCAACGACCGAGAAAAACATTGGACTTCGCCACTCCTGCAGATAAACTAAATGACGGTGTTGCATCAACCCCTTGAATCTACAATGGCGCGCTTTGCGTGGGGGCTCACCACTTTTTTGCTTGTATCTCCTTCATGACCTCTACTTCCAGGTCACGTTCTGCTAGCAGCTTTTTGAGCCGCATGTTCTCATCCTTGACTCGCTTTAGCTCCCGCACATCTGAAACTTCCATCCCGGCATACTTGTTGCGCCAACGGTAGATCGACTGCTCCGATACGCCGTGTTTGCGTGCTGCCGCTACGGCCGTTGTTGCCTCTACATCGCGCAGTACAGCCACGATCTGCTCATCCAAAAAATGTCCCTTCTTCATCCTGGTTCTCCTCAGGTAGAGGAAAACTTAACATGCCACTGGTTTAGTGTTCGGGGGGCAATCCAGTATCTTCACGCCGGTATCCTTGGCTGTGTTCGGCGTGGCAACCAGATGTGTTATGCAGGGAGAGGCTTATCCGGTTGCCGCCCGGATCCTATTTTTGTGTTTCTTTGCTGAGCTTACTCCGCTGGCGTAGCCGCAGCCTTTTTACCTGTTGGCTCGGCTTTTCCATCAGCCTCTAATTCCGGAGTTGTCACCGGTATTGGTGTTTTATAGGGGGTGATCAGCATCAAAATTCCCATCTTTGGGTGATCAATATAGTGAAGTTTTTTGCTGCGCATCCGCCGGTGATCGGCAAATCTATAACTATTGAATATTGATCCAAAGAAACCGCTCTCTGCAGAGGCGATGGTGCGCAGTTCTCTGATCAGAAAATCCACCTCAACGTGAAGGTAACGCTGAACGCTGACCTTGATAGTGCCGTCCAAGTGAGGTATATGACCGGAGATGTTACCAGGTGAACGGATATAGAGTGGCTGGGCGGCATTGAGTGATAACACCGGTTGGCACCATGCTGTGTGGATAAGGGGAACCAGCCGCCCCCGGGTTCGCTTTAGCCGTTTCAGTTCGGCTCCAAGCTTCCACTCAGATTTGGGTAGAACGGTATATCCAGTATTTTGTAACAGAAGAGCCTCTTCCCTATTTGCGATTGCCGGTGAGTCCGGCCAGTTTTCGGTAGAACCGGCATTGGCACCATTCCGGGCAAAGACGATGATTTCAACGTCATACCAGAGGGTAGGCTTCGACTCCTGGGAGAAAGCGAGTGACGGTAGAAACAGCGCCAGACTGATTAGTGCTGCGGTAAATGTACGGATGTGTCTCACAGTGCTTTTAATATGCTGGGGTGTCGTTAGTCGATCGGCTGATTGTATACCCAGAGTCTGGTGGGAGACCATCTAAACCCTTCCACTTATTTCATCCAATACTTGTGAAACCTGATGAATCCGTTTAGTCCGATCTGACATATCCTTATAAAAACGAATTTTGTCCGCATCATCCAGTTTGTACTCTTTGGGTTTGGTCTGGATTAATCGAATGATCTGTCCGGGATCTATATTGGGCTTGCCCTCAAACAGTATTCGTCCGCTCCCGGGACCGGCATCGATTTTGCGGATTCCGAGAGGGTTGGCTTCCAGCTTCAGTTCGGTGATGCCAAACAGTGCCTTGGCCGGGTCCGGTAACAGGCCAAACCGATCGATCATCTCCACCTGAAGCTCTTTCAGCTCTTCCCGGCTTGCTGCGCTGGCAATGCGTTTATAGAGAACCAGGCGACTATGGACGTCAGGTAGGTAATCATCCGGCAGCAGGGCGGGCAGTTGCAAATCAATCTCTGCGCCGTGATCAAGGGGGCGGTCAAGATTGGGATGCTTGCCGGCCCTCAGTGCCTTGACTGCCCGTTCAAGCAGTTCTGTGTAGAGAGAGAATCCCACTTCATGGATCTGACCGCTTTGACCGGAACCCAGCAACTCACCTGCACCTCTGATCTCAAGATCATGTGTTGACAGGATAAAACCAGCACCTAAATCTTCAAATAATTCAATTGCTTCCAGTCGTCTTTTAGCGTTCTGCATTAATGTTTTATCGGTAGGGGCTATCAGGTAGGCATAGGCTCGGTGGTGAGATCTGCCAACCCGGCCCCGCAGTTGATGCAGCTGTGCCAATCCCAGCTTATCCGCCCGGTTGATGATGATAGTGTTGGCGCTTGGTACATCAATGCCGCTCTCCACAATAGTGGTGCAGACCAGAATATTAAATCGTTGGTGATAGAAGTCCCGCATGATCGCTTCCAGTTCGCGTTCACGCATCTGTCCATGGGCGACCTGGATCCTGGCGTTTGGCAACAGCCGCTCCAGTCGGGCGGCGATATTCTCTATGGTGCTGACCTCGTTGTGCAGGAAGTAGATCTGACCGCCACGTTTGATTTCACGTTGGCAGGCCTCTTCTATCAGCATATCGTTCCATTGGCTGATGAAGGTTTTAATCGGGTGGCGGCCGACCGGTGGTGTAGCGATAATAGAGAGATCACGCATCCCGGACATGGCCATATTCAACGTTCTGGGAATCGGCGTGGCAGTTAATGTCAGCATATCAACTTCGCTGCGCAGTGATTTCAGACGTTCTTTGTGGCGCACCCCGAAACGGTGCTCTTCATCGACCACCACCAACCCCAGACTTTTGAATTTGATCTTCTCCTGGAGCAGCTTATGGGTGCCGATGACTATATCCACGGTCCCGTTTGCCAGGCCATCAATGACGCCCTGTTGCTGCTTGCTGCTACGGAAGCGTGAGAGGCTCTCCACTTTCACCGGCCAGTCTGCGAAGCGGTCAGAAAAGTTGGCGTAGTGCTGCTGGGCCAATAAGGTGGTTGGAACCAGGACAGCCACCTGCTTACCCCCCTGAACCGCCATGAAAGCGGCACGCATGGCGACCTCTGTCTTGCCGAAGCCGACATCGCCGCAGACCACCCGATCCATGGGATAAGGGGATTCCATATCGGTCAGTACTGATTGAATTGTCTGATCCTGGTCGGGGGTCTCTTCAAACTCGAAGGAGGAGGCAAAATTGGCATACTCTTCATCTGCGGGGGGGAAAGCGTATCCTTGATTTGCCGCCCGGCGGGCGTAGATCTCCAACAGTTCGGCCGCGACATCCCGGGCCTGTTCTGCTGCCTTGCGTTTGACCCGCTCCCACTGATCTCCACCCAGCCTGTGAAGTGGTGCATGCTCAGGTGATGCTCCGGCATAGCGGCTGATCAGATGCAGTGAGGAGACAGGGACATAGAGTTTGTCACCCTTTGCATACTCCAGGGTGAGAAACTCGGTGGCCATACCGCTGATATCCAAAGTCTGCAGCCCGAGATAACGACCGACGCCGTGATCTTCATGGACCACCGGGGCGCCGATATGGAGCTCGGTGAGGTTGCGAACCACTTGGTCCGCGTCGCGCATTTTCGCTTTTCGCCGCCGCTCCTGGCGGACTTTTTCACCAAGCAGTTGGCTCTCAGTGATAATGATCAGATTATCCTGATCGAGCCAGAGCCCCTGTTCCAAAGGGGCGACTGTCAGGGCAAGAGTTTCAGTCGAGGCTTTGAACGCCTGCCAACTCTCAACCAGTTTTGCCCGGATGCCGTAATTGCCGAGGGTCTCTTTCAGCATCTCCCGCCGACCAGCACTCTCAGCTGTGAACAGAATCCGGCCGGGTGAGCTTGCAATATAATCCTGAAGTGCCCCGGCAGGCCGGTTGGCTCTGGCCTGAAAACTGAGAGGAGGGGGCGGGCGGGTGGCGAAATTATGGAAAGCGGCATAGCCCTTTTTCCGCTGCTCTACCTTCGGCCGCTGGAGTTGAATAGTACGACCTCTGCTTAAATGACTGGCTAGTTCGTCGCTATCGAGAAACAGTTGCTTTGGAGGGAGGAGAGGGCGCTCTAAATCGTGCCGACGCTGCTCATAGCGACCTTCAACCTGCTGCAAAAAATCGTCAGCCTGTTCCCGGGTCTGATCAAAACAGATAGTCAGAAGTTGCTCCGGAAGGAAGTCGAATAGCGTCGAAGTCTGTTCAAAAAAGAGCGGGAGATAGTACTCCAGACCACCGGGTACGTTGCCGTCAGAGACTTCGCTATAGATCAGGCTGCGTTGTGGGTCTCCTTCAAAGGTGTTGCGGAAAGCCTGTCGAAAACGGGAGATGCCCGCTTCATCCAGTGGGAACTCCCTGGCCGGCAGCATCTCGATATAATCGATCTTCTTCAGCGTACGCTGAGTCTCAGAATCGAAGGTGCGAATGGTCTCCACCTTTTCATCAAACAGATCGATACGATAAGGCAGTTGACTGCCCATGGGATAGAGGTCCAACAGAGAACCGCGAACGGCAAACTCTCCATGTCCCATCACCTGGGAGACGCAATGATAGCCCGATCGCTCCAATTGCCGGCGCATCTTCTCCAGAGAGAGAGTATTGCCGATCTCTACAATAAAGGTGTTGGCTTGCAGGTACTCCCTTGGCGGCAGGCGCTGCAGCAGGGTGCTGACAGGAACTACCAGTACCGCATTTTTTATACTGCTCAGACGATGCAGTGTCAGTAGGCGTCGGGATATCAGCTCGGGCAGTGGAGAGAAGACATCGTATGGCAGGGTCTCCCAGTCAGGAAATCCGAGTATCTCGACTTCTTCACTGTTCAACAGAAACTTCAACCCACTCTCCAGTTCGACTGCTGTCTGAGCGTCATCAGCCAGTGCCAGCACTAGTCCATTGAACTTGCCGGCTGCAGAGGCGATTGCTAGCGTGTCACTCATGCCATAAAGATGCCCCCACTGCAGCCGCCCATCAGCCCGCCCAGGAATAGGTGGGTTAAGCGGATCTGCAAAGCTTTCCGGAAATTTATGCTGCGCATCGGTCATAACGGATTTTGGTTCTGGAATTACGAACCAAGCATTCTCGCACAACCAGCCATGATCTTAAAAGCAGTTACTTGACTGTAAGGAGCGGAAGATTGTGATGTCGAGTTGAAGAATTAGCGTTTATCTCGTTAAAAAATAGGCTCTTCCATTAATTGATAGGTAGTAAGTATCACCCAACCACTCCCTCAGGATAAAGATTCAGCCCTCCAAGGTGGGAGTAGGTTGCATTGGTAAACCGCTCTTTGTTGCGGAAACCTTTGCTACGCACCTTGATCATCTTGATACGGCTGTTGAGACCTTCTGCCAGATCATTATCTACTTCCAAAACAACAGCGTTCAATATTCCCCACAGATGATCCTTGATTGTTCCCGCCACTTTCTTGATTGGCTCCAGGCCACTGCGCGCTGCCCATGACAACCACCGTTCCCAACCTTTCCTTGTCCATGTCTTGCTGGCATAGCGCCAGAGTGACATGGCAAACTTTTTGATCGCCCAGGCATAGGCAGTCTTCAGCGTGCTGTCACGTAGCGCCTTGAATCGCAATTTCTGTCTGCGCGTCATATTCTCTAGGGTTGTAGAGCTAGTCATACTGGCTGCCTTTAAGGTCTTCATAGCCTTCAGCGCTTTGTGCTCTTGGCGGCGTACCTTGTCCACTGCCTCACCGAGGTGCTTGGCGACATGGAATTTACCAAAGGCAATCTTCTCTTCAGCCCTAGGCTGGCTTTCCCGTGTGGCATGATAAAGGCTGGCCACATGTCCATGGAGACACTCTCTATCGCTTCTCGCTGCTCCTCTGTCAGACCTTCGTACCATGCTTTGAGCATCGCTTTTTTGCGGTCACTGCCCACAGGTTGAACAACACTACTTGGCGTTTGCCTCCTGCTCAACGTGTACCGCCACCTCTCCCTCTGACAGAGCTGCTAATCTACCAAAGGCTTTTGATACCCAGGATCTGGGCGTATAGATCTTTATCTCTCATAGGGGGGTACGTTAATCTGCCCACTCAATTAGGGGAAGAGCTCAAACGGCTATCTTTAGCCATGCCACCGCGCATACCTTTTTGCCCTGTAAGGTATGGTGATAGTAGTTTCCATGTGCTGATGTCGTCATTGTGTTATTGGTTTTTAGGCCGGATTGTTATACAACCTATTTAAACTCATGACGACACCATACTAGGACAGCCCCATAGATTTTATTGACACAGATCAACTATTGTGCAAATTCTGCTTTCATGTTTGATATGCATCAACGCTGTTTTTTGGGACTTGATATCATGTACACATGTGTTACGTAGGTGTATTCAAAGGCGACAACTCTAGCGTATGACCCGTGCCATCAACCGACGACAGTTTTTCAGCGGAGTAACCGGGGAAAAGGCGCCTATCCGCCCACCATGGGCACTTGATGAAGCGGCATTTATCGAGCGCTGTACTGCATGTGGAGAGTGTATTGCAACTTGTCCTTACGATATTATCAAAGAGGGCAGCGGTAAATTCCCCCAAATGGATTTTTCTCTGTGCGGCTGTGACTTCTGCCAGAGGTGCATGCTCGTCTGCAAACCCGGCGCCCTTCACTATGACAAAGAGGCTGACACTTCTCCATGGGATCTGAAGGCGACCATACTCCCTTCCTGCCTTTCTCTGAACGCTGTCATCTGCCGCTCTTGTGGCGAAGCCTGCGATGAGAGAGCGATACGTTTCAAGCTGGAGGTGGGTGGTGTTGCCAGACCGCTTCTGGACCAGAATCTATGTACAGGCTGCGGCGAGTGTTTCGCCGTCTGCCCTATTCGAGCAGTAGAAATTTCTTCAATTGAACCACGCGAACAGGTGGCGTGAGAGGAGAGGTACTAAAAATCAAATGAATATGTGCAGTGTTATCGTAAATGCAAAACCGGAAAATTGCAGCGTGGTTCAAACCCGGTTAGAGGAATTACCCGGCGTGGAAGTTCACGGCGGGGGAGGGGAAGGGAAATTGATAGTGACGGTGGAAGATGGCGAAGATATTACGGCCGGGGACACCATGCTTTCATTAAATTCAATAGAAGGTGTAATAAGTTCAACTTTGATATACCACTACGGTGGAGATGATCTTGACGAGGAGGTAATCGGTGAAACTAACTAGACGAGACTTTGTAAAGAGCAACGCCATAGCAGCAGCGGCTACAGTTGCAGGTGTGACCCTGCCGGTGGCCAAGACTGCATTGGCAGCTGACGAAGATGGTATCCGCTGGGATAAAGCGGCCTGTCGCTACTGCGGTACGGGTTGTAGTATTCTCATGGGTGTAAAAGATGGCAAAGTGGTTGCCTCTCAGGGTGATCCTGATGCGCCTGTAAACAAGGGATTGAACTGTATTAAAGGCTACTTCCTGCCGAAAATTCTGTACGGCAAGGATCGTCTCACTCAGCCACTGCTACGCAAGAAAAATGGCCAGTTCGACAAGAACGGTAAATTCGAGCCTGTGAGCTGGGATGAAGCCTTTGATGTGATGGCTGACAAGTGGAAAGCAGCTCTGAAAGCCAAAGGGCCTTCCGGTGTTGGTATGTTCGGCTCCGGTCAGTGGACTGTATGGGAAGGCTATGCCGCCTCCAAGCTGATGAAAGCCGGTTTCCGCTCTAATAATCTGGATCCCAACGCTCGCCACTGTATGGCTTCTGCCGTGGGCGCTTTCATGCGTGCATTCGGTATCGATGAGCCCATGGGCTGCTATGACGATCTGGAGCATGCCGATGTGTTCGTCCTTTGGGGTGCCAACATGGCTGAGATGCATCCGATTCTCTGGTCACGACTGACGGATACTCGTCTGACCAAGCCCGGTTGCGAAGTGCACGTTCTCTCCACATATGAGCATCGTTGCTTCGAACTGGCTGATAACGGCATGGTGTTCGAACCACAGACCGATCTGGCGATTCTAAACTATATCGCCAACTACATCGTTCAGACCAAGTCCTACAACAAAGCGTTTGTAGACAAACACGTTCAATTCACCAAGACCCCGACCGATATCGGTTATGGTCTGCGTCCTGAAGATCCAAGAGAGAAGAAAGCGAAAAACCGCGGTAAGGGTAAACTTACGAAGATCAGCTTCGAAGAGTATGCAAAATCCGTTGCGCCCTACACCCTTGAAAAGGCATCGGAACTCTCTGGCGTGCCGAAAAAGAAATTGCTGGCACTTGCCAAAGTCTATGCCGATCCCAAAAAGAAGGTCTCCTCATACTGGACCATGGGCTTCAATCAGCACACCCGTGGTGTCTGGGTTAACGGTCTCTGCTACAACGTTCATCTGCTGATGGGCAAGATCTCCGAGCCTGGTAACAGCCCATTCTCACTGACCGGTCAGCCTTCTGCCTGCGGTACCGCTCGCGAAGTGGGCACCTTTTCCCATCGTCTGCCTGCAGATCTGGTGGTGAAAAAGAAAGCGCACCGCGATATCGCTGAGAAGATCTGGAAATTGCCTGAAGGCACCATCAATCCAAAGCCTGGCTTCCATGCCGTGCTGATGCACCGGATGATGAAAGACGGCAAGATGAACTGCTACTGGCAGCAGTGCAACAACAACATGCAGGCGGCGGCAAATACCAACAACGAAAGCTATCCTGCATGGCGTAACCCGGATAACTTCGTCACCGTAACCGATCCCTACCCGACAGTATCTGCCATGGCTGCCGATCTGGTTCTGCCCACATCCATGTGGATCGAGAAAGAGGGCGCCTATGGTAATGCTGAGCGGCGCACCCAGTTCTGGCGTCAGCAGGTTCAGGGTCCAGGTGAGTCAAGATCCGATCTGTGGCAGACCATGGAGTTCGCCAAACGCTTCAAGATCGAAGAGGTCTGGACGGCAGAGTTGCTGGACAAGATGCCTGAGTACAAAGGCAAGACCATGTACGAAGTGCTGTACGAAAATGGCCAGGTCAACGAGTTCCCTAAACAGGAAGTGACTGACTCTGACGGCAACGTCTACAAGAATGACGAAATGGAGCATTTCGGCTTCTATGTACAGAAAGGCCTGTTCGAAGAGTATGCCTCATTCGGTCGTGGTCATGCACATGACCTGGCACCATTCGACACGTATCACAAGGCTCGCGGTCTGCGTTGGCCTGTGGTGGATGGCAAAGAGACACTGTGGCGTTTCCGTGAAGGATATGATCCCTATGTTGCCAAGTACAACCCAGGCGGCGGTAAAGGGGAAGTCTTCTTCTATGGCAAGAAGGCTCAGGAAGGACGTGCCAACATCATTACGGCACCTTACGAGCCTGCGGCTGAGCCACCAGATGCCGAGTACGATACTTGGCTCTGCACCGGTCGTGTGTTGGAGCACTGGCATTCCGGTTCAATGACCCGGCGTGTGCCTGAGCTCTATCGTGCGGTGCCTGATGCTGTGGTATTCATGCACAAGAAAGATGCCAAGAAGCGCAAGCTTCGTAATGGCCAGATGGCGAAAATCCAGTCCCGCCGGGGCGAGATTGTAGCAAGGGTGGAGACCCGTGGCCGCAACCGTGTACCTGAGGGTCTGATATTTGTCCCTTGGTTTGATGCCAGCCGCTTGATCAACAAGGTCACACTCGATCAGACTGATCCGCTCTCAAAAGAGACGGATTATAAGAAGTGTGCAGTGAAGATCAGCAAGGCATAAGGGTACAACCCGGCCCGGTAGAGTCCGGCCGGTTTTTCAAAGTGAAAAAGTACGAAAACCGAATCGATAGGTAGAGCAGTATTGAGATGACGGATTCAGGTAAAAGTCAGGACAAAAAGAAGGGTGTGAATCGCCGGCAATTCGTGGGTAGTATGCTCAAGACTGCCTGTGGTGTTGGCCTGATGGGCATGGGACTTGGCATGTATTCCAAACAGGTCTCGTCACTGCCCGCCACGGTAATTCGTCCACCGGGTGCACTCCCGGAGGAGGAGTTCCTCGGTGCCTGCATACGCTGCGGCTTGTGCGTACGGGATTGCCCGTACGATATCCTCAAGCTGGGGCAGTTGGGCGACGAGGTGACTGCGGGCACACCCTACTTCACGGCCCGGACCGGCCCCTGCGAGATGTGTGAAGACATCCCGTGTATTCCGGCCTGTCCGACCAATGCCCTGGATCATGCCTTGGTTGACATCAACAACTCCCGTATGGGGTTGGCGGTGGTGGTGGATCAGGAGACCTGTATCGCCTTTCTCGGCCTGCGCTGTGAAATCTGCTTCAACGTCTGTCCTATCCGGGGCGATGCCATCACGCTGGACTATAAGCACAATACACGCTCAGGAAAGCACGCCCTGTTTTTACCGGTGGTGCACTCTGATGCTTGTACCGGCTGTGGTCTCTGCGAGAGGGCCTGCATCCTGGAAGAGGCTGCGATCAGGGTTTTACCGACCCATCTGGCGAAGGGCGAATTGGGCAAACACTATCGAATCGGCTGGAAAGAGAAGGAGAAAGCTGGAAAGGCGCTGGTGACGCCGGACATAGAGCACAAATACAATCTGCCTGAAGGTGTGCGCTATGACTTGCAGGGTAAGGGGTTGATTATTGATTCGCAGAATACGGACGATGTGCCGATCTCTTCGAATCCGCTGGATACCCTTAACCGGGGTATGGAGAATCAGTGATGATGGCTTATAAAGAGAGACCTGGTCTCGAAGCCATTGAAGCCAAGGGTTGGTTTAAGGCCCACAAGTGGCTGATTTTCCGTCGCATCAGTCAGTTGTCGATTTTAGCTCTGTTCCTGGTTAGCCCATTACTGGTGGACTATCTGGATGGTTTGGCGATTGTGAAAGGGAATCTGGCGGCCAGCATGACGCTGGAAGTTCTGCCCCTGACCGATCCTCATATCCTGCTCCAGGCGGTCCTGGCCGGTGTCGTGCCTCATCAGGATGCCATTATCGGTGTGATTATCGTAGTCCTCTTCTATATGTTGGTAGGAGGCCGGGTCTACTGTTCATGGGTCTGTCCCGTGAATATGATCACTGACGCTGCTTGTTGTACCCGAAGGATGCTGGGCATAAGGACCGGTACCCAACTGTCACGTTCAGCCCGTTACTGGATGCTGGGTGTCACACTGGTACTCCCTCTGGTGACTGGCTCGATTGTTTGGGAACTGTTTAATCCGGTGTCGATGGCGTTTCGCGGCATCATCTTCGGATTAGGCACTGCCTGGGTAATTCTGTTGGGCGTCTTCTTGTTCGACGTGTTCGTCTCAAAAGAGGGATGGTGCGGACGCATCTGCCCGGTGGGTGCTTTCTACAGCCTGCTGGGTAGCAAGAGCCTGATCCGGGTGGTGGCAGAAGAGAGGGAGAAGTGCGATGACTGCATGGACTGCTTCGAGGTCTGTCCGGAACAGCAGGTGATCAGACCGGCTCTGTATGGGGCTGACAAAGGCATAGGCCCGGTGATTCTTTCTGCCAACTGTACTAATTGCGGACGCTGTATCGATGTCTGCGCAGAGGATGTTTTTCACTTTGGAACCCGATTTGAAAATCAAATGGTAAAAGGTGCTGAATCGAGGCAAGAGAGCCAGGATCAGGACTTTACCAACGCAGCTTAAAATTTCGAGATCGATGGAGATTATGATGAAAAAAACGTTTATAACCCTTCTGGCCGTACTTGCGGTCTTGGTATTCACTGGTGCTGCCGTTGCCGGGGTCAGCTCTCTTCGGGGAGAGCAGGACATTCAGGATATGGCAAAAAAGGCTTCCAAGAAGAAGCAGATGATAGTCGAGGGTGGTATCGAACGCAGCTATAAGTTACAACCGCCGGTTATTCCCCATAAAATTGATAAAGAGAAAATCAATCTGAAGATGAATACCTGCATGAGGTGCCACAGTGAGAAGACCTACGAGAAGAAAAAAGCACCAAAAGTAGGTGACAGCCATTACATTACCCGTGATGGCAAAACACTGGAGACAGTCTCAAGCCGCCGGTATTTCTGCAACCAGTGCCATGCACCGCAAGTCAATGCTGATCCATTGGTTGAAAATACTTTCGAGGGTGTAAAATAGAGCGCAGAGGCGTACGCACCCCCTTGGCTATTGCATCAGTTAAGGACGTATCGTATTCGATAGTGGAGTATATATCAGGTTATAAAAAGATTGTTATAGCCTAGTCTGCAGATGAAAGCAGTAGTGGTAATTTAAAGTGCTGAATATGGGGAAAGAGCATGAATAATGGCGCAAAACATGGAACTTTTGGCGTACTGGTCGTTGGTATCGTTTTGGGTATCGTCCTATGGGGTGGTTTTAACTGGACTCTGGCTCTGACCAATACTGAACAGTTCTGCATCTCATGTCATGAAATGGAAAATACACCTTATGAGGAGCTACAGGATACTATCCATTTCACCAACAGAACTGGTGTTCGTGCCACATGTCCTGATTGCCATGTGCCAAGACCCTGGATCCATAAAATTATACGAAAGATTCAGGCATCCAACGAACTGTATCACCACTTTATTACCGGCGAAGTGGATACGACCGAAAAATTTGAAGAGAAGAGATTGCGCCTAGCCCAGAATGTCTGGAAGGCGATGAAAGATACGGATTCCCGTGAATGCCGCAACTGCCATGACTTCGACTCCATGGACTTTGGCCGCCAGGAGAGTCGCAGTGCCGAGGCACATGACGAAGCGATAGAGAATAACTGGACCTGTATCGACTGCCATAAGGGTATCGCACACTCTCTGCCAGAAGGTTATGATCCGGCAGAAGATATCCCAGAAGAAGGCTAATGCTGTCTTTTCATGGTTCTTCCTTGTATTCGTGCAGAGTATGAGAATCGGGAAAAAATAGGGAGTCAGGGGCAGGTGAATGGCTGACTCCTGAACCATGGGTCTTTGTATCTGAATGAAATAGCCCAGCGGAATGATCTCCGTTGGGCTATTGTTTTTTTAGTGAGAACCGGAAACAATTGCATCTTTCAAGCTTTTGAATTCATGCCATGATTCAACTGATAGATAGTTTCGGGCGTAAAATCGAGTATCTTCGGGTATCAGTGACTGACCGCTGCGATTTCCGCTGTTTTTACTGTATTCCCAAAGGCTTCAAAGGATTTATCGAATCAGATAATCGCCTTACCCTGGAAGAGTTTGTCCGGTTGATACGGATTTTCAGTGAACTGGGTGTGAGTAAATTTCGCCTGACAGGTGGAGAACCTCTGGTTCGCAAGGATATCGCCGATATGGTGCAGCAGATAGCGGTGTTGCCTGGGGTTGATGACCTCTCAATGAGCACCAATGCATCTCACTTGGCTGAGCACGCCGAGGTTTTGAAAAAGGCCGGTGTCAGCCGTATCAATGTTAGTCTTGATACACTAAAGCCCGATGTGTTCCGGGAGATTACCCAGAGCGAGCTTCAGCCTGTGCTCGATGGTCTAATGGCTGCCAAGAAAGCCGGATTGCACCCGATCAAGATCAATATGGTAGTGATGAAGGACCTCAATGTAGATGAGATCGGCAATATGGTCGATTTCTGTCTGGAACATGGCTTTACTCTCAGGTTCATTGAAACCATGCCGGTGGGTACGGCTGGCCAGGATGCCGTTGACCGCTATGTCAGTCTGGATGCGATTTGGAAAGACCTGGAGCAGCGTTTTGAGATGGAACCTGCAAGAATGACCGGGGCAGGGCCTGCCAAATATCTGAAGTTGGTGGGCAAGCGACTGAAAATCGGTTTTATCACCCCCATATCCCAGCACTTCTGCGAAGACTGCAATAGGGTGCGTCTCTCGTCTGAAGGGACTCTTTACCTCTGCCTAGGTCAGCAGGATAAGCTCGAGTTCCGCCCGCTTTTGCGCCAGGGGTTGACCGACGAGGAGCTGAAGGCTGCGATATCGGAAGCCATTCAGCGAAAACCAGAAAAGCATGAGTTCAACGATAATCCGGATCAGGTGGGGAGGGTTATGTCTGTGACGGGTGGCTGATTCTTTTAAAAAGCGGAACATAGAGATAACGGAAAACAGCAGAGTTTTTTATTGTTTCGTCAGGTTTCTGCGACTCACGATAGAATCTGACGAAAAATTACGAATAACAAGGATAGAGGTGTATCCCATTAGTCGGACAGGCATACGGACAGTTTAAGTGACTTCTGCAACAATGTTGAAAGACAGGAGCAGAAGATGAGAAGAAAACGTAGAAACCATAAACCCAGTTTTAAAGCCAAGGTAGCTATTGCTGGCTTGAAAGGAGATCTGACTATGGCGGAACAATCAGAGAAATTTGATGTTCACCTCAATCAGATCACAGAATGGAAAAAGCTGTTACTGGAAAATGCAGATCGTGCTTTTGGAGGGGATCAAAAACCCACTGAAAATTCAGAAGTAAAGATCAAAGAGTTGCATGCCAAGAATAGGTCGACTGACTATGGAGAATGATTTTTTATAACAAGGACTGGAAAGGATTCACGGTCCGAAAGGAAAAGGATGATTGATCGTCAGTATGAACTTCCGATTACGCGCCAGTGTCAGTTGCTGTCGCTGAACCGCTGGACTGTGTATTACCAGTCAAGAGCATAGGCCTCTGAAGAGGACTTGAAACTGATGCGGCATATTGATGAAATGGACATGAAACGGCCGTTCTATGGCAGTCGCAGAATTCGTGACTGGTTGTATGAAGAAGGGCATGAGATCAATCGCAAGCGTGTGCAGCGATTAATGCGCCAGATGGGTATTGCAGCACTGTATCCAAAGAAAAATACCAGTAAGCCCGGTAAAGGGCACAAAATTTATCCTTACTTGCTGAAGGTCCTGGAAATTAATCGGCCCAACCAGGTTTTCTGTTCGGATATCACGTATATCCCAATGGCCAAAGGATTTGTTTACCTGACGGTCATTATGGACTGGTATAGTCGCAAAGTGCTGTCCTGTCGAATATCCAACACCATGGACAGCGACTTTTGTGTTGATGCACTGGAAGAAGCGATAGAACGTTATGGTGCCCCCGAAATCTTTAATACAGACCAGGGCGCACAATTTACCAGTGAAGCTTTTACTGGAACATTGAAAGCAGCCAATATAAAAATCAGCATGGACGGTAAGGGGCGCTGGGTGGATAATATTTTTGTTGAACGCCTGTGGCGCAGCGTCAAGTATGAGGAAGTTTATCTCAAAGCTTATGATTCGGTTGTCGAAGCACGTTCAGGCATTGGTAAATATTTGAAATTCTACAATACTGAGCGAAAACATCAGGGGCTTGGCAAGACGCCAGATCAGGCGTATTTTGGTGAAATCACGTGGCAGGAAGCGGCGTAAGTAATGAGGATGAAAGTCACTTAAGCGACTGTCCAAATTGTGGGGCCATTCCTGATCTCAACGAGTTTCGGCAAATGCTGACCGTGATCTTGGTCAGCATTTGCCGAAACTCGTTGAGATCTTCTTCAGTTTTGATGTTTTTAGCGGCCGCTTGGGCTATCGCCTGGAGCTCTTTCTTGTCGATCAGCTGCCTATCCTCTCCCTTGTTTGGGTTTAATGATAGGCAATTACACAGAATTCAGGATAGTCTCGCATATTTACCTCGCTGATCCCAGCCGTACTCCATCAGCGTTCCCTGGTCCATTGCGGTCTCATTTATGCCAACCAAGGTGTATTCGAAGTCGCCCTGTGCAGCCCAGTAGGTACCACTGTCGCCATCACGCTAGATGGTTTCGGATTTCCATAGCCAATCATCCAGGGTGGCCTGAGGTCCAGACCAAACTGGTTGATCTGCTGGTCGCCTGTCGATATCCCCGTTCAGGTTGAACAGATGCTGTAGGACCAACACCTTGAACATCAGTACCGCATCGCAAGGCGGACGCCCACCTTTACTGGGACCACTGTTTTTATAAATTGAGCCCAACAATACCCGAAAAGCCTTCTAGTATACGGTCCTTTCCAGCCTTGGCAGCGGGTCTCCCAGTTGCTCAAGGAATTCAAGCCGGTCTTGATGATCAAAAAACTCAGCTGCATGGTTTTTATCAGCGGTTGGTTGAGTTAGTTACTATTGCCACTAATTTTATGATGGTTTTTAGAGGCTTCCATAGGACTGTTACATAATCATGGCTTTTCTTGAAGACCGTCTCATCAACACCGATACGTGTTGGGCTGATCTCTATTCTACGTGCCAGTCCTCGCTTAACCGCTCGCTGCATAATTCTATCAATGGCATTCCAACTCAGTCCCATCAATCGGGAGACTGCCGAGATGGACGCCTCTTTCAACCAGTCGATCACCAGTGCCTCAAACATTGCAGTAAATCCAGAGCCCGGTTCCGCCCAGGAAACTGGCACGGTGACCATCCCATGTTCTTCACACTTCACTCTGGGCGCATCTGCTACCAAAATAGTTTTGTACTGGCAGGTGTCCAGGTGCTGCCAGCGGCGCTTGCGTGAGTCACAGCCCGGTGAGATCTGCCCAGAGGTTAAACAACACTGCTTGGCACCTGCCTCCTGCTTAACCTGTACCGTTACCTCTCCCTCTGATAGAGCCAACTCCATACTGCTGACCTGCCAAGGGCTCTTGATACCTAGGATCTGGGCGTATAGATCTTTATCTCTCATAGGAGGGTACGTTAATCTACTCACTTAATCAGGGAAAGAGCCTAAAATATTACCTATTGAAAAATATGAATATTTCTACGCCATTTCTTTGCGTTCGCTGTGCCCTTTTTTTGTTTCCTCCCGCACAGCTGATACGCTGTGTCTGTATCATTTTGTGAGCAGCCAGCATTTTGTGTGTGTTGCATCTAGAAGGTGCGTAGGTATATGCCTATGCACGGATAGGAGACACCTCTTTTGAAATAGCTTATCCAGAGTAACTAAACAGTGAATTGCCTTATTGCGGTGCATAGACCGTTTGCCGAGCACCAATCTGAATCATGGTGGGCCGGAGTGGTTCCCTGGTAGCGCTGGATGAATATTACAACTCCTTTATGTACAGACTGATACCGCCCGATTAACGAAATTGGCACAACGGTTGCAGTAGGCTATCTCAATTGAAATGACGGGCCTCTCCCGGCCCAACATGCATGAGGTAGAGCATGAAAGAGCGTTTGGTACTTATCGGTAATGGCATGGCAGGCATTCGTACCCTGGAAGAGCTGATCAAGCTGGCACCGGAAAAATATGACATCATGGTGTTCGGCTCAGAGCCGCACCCCAATTACAACCGTATTCTGCTATCGCCGGTGCTGGCAGGTGAGAAGGCGTTTGACGAGATCATTCTTAATAGCTGCGAATGGTATAAAGAGAATGGCATCATTCTGCACACCGGTTCTCCGGTGGTAGAGATCGATCGGGTTGCCTGTAAGGTTGTCACTGCCGATGGAGTCGAGGCCGGATATGATCGTCTATTGCTCGCCACCGGTTCCAACCCCTTTATCATTCCCGTGCCCGGTGCTGAACTGAACGGGGTCACAGGGTTTCGTGATATCAAGGATGTAGAGACCATGCTCTCTGCAGCACAAAATCATAATAAGGCGGTGGTGATTGGTGGCGGTCTGTTGGGCCTGGAAGCCGCCAACGGCCTGAAGAAACAGGGTATGGATGTGACTGTGGCTCATCTGATGGATGCTCTGATGGAGCGCCAGCTGGATAAAGCCGCATCAGCCATGCTCAAAGCATCCCTTGAGCGGGATGGCATGAAGTTTTTGATGGAGGCTCAGACGGCGGCTATTATTGGAGACAAGCGGGTGGAAGCCATCCGTTTTGCCGACGATTCCGAGTTGGCTACCGATCTGGTGGTGATGGCGGTGGGTATTCGCCCCAATATTGAGCTGGCAAAAAATGCGGGTCTCTACAGTGAACGCGGTGTACTGGTCAGCGATACCATGCAGACTTTTGACCCTCAGATTTATGCTGTTGGTGAGTGTGTGCAGCACAGAAATGAGTGTTATGGGCTGGTGGCACCACTGTTTGAGCAGGCCAAGGTCTGTGCCAACCATCTGGCTGAAATGGGTTATGACCGTTATGAAGGGTCTGTGACTTCAACCAAGTTGAAAGTTACCGGTATCGATCTCTTCTCGGCAGGTAATTTTCAAGGTGATGACTCCACGGAAGACATTCTGTTCCAGGATCCTGCAGGTGGCATCTATAAGCGGCTGGTGGTCAAGGACAACAAGATCGAAGGTGCCGTGCTCTATGGTGACACGATCGATGGCGCATGGTACTTCCAGCTGATGCGGGCCGGAACCGATATCTCGGATATGCGTGATAAGCTGCTGTTTGGTCAGGTGCATTTGGATGATTCCGATCACGGAGGCCAGTCTCAGGCCTCGGCCATGAGTGACGATACCCAAGTGTGTGACTGCAATGGTGTCTGCAAGGGGGATATCGTCAAAGCCATTGCCGCTGAAGGGCTGTTTACCGTTGATGAAGTGAAGGCGCACACCAAGGCAGGTGCCTCCTGTGGTTCCTGTACCGGCCTAGTTGAACAGATTCTAGAGAGCACTCTGGATGATGATTACACCGTGCCTGAGTCAAAGTCGATCTGTGGCTGTACCGATTTCACCCACGATCAGGTGAAGGATGCGATCAAAGAGCATAGCCTGACATGGGTTCATGATCTGTTCGATCACCTTGAGTGGCGCAATCCTGATGGTTGTCATATCTGTCGGCCGGCAGTTAACTACTACATTATCTCCACTTGGCCGGAACAGAGTGAAGATGATGCCCAGTCCCGGTTTATTAATGAAAGGGCTCACGGCAATATCCAGAAAGATGGTTCATTTTCGGTCATTCCCAGGATGTGGGGTGGTCGCACTACGCCGGATGAGTTGCGTGCCATTGCCGATGCAGCGGAAAAATTTAATGTGGGTGAGATACACCTCACCGGCGGCCAGCGGATCAATATGCTTGGGGTGAAGAAGAGTGATCTTCCGGCGATGTGGTCTTTTTTGGCTGACCGCGGTATGGTTTCCGGTCACGCCTATGGCAAGGCATTGCGAACAGTTAAAACCTGCGTAGGCTCAGAGTGGTGCCGTTTCGGAACCCAGGACTCCACTGGGCTGGGTATCAAGCTGGAACAGCTCTCATGGGGCTCCTGGATGCCCCATAAATTCAAGATGGCCGTCTCCGGATGCCCCCGAAACTGTGCTGAAGCGACCATCAAGGATTTTGGTGTCGTCGCCATCGATTCGGGTTATGAATTGCATGTGGGCGGTAACGGCGGTGTGAAGCTGCGTGCCACGGATGTTCTCTGCCGGGTGAAAACCGAGGATGAGGTGCTGGAGATAGCTGGTGCCTTCTGCCAGCTCTATCGCGAAGAGGCACACTACCTTGAGAGAACCGCTCCATGGGTGGAACGAGTCAGCCTAGGCCACATCAAAGCGTACCTGCTGGATGATGAGATGAGTCGGAAAGCACTCTATGACCGCTTCCTGTTATCCCAGAAGAAAGCCCAGGATGATCCCTGGACAGCACGCGCCGAAGGGGCTGAAGCCCATGAATTTACCCCGATGAAAGAGATTGGAGCCTGATTATGTCTTCCGCAATGAGTGAAAACTGGATTGAGATAGGAAAGCTGGATGATATTCCCGTTTTGGGATCGAGGGTGATTAAAACCGGAAAAAACGGGGAGATCGCCATTTTTCGCACCGCTGATGATCGAGTATTTGCTATCGCCAACAGTTGTCCTCACAAAAAGGGTCCGCTATCCGATGGGATCGTTCACGGTCACCGGGTCACCTGCCCACTTCATAACTGGGTTTTAGAGCTGGAAAACGGTGAAGTTATGGCTCCGGATGTTGGTTGCGTGCCAACTTACCCTGTTCGTCTGGACAGAGATGTAGTATATCTGTCCATCTGAAGGTTTTTTTTACACCCATTACAGAAAGTTAAACCGGCCATTGATAAGAACCGGGGTGGTAATAAATCAACAGAGGAAAAATTCATGCAGGTTAGAGAAGTAATGAGCGGGTCTCCAAAGACAGTCACACCGGTAAACCATATTGCTGGAGGTGGTGTCATTGATGTGTCTCTATCGCTATAGCGGTCTACCCGTTATGAGGGGGGACAAGATGGTCGGCTTTATTGCAGAAAAAGATGTGCTGCACCGGCTTTTCCCCACCCTGGAAGATATGATGTCAGAAGGACTTGGCGGCATCGACTTCGATGAAATGATGGGCAAATATAAGGATGTGGTGAATCTCAAGGTTAAAGACCTGATGATAAACAATGTTGTTACCGTTTCACCTGATGACCACATTCTTAAGGCAGCCACTACGTATGGTGCGTCACAAATTCCGTCGCATACCAATAGCCGAAGCCGGCAAGCTTGTTGGCGTGCTCAGCCTGGGTGATGTGCATAAGGCGGTATTCCAAGAGAATATCCATAGCGGTACTCTGTAAATAGCACTGTTTTCGGATAGCCACTTAAATTTAAGAGTGGCTGGTTAAATTCAACAATCAATAAAGCCACGGGATGCCTGAAGGTGTCTCGGGGCTTTTTTATATCCTCCATGTTAAATTACATCCAAAAGTACCCCGCCAGAAAGTACCTCACCATTTGCACTGAAAAGTGGCCCACCTAATCAAGCCGGATTATGGCTCATTTCTTGGGTTTCCGTTTGGTTTCTCTCTCCGTATTGCGGGTTTCGATGATATGGCAGTGATGGGTCAGCCGATCAAGCAGTGCAGTCATCTTTTCATCACCAAAGAGATTCGACCATTTAATGAAGCTGACATTGGTGGTAATAATGACGCGGGTGCGTCCCATACAGCTTGCTGAGAAGATGGAATAACAAAGCACCACCTGCTTGGCTAAAGGGAAGATAACCCGGTTCACCAGGAGTCACGAGATCCGCATGCATCAACCTGTTAGCCATTGCCCCCTGTTTACCGGGTTGTTTCTCCTGCTCCAGCAGGTTAACCAGCTCAATAGTTGATAAAAAGCGAATAGGTTTATGATGGTGCTGAAGGCCTGCACCGCGACTGTAGTCATCAGGAGGGTTTCACCGGTACCAGGCCCACAAAAACGATGCTCTGGGCCTCTTCCATAAATTCACAGTGATGCAGTGCAGTAATCAGTTCTTCGTTTACCTGACTTTGGATAAAATCAAAGCCTGCCAGCTCACTCGGTCAGAGAATTTATCCTACGCTGGTAAGGCTTCTTCCTCGGTGATGGACTGGTAACTCTTTTTCAAATCAGCCGCCACAGGCTTGTAGTCTTTCCAGGGCACCTACTTCATCGAGTTCCGTAGCATATGCACAAATACACAGCTGGATATTCGGAAAAGCCGTGTTGATTGCATCAGGAAAGCCCTTTAAGCCATCGGCACAGGCAATCAAAATATCCTCCACACCGCGATTCTGAAGCTCTGTCAGCACGTTCAGCCAGAACTTGGCACCCTCATTCTCCGACAGCCACATCCTCGATGATTCCTTGTGGCCTTCCAGGTTGACGCCCAAAGCGGGGTAAATTGCTTTGTTGATCATTTTCTTGTATTGCCGGATTTTAATGACAATGCTGTTCAGATAAACAACAGGCTGAATCGCATCCAGGGGGCGAGATTGCCATTCGACAACCTGCTCGATAACCGCATCAGTAACTTTGGATATGAGCGTGGCGGAGACATCGGCTCCGTACATTTCCTTGAATGTCGTGACGATTTCGCGGGTCGTCATACCCTGAGCATACAAGAAGAGGATCTTGTCATCCATTGAGGTAAATCGACGCTGGTGCTTTTTAACCAGTCGGGGTTTAAAGCTGCCCGCTCTATCTCGTGGAGTATCCTGTTCAAACTGGCCATCCTCCGTTTGCAAGGTCTTGCCAGTAGTGCCGTTGCGGCTATTACTCGCTTCGGACTGTTCATGTTTGGCAAAGCCAGGATGATCAGCCGGTTCAACGTTGAGTGCTGCATCGACCGTGATTTTTGGCAGCATTTGCCGAAACTCGTTGAGATCTTCTTCAGTTTTGATGTCATTAGCGGCCGCCTGGGCTATCGTCTGGAGCTCTTTCTTGTCGATCATCTGCCTATCCTGGGTAGTTACTCAGAATTTAGGACTGTCTTCAAATTTCAGATGAGCAGATCGTGGCTGTACTGCGCGATGCAGAGGCAAAACGGCCGTGGCGGCAGCACGCAAACACGGCGTATCGGAGCAGTCGATCTACCGTTGGCGCAACAAGTATGCCGGGATGGAAGTTTCAGATGTGCGGGAGCTAAAGCGAGTCAAGGATGAGAACATGCGGCTCAAAAAGCTGCTAGCAGAACGTGACCTGGAAGTAGAGGTCATGAAGGAGATACAAGCAAAAAAGTGGTGAGCCCCCGCGCGAAGCGCGCCATGGCATTGTTTGCTATTGAACGGGGCCTTAGCCAAAGGCGAGCAAGCTGGCTTTGTACGACACCGCGATCGGGGCTTCATTATAGTTCAAAACGAGAACGTCGTGACCGGCATCTGTCGGCCGCGTTGCGTGTAGTGGTGCGGGAGGATCCCAGTTGGGGCTATCGTTTATCAGGCGCCTATCTGCGGCTCAGAGGTTGGCAGGTAAACAACAAACGCGTATATCGACTCTGGCGGCTTAATGGCCTGTGTTTGCCGCCTTATCGCCCTCGACGGAAGATTCGCACTGGGGTAAAACTGGAGGGATTGGCGCTACGACGGAATGATGTGTGGGCATGGGATTTCGTACATGACCGCTATCATGACGCAGAGCCTCTGCGGTGCTTGACGGTCAAGGACGAAGCAACCGGTTATTGTCTGGCAATCAAAACTGGTCGATACCTACAGAGGCAACACGTGAAAGCGGTGCTACGTGAATTAATCATTCGCTACGGAATTCCCCGAGCCATTCGCAGCGACAACGGAGCTGAGCTGTTGGCCCTCGTACTGCGCGAGGAACTGGAAAAGCATGATATTAAGCTAGCCAATATTGAACCGGGAAAACCCTGGCAAAATGGCAGCAATGAAAGCTTCAACGGCATTTTCCGCTAAGGAGTGTTTAAATGCAGAGATATTTGGTAGCCTGACCGAAGCCAGAGTTGTTATTGAACAGTGGCGTTGCCGATATAATGAGCGGCGACCCCACAGTTCACAACACTACGTCACGCCAGAGATGGCGTATTTTGGATTACGTGAAATGCGGAGAACCTAACACGCCAAGTGGCCATAGAATGGGGGCATTTCACAGGACCTGGGCATATAGATATTTGTCTCTCATAGGGGTACGTTAACCTAACCACTCTTAGGGAAAGAGCCTAATAACCAATGCGCAGAGTTTTGCCTGTTCAGCTCTCAAGCCACTGTAGATGCTGTCTACCCAGATGTATATCCAGCGAGCTTTGTCCAATCTGGTGGCACACCAATCCAGACACTCCTGTGCCCATACCTGCTTCAGTCAGGAAACCGCACTGGCAGATAACCCTTTTGCTTCCGGGCCGGCCCGCACCTTGAGTGCTTCCCCCATTTCACCGCAGCTTACACCCTTGAGATACAGCCAGGAAATCGCGGCTTCCAGCGAACGGGTTTTGCGAATATAGAGGGGGGCGACGCAGCGTGGAAAGTGATCGGGTCTCTAGATCTAGATCGTACCTTGAGTACCTTCACGGTCACTGGACCTATGTCTGTTTGGATGACTCGTTCCGGCAGGTAACCATTGCGTACGACAGCAGCATGACCATGCTCGGTTTGTTGTTCGGCAACTGGGGTAACAAGGCTTGCAACTCCGTTTCTATCGCTTGTTCAATCAGCTTTCGGGCTCCCATTCTGTGCAACTCTGTCAGTGGATCAGCGATCTGCTCTCGATCTTCGATCGAAACAACTGTATTCTTATCCGTGGTGGCGTACCTCAGTTAGTTGTTTGATTACTTTGCAGTTTCAAATCAACTAGGTACGCTGTTTTTTTCGGTGCCTGTCAAACGCCACTTTCAGTTATACCTCGCATATGATCCCGAATCGCTTCAATGACTTTTTGCCCCTGAACTTCAGTCAGGCGACGGTGCCGCACTTTTTGGTCCTCGCTTCGCGATGGCCAGGGCTTCTTCATCACTAACACGATAGCGCTTATGCAAGTCCAGCCGTATTTGGATGAACATTCAATAAGCCGCCTATTTCCTTAAAGCTCTTTCCTTGCAGGCGGAGCTGAACGGCTTGCTGTCTCAGGAGTTCTTGTTGCTCAGTGCCGAGTTTGCGTGCACCTATTCTCATACAGGCATTATATCAATATGTAAATGTCCGCCGGGTTAATAATCTGCGTATTGAATCGGTGCTGCAACTCCAGCGTATATCCCCCGAACATGAAGAGTGTTACAGCGTGAAGCTGATCGGGTACCTTCCTGGTGGTCACCACTCACACGGCAAATGGCAAAGTTCAGTTGTTGGCAGAGGGACAGCATTATGCGGTGCGCATGCTTTATGGTAGTGATGTGCAAGGGTTTGTCGCCACGGTTCTCTATATATTATCGAAGCCTTACCTCCATCTGCATAATAAGCTACTTTGAAGAGATCGAGAGCATTGCTGTACGCAATGCTGAGAGGGTGGATGTCAATATGCCGGGGCTGGCCCACAATACTCATGATCCCAACAGCGATGAATATTGACACCCGATATTGATCAAGGGTCTCAGTCTCACCGGTATGCGATTAGAGAGTCTCGAGCTATTGGGCTGGAAGGGTGAGGTGCCGCAGCTAAGTTTTCAGTTGAAGGTATGCGGTGGGGAAAAGCGACTAAGCTTGCTTGGAAAAATACGTAACCGCAACCTGAAGGGCTCCTAAAGTGATGACGATGATCCCAGGCACTCTACCTGCCTCTCATTTCTGCAGGTCAATCGAATGCAGGAGATTATAGTCGGTTGTCATGTATTGGAGCTGATTGCGTGGGGAAATCTGGCACGATAGCGCCAGACCTTTAAACAAGGTGCGAAGATTGTAGGGTGCAGCCTGTGCAGGTTGCACCCCAGGTCTCTATTGGAAAACAGTAATCTCTGAGCCCCAGTTACTTATGTTCAAATAGGTCACTAAATAGGCTTTGCTTTACCGGTTTCCAGTGCATCGAGATAACGCTCGGCATCCAGTGCCGACATACAACCCGCGCCGGCAGAAGTGACCGCCTGCTTATACACGTGGTCCATTACATCGCCCGCAGCAAAAACACCCTCGATGCTGGTTTGGGTTGCTTTGCCATCGATCCCGCCCTGTACTGTCAGGTAGCCATGCTGCATATCCAGATGGCCTTCGAACAGGTCGGTATTGGGTTTGTGCCCAATCGCGATAAAGATGCCCTGAAGATCGATCTCCCGGGTGGAGCCGTCTTTCACGCTTTTGATTCGCATTCCGGTAACACCGGTCTGGTCTCCCAATACTTCATCCAGCACGTGATCCCATTCGATGGTGATGTTCCCATCCTTGGCTTTTTTAATTAGCTGGTCGGCAAGAATTTTCTCTGAACGGAATTGATCCCTGCGATGTACAATGACAACCTTTTTAGCAATGTTGGAGAGGTAGAGTGCCTCCTCGATTGCTGTGTTGCCGCCGCCGATAATGGCGACTTTCTGGTCTCGGTAGAAAAAGCCGTCACAGGTGGCGCAGGCGGAAACGCCGCGCCCTTTGAAGGCCTCTTCCGACTCCATGCCCAGATATTGGGCGGAGGCACCGGTACAGATAATCAGAGCGTCACAGGTGTAAACATGCTGATCACCCGACAGAGTGAAAGGGCGCTTGCTTAAATCCGCGGTGTGGATATGATCGAATATCACCTCGGTATCGAAACGCTCGGCATGCTTGAGCATACGGTCCATCAGTTCTGGACCTTGAACACCTGCATGATCGCCAGGCCAATTATCCACGTCAGTGGTGGTGGTGAGCTGGCCACCTTGTTCCATCCCGGTGACCAGTACAGGATCAAGATTAGCTCTTGCTGCATAGACAGCGGCTGTGTATCCCGCTGGTCCTGACCCCAGGATAAGCAGACGGCAATGTTTTGTATCGGTCATGTATAATCACTCCAGGTTAAACGGTGCAGACTGTCCGGTTCCAGCAACAGCCAAGCTTCAATTGTGGTGAATTTTACGTAATGTAATGCAGAGGGTAAAGCTGGCTTAGTTTATTAAGCCATAGAACTGCTCTGTTTTTTTGCTGTTTCATAATTTTGCGAAATTAGACTAGATTAGTCTTCTAAGTGTATAATTAAAATCTATATTTTATGGGGAATAAGGTGGCACAAGCTAGTCGCACAGATCAGACACTCGATGCTCAAAGCTCACATGCAGGGCAGAGGTTGCGTGAGGGTGCGCTATTGCTGCTTATCGCTGTGGTTGCCTATCTAATGCTTTCACTGGTGACCTATTCATCCAATGATCCTGGCTGGTCTTATACCGGTCCGCGTAACCAGGTGCTCAATGGCGGAGGGCCTGTCGGTGCCTGGTTCGCCGATGTGTTTCTCTATCTATTTGGCCTTTTCGGTTTTCTTTTCCCGTTAATGATCGGCTGGGGTGGCTGGCTGATTATTAAAGAGCGTAATCTGGATAACAGCGTCAACATCCATCTTATTGCACTGCGTTGGATCGGTTTTATTCTAACGCTGGGTGCGGGTTGCAGTCTGACCGCCATGCATCTTTCCCACATCAGCCTTGAACTGCCCGGCGGCGTTGGTGGAATACTGGGCAGTTTTCTCCAGAGTGGTTTGGTCAATGTTTTCAGCTTTGCCGGTGGAACACTGCTGGCGCTGGCATTGGTGCTTTCGGGTTTTACCCTGTTTACCGGCATCTCCTGGTTCACGGTCATGGATCGTATTGGAGAAATGGTGTTGTGGCTGTTTCGCAAGCTCTCGTCCGCCTGGATGAAAATTATCGAAGCCCGCAGGGCAAGGGATGTGAAAAAACAGCGCAGTGAAGTGTTCAAAGTGGAAAAGAGGAAGATCGAAAAGCGCAAGCCGCCAAAAAATGAACCGATCATTCGCGCAGTCAAGCCGAGCGAACGGATTGAAAAAGAGCGCCAGGTGCCGCTATTTGAGCCAACTACGGAAGGTAGTCTGCCGCCATTGGCTCTTTTGGATGATGCCAAGCCGAGCGGTATGGGCTATTCAAATGAGGCCCTTGAGGCACTCTCAAGACAGGTAGAGCTGAAACTGAAGGATTTTGGTGTAGAGGCCGAGGTAGTTGCTGTATTGCCAGGCCCGGTAATTACCCTGTTTGAGCTGCATCTGGCACCCGGTACCAAGGCCAGCAAAATCACTAATCTGGCCAAAGATCTGGCCCGCGCGCTTTCCACCATCAGTGTCCGGGTGGTGGAGGTGATCCCAGGGAAATCGGTAATCGGTATCGAAATTCCCAATGAACACCGCGAGATGGTCTACCTGAGTGAGGTGCTTAAGTCCGAGGCATACGATGAAGCAAAATCACCACTGACACTGGCCCTGGGCAAGGATATCTCTGGCAATCCATCGGTGGCCGATCTTGGTAAAATGCCTCACGCATTGATTGCCGGTACCACCGGTTCAGGCAAATCCGTTGCCGTTAATGCCATGATATTGAGCCTGCTGTATAAATCGTCGCCACAGGAAGTGCGGCTGATCATGGTTGACCCGAAGATGCTGGAGTTATCGGTTTATGAAGGAATTCCTCATCTGTTGACACCGGTTGTGACCGATATGAAGGAGGCCGCCAACGCTCTACGCTGGTGTGTGGGTGAGATGGAACGCCGTTATCGCCTGATGGCATCCCTTGGTGTGCGGAATATTGCTGGATACAACAAAAAAGTCGTCGATGCAGAGAAGCGGGGTGAATCGATCGCTGATCCGCTGTTTCAGCCGGACCCCCTGATTGAGGCGGAACAGATACCCAATTTGACCACCTTGCCCTATATCGTGGTCGTCATCGATGAGTTGGCCGATATGATGATGGTGGTGGGCAAGAAGGTTGAAGAGCTGATTGCACGACTGGCGCAGAAAGCTCGGGCTTCAGGTATTCATCTGCTGCTGGCGACCCAGCGTCCATCGGTGGATGTCATCACCGGATTGATTAAAGCTAACATTCCCACGCGCATCGCTTTTCAGGTCTCATCCCGAATCGATTCCCGCACCATTCTCGACCAGATGGGTGCCGAACATCTGTTGGGTAATGGCGATATGCTCTACATGCCACCAGGAGGTAATATCCCGCAACGCATTCATGGGGCATTTGTCGATGATAATGAAGTCCACCGGGTGGTGGCGCATTTAAAGAAAACCGGCAAACCTGACTACATTGATACCATTCTTCTGGAACCAACAGAGGCAATCCCTGGTCTCTCTGGAGAGAGCGGTGATGTTGAAGATGTCGATCCCCTCTACGATGAGGCCGTGCAGATCGTTACCGAAACACGGCGTGCCTCCATCTCAGGTGTGCAGCGGCGCCTGAAGATTGGTTATAACCGCGCGGCCAGATTGGTCGAAGAGATGGAGCGAACCGGTATAGTGACGCCGGCACAGAGCAACGGAAACAGAGAGGTGTTGGCGCCTCCACCACCAGCGAGATGAAGGTGATAAATCGTATTATTTTAAGCCGGTTGATGCCGGTAGTATGGTTCCTGTTCTTCCCTGTCACGGCGATGGCGGCAACAGGGGTTGAGCAGATGACACGCTTTCTTGATCAACTGCAGAGTATGGAAGCCGGTTTCGAACAATCGGTGCTCGATCAGAATCAACAGCAGGCAATTCGCTCACAAGGGATATTTTATCTCCAGCGCCCCGGTAAATTCCGCTGGGACTATTCTGAACCGGACAAGCAGCAGATCATTGCCGATGGTCGGCAGGTGTGGCTGTACGACCCCGAACTCGAACAGGTGAGTGTTCAATCCCAGAGCAGAGCACTGCGGGGTACTCCCGCCATGCTACTGGTCGGTGGTGACCCGGTAGAAAATCACTTTGAGGTGATCGATATTGGTAACAGCCGTGGATTCACCTGGGTGGAATTGATTCCCCGGGACGAAGAGAGCCAGTTTATCCGAATTCTTCTGGCTTTTACCGAAAATCAATTGAGACGCATGGAGATGGCTGACAAATTTGGCCAGCTTACCCGTTTCCAGTTTTATGATATCAAGCAGAATCCTGAATTCAGTGATAGCTTTTTTGTCTTCAATGCCCCTGGCGAATTTGATATCTACCGGCCTTAATATAACTTGCCCGTGATCGACAGCGACCTCTTTTCAGCCTCGGATATAGAAGGGATACGTCCGCTGGCTGACCGCATGCGGCCACGAAAACTCTCTGAATTTCTCGGGCAGTCCCATATCGTGGGTGAGGGAAAACCGCTGCGTATGGCAATCGAGTCCGACCGCCTCCACTCGATGATCTTTTGGGGGCCTCCGGGAACAGGAAAAACCACCCTGGCCAGCCTTATTGCCCGACATTCAGGGGCAGAATTCATCAGTCTGTCGGCTGTATTGTCCGGTGTAAAAGATATTCGGAATGCCGTCGAACAAGCACGCAGAACTCAGGCAGCAGGGCGTGCGACACTACTTTTTATCGACGAGGTACATCGCTTTAATAAGGCCCAGCAGGATGCCTTTCTTCCCCATGTGGAAAATGGAACCGTGGTCTTTATCGGTGCCACCACAGAAAACCCATCCTTTGAACTGAATAATGCACTGCTCTCCCGAGCCCGGATCTATGTGCTCAAAAGTCTGAGCAGTGATGAGTTGGAACAGGTCATTGTTCAGACGCTGGCGGATTCTGAAAGAGGGCTGGGCGACAGTGGCATAGAGTTGGCTCCAGAGTTAGGTCGATTACTTGCAGAAGCAGCAGACGGTGATGCTAGAAGGGCGCTTAATTTACTGGAGATTGCCTCTGACCTATCCGATGACGGAGTTATTTCCAGGAAAACGGTAGAGGAGGTTGCCGTTGGCGGTCACCGCCGGTTTGATAAAGGCGGGGAGGCATTTTACGATCAGATATCAGCCCTGCATAAATCTGTGCGAGGTTCTGCCCCTGATGCTGCACTCTATTGGTTCTGCCGAATGGTGGATGGCGGCTGCGATTCCCTCTATATTGCACGGCGGGTTGTTCGCATGGCATCGGAAGACATCGGCAACGCAGACCCCCGCGGTCTGACCATTGCGCTGAGTGCCTGGGAGACTCAGGAGCGTCTTGGCAGCCCCGAGGGAGAATTGGCCATTGCCCAAGCGGTTATCTATCTCGCCTGTGCCCCGAAAAGCAATGCAGTCTATATGGCCTATAACGCTGCGATGAAAGAGATCCGCGAATCCGGTAGCCATGAGATCCCTATTCACTTGAGAAATGCCCCGACCCGGCTGATGAAAGAGCTTGGATACGGCAAGGCTTATCGGTATGCCCATGATGAGCCTGATGGTTATGCAGCAGGGGAGCGCTATTTTCCGGAAGAGATGGGAGAACGTCGTTACTATCAACCTGTTGATCGTGGTCTGGAGATAAAAATCGGCGAAAAGCTACAGCGCCTTGAAGAATTGGATAGAAAAGCAGAGATAGACGCAGTGAAAAAAACGGAATAATTATCCCTCTCTCTCAGTAAGTGTAAAATACCCCGTTTGGCCCCATCAGGAGAAATCATTTGTCCCAGGTTCTGACCATAGCTGCAGGCGGTGCTGCCGGAGCCTTGATGCGTTTCTGGGTCTCTAATGGTATCTATGCAGTTGTAGGGCGGGAGTTCCCCTATGGAACACTGGTGGTGAATCTGCTGGGTTCCCTGGTTATGGGTTTCTTGTATGTGTTTTTCCTGGAACGAATGAGTGTGAGCCCCGAACTGAGAGGTGCGCTGCTGATCGGCTTTCTCGGCGCTTTTACCACCTTCTCTACTTTCTCTATTGAGACCATTAATCTGATAGAGCAGGCAGACTACCTCAAAGCTGGCCTGAATATGATGATCTCTGTTTCAGCCTGCGTTTTCGCCTGCTGGATAGGGTTGATCATCGGGAGACAGATATGACGATAAACAATGTCACTATGGTCCGAATCTACCTCACAGAGGGTGAGCACCAGTTTCAGCGTCTGATGGAGTTGCTGCACGATGAGGAGAAAGTGCGCGGCGTGACCACTTTTCGCGGGATTGCCGGTTTTGGGCAGTCGGGAGAGATGCACTCCTCAACTCTATTGGATATGTCGCTCAATCTGCCGCTGGTGCTTGAGTTTTTCGACGAGCCGGAAAAAGTGGCGAAGGTTCTTGAGCATCTGAATACTTTGGTTAAACCGGGCCAGATAGTAAGCTGGCCCGCTGTCGTTAATAGTGGTGAATAGATAATGCTGGACCCCCGTTTATTAAGAAATGATCTTGCAGCAACCGCTGAACAACTCAAGCGTCGCAGTGTTGAGTTGGATGTGGTGCTTATTTCGCGACTGGAAGTTGAGCGCAAGGCTTTGCAGGTTGCCGCCCAGCAGTTGCAGAGCGAGCGCAACAGGCGTTCCAAACAGATAGGCAAGGCCAAGGCCGCAGATGAAGATATTAAGCCTCTGCTGGATGAAGTGTCCGACCTTGGGGATAAGCTGAAAGCCGCCCTGGATGATCTGAACCGCGTCCAGAAAGAGTTTAGCACAATTGCCATGGGGATTCCAAACATCCCCCATTCAAGCGTCCCTAAAGGGAAGGATGAAGCATCCAACCGCGAGGAGCGGCGCTGGGGCGAGCCTGCCCAATTCGATTTTAAGCCTAAAGATCATGTGGACCTGGGTGTTGCCAGCGGCTTGATGAACTACGAAGCGGCATCGAAGATTGTCGGCTCCCGTTTTGTCACGTTGCAGGGTCCGCTGGCCAGAATGCAGCGGGCGCTTGCCCAGTTCATGTTGGATACCCACACCGAAGAACACGGCTACACCGAGACCTATGTCCCTTATCTGGTCAACGCTGAGAGTTTACGTGGTACCGGTCAGCTGCCAAAATTTGAAGAGGACCTGTTCAAGCTCTCGGGTGAGCTTGCCTATTATCTGATTCCCACAGCGGAAGTGCCTGTTACCAACCTAGTGCGCAACGCGATTATTGAAGATGCCGATATGCCCAGGCGTTGGGTAGCCCAAACGCCTTGTTTCCGCAGTGAGGCGGGCTCTTATGGCCGGGATACCCGTGGCATGATTCGCCAGCACCAGTTTGAAAAGGTGGAGATGGTGCAGGTGGTTCGGCCGGGTGACTCTTATCAGGCCCTTGAAGAGCTTACCGGCCATGCTGAAATTATTCTGCAGAAATTGGAGTTACCTTACCGATTGGTAACTCTGTGTACCGGCGACCTTGGATTCTCATCCACTAAAACCTACGATCTGGAAGTCTGGTTGCCAGCGCAAGAGACTTACAGAGAGATCTCATCCTGCTCCAATTTCGGTGATTTTCAGGCCCGGCGCCTGCAGGCCCGCTGGCGCAACCCAGAGACGGGAAAGCCGGAGCTGGTTCATACCATTAATGGTTCAGGACTTGCCGTTGGCCGTACCCTAGTCGCTGTAATGGAGAACTATCAGCAGGGGGATGGGCATATTCGTGTTCCTGAAGTACTTAGGCCTTATATGGGTGGGATTGAACTGCTTGGATAGTTGATGGTCGGCGAGGGTTTAAAATCTCAAACTGTCATCATCAAAAAGATCACGAAACCGATGACACCCAGTATCGGCAGGATGGCGGAGCGCCAGTCACCGGCTTCTGCTTTGGGTGCTTCGCTCATCATCCGTTTTGCCCTGGGATACAACAGCACAATCATCATCACCAGAAGCAAAGCAGAGCCAACCTTCATCCAGTCCATACTATTCTCTCTCCAGTAATAAAAAAGCCCCGGAGACAGGGGCTTTCCAAAAAGTCAGCGTTTAGCCTCAGTCATCACCGGACATGAAACCCAGGAGGTGGAGCAGGTGAACAAAGATGTTGAAAATGCTCACATAGAGGCTGACCGTCATCAGGATGTAGTTGTTTTCACCACCATGTACCATACGGCTGGTGTCATACAGAATGAATCCGCTCATCAGCATGATAACAACGGCTGAGAGTGCCAGTGAAAGAGCAGGCATATTAAGGAAGATATTCGCCAGGGCGACTACAAATACCATCAACAGGCCGGCAACCAGGAAGCCACCCATAAAGTTGAAGTTTTGACGGGAAGTCAGAGCATAGCCAGACAGACCGAGGAAGATCACGCCGGTACCACCAAAAGCAGTGGCGACAATCTGTGGGCCATTAGGCAGGCTCAGGTAGTGACTGAGTATCGGACCAAGACCAAATCCCATTAGGCCGGTTATGGCGAAAACTGTTACCAGACCGGCTGATGAGTCTGCAGTTTTTGGCAAAACCAGCCACATCAGCAGGAAAGCACCGCCGATGCTCAAGAGATAAGTCATCGGTGGCATCTGTGTCACTACCGATACAGCAGCCATTATTGCGCTGAAGAACAGGGTTACAGACAGCAGTATGTACGTGTTTTTGACGACCTTGTTGACCGAAAGGGCATCGGCAGCCGGGCGGGCGACGGAATAGTCAAGACGATTCATAATTGGTTTTTCTCTCTTTACTATAGCTCTGTTGAAGGTTTTCGGAAATCTGTGTAATTGAGACCCCGGCACATATATTTAGTTCGCAGCATACTAAATTGGGTGGAAAGTGCAATATTTCAAGATACCAGCCATTTTTTATTACGTGGGGGCTAGCATAACCGAGGGGTAATCATGTATCCTTCGCGTCGAAATTGGAGAGGTGGCAGAGCGGTTGAATGCACTGGTCTTGAAAACCAGCGAGGGTTTATCCCCTCCCAGGGTTCGAATCCCTGCCTCTCCGCCATTTTATTCCCTTAATAATTAAGTAGTTAGTTATTTTTTGGACTGCTTTTTAGCTGTTTTTGGACCTTTTGGGGACTAGGCAGCTTCCGAAAGATGCCTCAATCCCCGCTTTTCTTCCTTTATTTTTCTGATTTACAACTTCAAGCGTTTGTTGGCTCTGGCGACCATGTCGTAGGCGTCGGTTTTGATCCATTTTGAATAGTGTTTGTGTAGCATTGTGGTGCTTGCGCGTCTGGATTGCGTTTCTGATAGAGATTGAAGATCTGGCTGAGTAGGGCGATTGTTTCTATTAATTGTTTTCCTGATTACCTAACAGGCTCAGCTATTGAGCCGGTGGTCATTGCATAATATAAGCTACTGAATACAGAGGGTTTTCTATCATGACAAAAAATACAGTGCAGTTTCAAAAAGGTCCTAGTTTGCACGAATTTATTGAAAAGTATGGTTCTGAAGAGCAATGTCAACAAGCATTGTACCGACTGCGTTGGCCTACCGGATATATATGTCCTGAGTGTGGCAACACAACAGGTTGTGAACTCAAAAGCCGTAAGATATATCAGTGCCATAAATGCCACCACCAAAGCTCCCTGATTGCTGGCACCATCTTTCACGGCACCAAGCTGCCGTTGAAGAAGTGGTTTCTGGCCATCTATTTGTTGACTCAGCGTAAAAAAAGTACTTCTGCCTTGCAACTGTCCCGTGAAATTGGTGTGAACTACAATACAGCCTGGAAGCTCAAGCACAAACTGATGCAGGTGATAATGGAACGTCAGAGTCAAAAAAAACTGGCTGGTCGCATCGAGATGGATGATGCCTGTATTGGTGGTGAGAAACCGGGAAAGCGTGGGCGAGGGTCTCGTAATAAAATTCCTTTCGTGGCAGCTGTTGAGACGACGCAGGACGGCAGGCCAATGAAGATCCAACTGCGTCGGCTCCGCGGTTTTCAGAGTGCGGAGATCGTTCGATATGCCAGATCCAGTCTGTGTGCTGGCAGCACAGTTCTTTCTGATGGGCTCTACTGCCTCAGAGCAGTTACAAAGGTTCCATGCTAGATAGCATGAATACAGAGCCTGCCCAGCGGGTTAAATCGATGGAGAAAAAGATGAACGATAAGCTGCAACGGGTTGGCCAGCGCATTGATGAGGACGATAATCGAAATGTGGTATTGCGTAATCGCTCAGGAAAAACTCAGTAGTGACCTCCGGTCGGAAACGGGCACCGGTAGCCGGATGACGGACATAGGCTTTAAAAATGTGTCCATCGACAGTCACAACATCCATCGGCCAGAGGCCATCCATGGTACGGCGCACGAAAGGCTTGATTGCTCGGATCGCGTTCTTGCCCATGCGACCGTAGTTTTTAAATTCGGCAGGGATCTCTTCCAGAAAACGCTGTGCCCAGAGGGGTTTCTACGGGTTCAGGCAGCTCTGCGAGAGGTTTAGTGGCAATCTCTGAAGCGGCTTGGCGTAGAATGCGGTTCTTTGCATTGTTCGACAGGCGTTTCGCCGCCTTCTGGATCTCTGCCGGGCTTGGCTCATGATGCTTAATGCGTAGCATCACCAGGCTGACTGCCATCTCATCGGGGAGTGATGTTAGAGAGTAGAGACGTCTTTGACCTCCCAGGGCCGCCTTTTCCCGGTATGGCCAGCTTGCGCGTTTGGCGCGAGTTGATACGCTTTTTTTACTAAGACCAAGCGCCTCGGCAATCTCAACTAGCGTGGTATCTGGATTACTCAAGGAGTGAACAGGAGATCTCTTGTTCACTCCTTAACTCCGAATTCGAGTTCTGGTTGTTCCGTCTTTCGTACATTCTCACGGTGCCAGACCAAGCCGGCTAAAATGCAGGTCAGGTTATCCTCTGTCACCTGCTGATCGGCTTCACCGTTGTAGTAACGGATCAGCATGCCGAAGGCATCTGAAAAAACGGCCTGCAGCTCATTGGTTTCCATCGCCGAAACGGCTCGACCAGTAGGGATATCAATCACCAGTCTGTTTGCGCTGGAGGCCAGGTAATCGCTGACAAGATGAATACCGCAGAAATGTTCGTAGCCCTGGATCATCGAGGCAGGCATTTTGCCGTTGGATAACCACTTATAGAGGCTGTCTACCGACACACCCATCAGATCGGCGATCCGTTCAACGCTTAGGTTTTTCTTCTCTCTTGCATACTCTTTGCAGAGACGAAAGGCATCCCGAAGATTGCTCGGACGCACTCGCTTCCAGTTACGCCGTTTTCTTGGAAAGCTCATAAGTTATCTCCTTCCAAAACGAGTACTGGCGAGATTTTCAGCCGAGGTATAGGTTGAAATCGAATCGAGATAGAAAGAAGGTAGGAATTGTTATCCTTCAACGCGCCTTCTTCTCTGTTTTGGGTTAGACTTTTTGGAGGCATCAGGTGAATGTTTTCTATATCGGGAAGGCCAGATTTTTTCGGGTGGAACACCGATTGCCTGGGCAATCAGCCGTTGACCCTTGGGCCAACTACGCTGTAGCGCATGCTTTAGTGTGTTGCGGCTGGCGTAGCCGTGATGGATAGAGAGCCGAGATAGTGACCAACCGGCTTTTTCCAGGGCGGCTTTGATATCTGCTGGATGCCAATCCTCCCGGGGGTATTTTTTTGTAGGAATTTTATTCTTCATGCGGTGCATGATAGCCATGAAAAATGAGGCGTGTCAACCAGTATATAGGGTATCGCTTTAAGTATTACCCTAATTACGCAGCATATTGTTAAAGATGAATATAACTATTTGTTTTATAGAGATAATAACGGGAAGTGTTACCCTATGAATAAGAAAATTAAAAAGGGTAACGCTTTGGACGAAGAAAGTAATACCCTAAATAATAGGTTTTTTGACCGATTAAAGAAGCTTCGGGAGCATTTTGGGGTATCTCAAGCAGAGATGGATGGTTTGCTGGGTATTGGGAAGAAGTCCTGGCAGCGTTATGAATCAGGTGGACATACCCCTGGAAGCCAGGTTATTGCAGCGCTCGCACGCCTCGATTGCAATGCCAACTGGTTACTAACAGGGAGTGGCGCCATGATTATGGCTCAACAGCCCACACCAGAACCTGAACCTCCCACGGAACGCTCATCTGGCGAGCAAAAGGAGTGGGAGCGCCAAGCAGAGAAGTTCAGGACAGCCTCCCAGGTTGCTTTCGATATGACAAAAGATGATCCCAGCTCAAACCCAGCAGCTATATGGGCTGCACTGATCATCGAACTAGTGACACTCCATGGGCTTGAACAATCTGGAGTTGAGCGTCTATATGAAACACTTCGCTCACTACAGGACCGCGAAGAAGCAAAATAGTAAGCTGTTCTCGTCGCGTTTATCTTGACGGTTTTACTTTATTAAAGCCTTTGGGGCTTGATGAGTCGCATTTTCTCATTTTTTACCTAACGATTAAATGCCCTCTAACCCTCTGATTTTCCTTATCATCCCACCTAATCCAATCGTATTGGATCATATCCCGGTTTTCGCTATCTATATGTCGTCTCACATCATGACGGCATCGTCGGCAAGCAGGCAACTGGGAATGGGTTACGTCATGGCTTTGGGGTTGCAGGTCGGTGGTGCGGGGCGAGCTTCCATTCTGGTTTTGCCATCCTGGCGCGGTGCCGGGGTTATTATAGCACTGGGGGAAGTAAATGACTAACCTAAGCGCTTAGTTATCCTGCGCTGACTCGTTAATACCTACTTAATTTCTTCCCAAAATAAAAAATGGCATCACTGAACGGCTACAAGATAGTGGCTGAAAATGTTCCTCTTTTTGGCTTTCAGAGGAACATAACAGCTTGCAACTAAATTGATATTATTGGTGGAGGCGGCGGGAATCGAACCCGCGTCCGCAAGTACTCTGCCTTTGGCTCTACATGCTTAGAGCTGTCGATTGTGTTTAACCGGCTACTGCCCGACAGACAGGGCGTGCATACGGCGGTCCCGGTTAAGTTTTAGCGAATCCACCCCGGACATGTTTCTTCGCGATCTTGTGAGCTGTGACGCCTGAACGCCCCGAAGGACTCTGGACGCACAAGAACGGCTCCAGTCAGACGGCTTCTACCGGTTATTAAGCGGCGAGAGCGTAGTTGTCGTCGTTGGCAACTATAGTGTTACAGAATTATTTACGAGGGAATCTGTATCCTCGGCATGCACCTCAGGTTTCATCACCCACGTCGAAACCATGTCGCCCCCATGTGCGTAAAGATGCAGGAGACATTATAGAGTATAAAAAGTTCCTTGTCATACACTGAATGTCGGATAGGGATTTAGATTACCCTGGGATCAGTGGGCCTTGAGAATACGCTGTTTGTCTCTCTGCCAGTCGCGATCTTTGTCGGTAGCCCGTTTGTCGTGTAACTGTTTGCCTTTGGCCAAACCTATCTCGACTTTTGCGAGCCCCTTTTTCCAATACATGGCCGTTGGGACCAAGGTGAAGCCCTTTCGCTCCACCAGGCCGATCAGCTTATCCAACTCCTGGCGATGAAGCAGGAGTTTACGGGTCCTGGTGGGATCGGGATGTATGTGTGTCGATGCGGTAGCCAGTGGCGTCATCAGACAGCCAAAGAGAAATGCTTCATTCCTCTTGATGGTGACATAGCTTTCACTCAACTGGACACTCTTGTTTCTGAGGCTTTTGACCTCCCAGCCTTCCAGGGCAATGCCCGCTTCGTAGCGCTCCTGGATAAAATATTCGTGTTTGGCCTTTTTGTTCAGGGCAATGGTAGAACCACTGTCACGGGCCTTTTTCTTCGATTTTTTTGCCATGGGCTAATTGTATGTGACAGAGGTGGTTGTGTGCCACTTTGATCTGTAAATAACGATCCGGGTTTTGGTGTGATGTCCAGGCGACTTGGACGGTTGCCTTGTTTTGTCACAGGATTTCATTGAAAATGCAGCGCTGCTACCCTGAATCCATTCTCGTGGGACGGCAGAACACCGAAACAAAAATAGAATTTTCTAGGGGGATTCAAGGGTTGTCTGAGCGCATTTCAATGCATGGTCAGTGGTCTTCGCGGCTGATGTTTATTCTGGCGGCAACCGGCTCGGCCGTTGGCCTGGGTAATATTTGGAAGTTCCCCTATATTGCCGGTGAAAACGGGGGAGGGGCTTTTGTTCTCATCTATCTTCTCTGTATTGCACTCATTGGCATTCCCATCATGATGTCGGAAGTACTTATTGGCCGCCGAGGGCGCCAAAGCCCCATTAACACGCTGTGTACATTGGCTAGGGAATCGGGTAAGGCCTCTTCCTGGAGAGTGGTTGGAGCATTAGGCATTCTCGCCGCTTTTATTATTGTCTCCTATTATGGCGTCATTGCGGGTTGGGCACTGGCTTATATTGTCCGCATGGCATCAGGTATCTTTACCGGTGTGACGGCCGAGGGCGCGGCGAGCATCTTTAGGGGGCTAGTAGCAGATCCAGAACGGTTGCTGGCCTGGCATACCATTTTCATGGTGATGACAACGGTCCTGGTTGCCCGTGGTGTACGTCCGGGGCTGGAGCAGGCAATTAAAGTTTTGATGCCTGCTCTATTCGTTCTGCTGCTCATTCTTCTCGTTTTTGCCGGCACCACTGGCAAGTTCGAAGAGGGTGTGAGATTTCTCTTTAATCCTGATTTTGGTGCGATTTCAGTCGGTGGTATTTTGATCGCCATGGGACACTCTTTTTTCACCCTTAGTCTGGGTGTGGGGGCAATCATGATGTATGGCTCCTATTTGCCCGATGGTATCTCCATTGCCAAGGTGAGCATAGCGATCGCGTTGGTGGATACCCTTGTAGCATTGCTATCCGGGCTCGCTATTTTTCCCATTGTATTTGCCACGGGCATGACTGCCGATGTCGGGCCTGGGCTGATTTTTCAAACGCTCCCCATCGCCTTTGGCCAGATCCCCGGGGGTGACTTTTTCGGTACATTGTTCTTTGTCTTACTGGTTTTTGCCGCCTGGACATCTTCCATATCGCTGGTTGAGCCCCTAGTTGCATGGCTGGTGGAGAACAAAGGATTTGAAAGGAGCCGGGCGGCAACCCGGGTAGGGGTGTGTACCTGGTTGTTGGGCATTGTGACAATCATGTCATTCAGCTCCTGGTCGTTTCAATTCAGTTTTGGCGGTGAGACTAAAAACAACGGTCTGTTCGATGTGATGGATATCATGACATCCACTTTTCTTCTGCCCCTGGGAGGGCTTGCCATAGCGCTTTTTGCCGGCAGGGTAATGTCCCGATCTTCCGTCGTGGATGAACTTGGGGGCAAAGATGGTTTTAGCTTCAAGCTATGGTATTTTGTTATCAGATACATAACACCTGCTGCGTTTGTGGCAATATTCATAAACCGGCTCTTCCCCTAATTGAGTGGATAGATTAACGCACCCCTTTATGAGAGAGAAAGATCTATACGCCTAGATACCCAATGCAATCTACTTCCACCTTGGAGGGCTGAATCTTTATCCTGAGGGAGTGGTTGGGTGATACTTATCCTCTTGATCAGGGGAAGAGCCTATAAATGCAATGGGAATTATTTAGGGGAGTGAAAAAACGGCCTACTGTGTTTCTGCTTCATCAGGTAGAATATCGCCTCTGCTAGTTCCTAGGTGAGATAAAATGCAGACCTCAATTAGCCTAACCTGGATAGAGCACTGTGCCAGTTGTACATAAAAGCGCTTTGGTAGCCCATTCCACCGAACAGATGTTTGACCTTATTAATGACGTGGAGTCCTATCCGCAGTTTCTTCCCTGGTGCCACTCCACTAGGCTGCTTTCCCAGACGGACGATCTGCTGTGTGGTGAATTAGAGGTGGCCAGGGTTGGTATTAAGCAGAAGTTCTCTACCTGCAATCGGTTATTTCCCCATGAAAAAATTGAAATAGAACTCAGGGAAGGCCCTTTCAAGCAATTTCGAGGAGAGTGGCGGCTGCAGGCGCTGAGTGAAACAGCTTCTAAAATTGAGCTGGAGCTGGATTTTTCGTTTTCCGGAAAGTTGATCGATAAGGCATTTAGTGCGGTATTCAGCCAGATCGCTAATACATTGGTAGATTCATTCTGTAAAAGAGCAGATGAGGTGTACGGTGGTAAGTGAGACTATTGAAGTGGAAGTGGCCTATGCTTGGGAAGATGAGCAGATGATCCTTAAAATTGAGGCTAAGAGGCCGATTACACTGCAGGAAGCGATAGAGCGCTCCCGAATAATGGAATATTTTCCTGAGATTGATCCAATAAAGGTAAAAACAGGCATTTTCGGGAAAGCAGCGAAAAAAGATGCAGAACTGCAACCGGGAGACCGTGTTGAAATCTATCGACCACTGATCGCAGACCCCAAAGAAGCCCGGAAAAAGCGAGCAGCCCGAAGGGAAACACCTTAAAAAAGGTGGTGGGGAGGTTAGAAAAATCAGTTGCAAGTGCATCACCTGTATTCTTCAGAAAAACTTCGTTAAGCGTTTGACAATTGAGGCATTTCAAGGTCTATTGTTGAGCTTTTCCACCATAGATCGGTGATCTTTTCGCCAATCGATCCCTTTAGAAAAGTAATGACGTAAGAGTTGGCTCTGTCAGAGGGAGAGGTAGAGTTGTGGTCAAATCTGGTGTTTAGCCAGCTGAATCAAGCGGCGACCTGATCACTCCTGCTACCTCAACACCCTCTTTAAATTTGATTCCGGTTATCACCTTCGCCAGATAATCGAAACCCCGTAATCGTCTCCACGTCTTCTCGGCACACCGGCCGAGTTTGAACATCATGTGTAGCATGCCGTCACGCGATAGGCAGCCCTTGGAACGCCTAGTTCGATGGCGGATTGTCCCGAAGGTGGATTCAATCGGATTGCTGGTCAGAATGCTCTGCCAGTGCTGCGCAGGAAATTGAAAAAGAGCGGGGTATCTGGTTGATTTGTTGTTGCGAGACATCAAAACAACCATTGGAGATACGCCACCATAAGTAAGAATTAAGCTGGCAGTTCGAGATACGATTAGGGTGTCGCGTCTGAAGCAGGTCTGGGCAGAAGAATATCGGGGCTGGTGCGAAGAGCGTCTGGATAAGCGCCATTGGGTGTATGTGTGGGCAGACGGTGTCTACAGCGGATTGAGAGCAGAGCAGACGAAGCTGTGTGCCCTGGTGGTGATCGGCGTGAATGAGCGTGGTGAGAAGCATTTTCTGGCAATTGAGGATGGTGTACGGGAGTCCACACAGAGCTGGCGGGAGGTGCTGTTAAAACTGAAGTGACGCGGACTAAACCCGCCCAAATTGGGGTCCTAGGGATTTTCCCTCGTAAACGGACATAAACGGCTAGATCCCTTTCCCCGCCTACGTTTCCCGAGAGGGGTACTTTTCGATTTCCGAACATTTTAGGGTAATTTGGCTAGAATCGTGGCCTTTAGGTAACGATTATGACCACAGAGAAACGACTCAAGATCCTCACCGAAGCGGAAATTGTTGACTTGTTCGGCCCGCCAGCACTCAATCAAAACGATCAACGATTCTTCTTCACACTCAATGATATCGAATTGGCCCAGTGCCAGAAGATTCGCAGGCGTGATCAACGCTGCATGTTCGTTGTGTTGCTCGGCTACTTTAAAGTGAAGCCCATTTCTTTGAGTCCCGGCTACCACCAGATCAAGCATGATATTAAATATGTCTGCTCAGAAGTGTTTCCCGGTTCCGGTCTGAGTCCCTTCAATCTAACTCAAAAAACTCGTGTGCGTATCTATCATCGCATATACGAATTAACAAACCATCAACGCTGGGAGAACGAACGGCACAGCGCCGCGCTGACAATAGACCTTCGCGAACACGCACAAGCATGGGCTCAACCGCGAGCGTTGTTTGACAGGGCTATTGAATACTTAGCGGCACAAAAAATTAGCATTCCTGGGTACTCAGTTTTGCAAGACTTGATCAGTGATGTCGTCAGTGCTACCAACGATCAACTCATTCGCCAACTCGAAGACCTCATCTCTGTTGACTTGACTTCTATGTTGTCTGACTTTGTCGAAGGCAATGACCCACTGACTCTACGGCGGTTAAGAATGGCGGCTAAGAACATTACAAGGAGTGAGTTGCAAAAAGAACTCGCCGTACATCAGCACATTCAATCTTGGATGCTAGAAGTCGATGAGGTTTTAAGTCAGCTATCAATATCGTTGAAGAATCAGCAGTACTTTGCTGAAAGAGTGACTTACTATGGTGCCAAACTAAAACGCCAACCTGTTGGTTATCAACGCCTCTACTTGTTGTGCTATTTGCAATCGCGTTGGCAACAGGCACTGGAACGAATAGCCGATGGCTTTGTTCATCATCTTTTTCAAAGAAAACAGAAAGCCAAAATATACGCGAGAGAATCTGTTTATCAAGACTGGCAACGAGCTGCGAGTAACGTCAGTAAAGCGGCGCAAGTGTTGCGTCTTTTTATCGACGACAGAGTAGATCAACAACAACCGTTTGGGGCGTTACGGCAGCATGCTTTTAAACTTCTAGCGGCGAAAGATCTGGAATCCGTTTGCCTGTTTTTGAATGATCAAAAGCGATCGGTTGAAGAGGCCACGTGGCAGTACTTCGATCACCGGGTGAGCTTACGAGAAGGCTTACTTCGTGATCTATTCCTGTGCTTGCACTTTGAAGGCGGTGAAAAAACACAGCGCCTGGCAGCTACACTGCATCGTGCGCAGCGTGATCTTATCGCCGATGGTGAAATCTCAATCGGCGCAATGGATAGCCGCTTGCCTACCAAGAAGCAATTGTCGTTCATGCAAGACTCGAGCGGCGTGATGAATAAAGGTCGGTACGAATGGTTCCTTTACTTGCAAATCCCCAATCGGTTGAATGGCCAGCTCACACTGCCAAATGTGTTTAAATACAGGGCTTTGGAGGCTGATCTAGTCAATCGTGAGCGATGGACAGAAGAAAAAGACGCGCTATTAGAGCGCACCCAGTTGCCTAAATTAGCCGCCAATCCCAACAAACTCATTGACCAAATGGCCAAAAACCTGGGTGTTAGATTACAAGAAGTGAGTCACTATCTAGAACACGATGACAACCGAAATATTATCCTGAGAAACCCCAAAGGAAAGCGCCATTGGCGCTTACCCACGGCCAACAAAAAGTACTTGGTCAATAATCCGTTCTTCCAGCAACTACCCACGACTGGCGTTGCCGATGTGTTGCGAATGGTCGATCGCGACACAGGCTTCCTTGATGACTTTAAGCATGTACTGGGTGCACAGTCGAAGAGCCGAGCACACGAGTATGACCTGTTGGCTATCTTGGTGGGCAACGCGACCAACCAAGGCATTTATGGTATCGCTCAAATATCCGATCGCACTTACGATCAGCTCAGCACCATTCAGGCGAACTATCTGAGGTTAGAAACACTGAACGCAGCCAACGATCGCATCAACAACGCAACGGCTAAGCTTCCGATCTTCAAGCACTACAATATCCAAGAAGATGTTATCCACGCCAGTGCTGATGGTCAGAAGTTCGAATCCCGGCGTGAGACATTTAAAACACGTTACTCGTCAAAATACTTTGGCACGCAAAAAGGCGTGTCGGCCATGAGCTTGATCGCCAATCATGCGGCCATCAATGCTCGTGTGATCGGTGCTAACGAGCACGAGTCCCACTACATCTTCGATCTACTGATGAACAATAGTTCCGAGATCGTGCCAGACGTACTGTCTACCGATACGCACGGAGTCAATCACATCAACTTCGCATTGCTAGATCTCTTTGGGTACAGCTTTGCTCCACGCTATGCTCAGGTGGGTCGTGTCATCAATGAGATGTTCGATGTCAAAGAAGACAAGGATAAGAAAATCCAATTGAGTCTGAAAAAGCCCATCAACACCAAGCTCATCGCGGCTCACTGGGATACTATACAACGGATCATGATCTCACTTTATGAACGCAAAACAACGCAAGCGACATTGGTTAGAAAGCTCTCAGGTTACAAAAGCAGCCACCCGTTACTCGGGGCACTAACGGAATACAATCGTATGGTGAAAGCGAATTATTTACTCAACTACATCGATGACGTCAGTCTGCGCGACTACGTTCAGCGAGCACTCAATCGAGGCGAGGCTTACCACCAACTGCGTCGTGCAATCAGCAACGTCAATGGTGATCAGTTCCGCGGCAGCTCGGATGAGGAGATCCAACTGTGGAACGAATGTGCTCGCCTGGTTACCAACGCTATAATCTACTTTAACTCGGCCATACTCAGTCAGTTGCTGACTAGCTTTGAATATCAGAAGGATGATGAAAAAATCCAGATCGTCAAATCAAGCCTCCCCAGTTGCCTGGTACAACATCAACCTGAAAGGCACCTACAACTTCCAAATGAGTGGGAAATTGCCGGATCTGGACGAATTAATGAGCTCAATCGACGGTTATAAGCCTGTTCAGGAAAAGTACCCACATCCGGAAACGTAAGCAGGGCATGGGATCTAGCCGTTTATGTCCGTTTACGAGGGAAAATCCCTAGGACCCCATCTTTATTGTTCATCGTCGTTTCACAAACGGGGTACCCAGAACACCCCCAGAAATCAAAGGCACCGGCTCCTTTCTTTACTCGATGTACTAGCGGTTTGGAGCAATCAGGACATTTATGCTCGCTTAGAACAGGAACCGCCTTCGCCACTCTTTTACCTGGAACTCCGTTGTCATCCGGCAAAGTGAGATCGCATTTTGGGAACGCTGAACACCCCCAAAAAACACCTTTCTGACCATTCCTCTTTACTAGTGGCCCGGAGCAATCAGGACATTTATGGTCGCTTAGAACTGGTGGCTTCTTCAGTGCCCTTATCCCAGGCTGTCCGTTATCATCGGGTAAGGAGTGATTACATTCTGGATACGCTGAACAGCCCCAGAAATATGTTTTTTTCTTTGTGGCTTTATCTGGTTTACCTTTCCGTTTTAGCATCGGCTTACCGCATTCTAAACAGGGGTACTTGGGTGCTACCGAGCAAGTAAATTCCTCTACTTCACCCACCAATTGGCTATGACACTCTGATACCACTTTTTTATAGCTCGCCTGACCAATGGCTACTTGGTCTAGATCGGCTTCCATCGACCGTGTGAATTCATAATCCAAAAAACCGAAATGGCCTCTGAGCGAATCGATAACAAGTGCGGCTTTGTCAGTTGGGACTAAGAAGCGAGATTTATCTACAGTGATATAGTTTTTAGAATGGATGATGTTCTCCATAATCGCCGCATAGGTTGACGGGCGACCAATACCACGTTTCTCTAGTTCTTTGATCAAAGACGCCTCTGTAAAGCGTTTTGGTGCCTTGGTTTTCTTGGTGAGCAAGCGCCCTGCGTTGGCGGTTAAACCATTCCCAGCCTCTAGCTTAGGTACCGGGTTAGGGGTTTTCTCTTTCTCTTTCTCTTCGGATTGATCTTGCTCTACCAAAGCCTTCCAACCAGGGCTGGTTAGTTTTCGCCCTTTCGCCTCAAACTGTATAACTCGCCCATCTATGGGTTCTTGAGCCTGCAAAAGAGCGGTTCGCACCGCGTACTCGGCTTCTGCTAATTGACAGGCCACGGCTCTATTCCAAATGAGGCGATATAGGGCTTGCTCTTCTACGGTCTCCCCTGCTCTTTCAGCACTAAAATTACTAGGTCTGATGGCCTCATGCGCTTCTTGGGCATCTGCTTTTGCTTTCCATTTACGGGGCTTCTCAGCCGCCGGTAGTCCTTTGGTTTCTGCTATACCATAAATCGCTGTTATGGCCTCTTCCGACAGATTTGGACTATCGGTACGCATATAGGTAATAGCGCCTTGCTCGTAGAGCTTTTGCGCTACCTGCATCGCTTGCTTAGGATTCATTTTTAAGACGTGACTTGCCGCCTGCTGCAGCGTCGAAGTGATAAACGGCGGCGGTGGTGATTGTTTGGCCGTTTTCTCTTCGCAAGAGACGACATTTACAGATCGGATTTCAGCAATTTGTTTAGCGAAGGCTTCATTCTGGAAATACTCACCGCCCTCTTCCAAATGAGTTTTTGTGAGCCACTGAGCCGTCCATGTATTTGAAAAAGTCAGTTCGGCCCCATAGTGTTGAGTGGAACTGAAGCTCTTTATTTCGCGCTCCCTATCCAGTACTAACCGGACAGCAGGCGTTTGCACTCGACCTGCTGAAAGGCCAGTAGTCCCGGTGTGATTTGAGACTATCGGAGAAACCGTATAACCTACCAACCGATCTAAAACACGCCTCCCCTCTTGAGCTGCCACCTGTTGCATATCAATTTCGCGAGGTGCTGCTATCGCCGCTCTAACTTCAGTCTTGGTGATTTCACCAAATGTAACCCGCCGAGGATTAGTGAGTTTCAAAGCATCTTCTAGATGCCAAGCGATGGCCTCTCCTTCTCTATCTGGGTCAGTAGCTAAATAAACTTCACTCGCACTAGCAACCAAACCACGTAACCGCCGTATAACTTCAGCGCCTCGATCAGTCGGCTGATACTCCGGTTTAAAGTCAGGCGCTTCTACGCCCATTTTTCGATTAGGGGTCCTAGGGATTTTCCCTCGTAAACGGACATAAACGGCTAGATCCCATGCCCTGCTTACGTTTCCGGATGTGGGTACTTTTCCTGAACAGGCTTATAACCGTCGATTGAGCTCATTAATTCGTCCAGATCCGGCAATTTCCCACTCATTTGGAAGTTGTAGGTGCCTTTCAGGTTGATGTTGTACCAGGCAACTGGGGAGGCTTGTTTGACGATCTGGATTTTTTCATCATCCTTCTGATATTCAAAGCTAGTCAGCAACTGACTGAGTATGGCCGAGTTAAAGTAGATTATAGCGTTGGTAACCAGGCGAGCACATTCGTTCCACAGTTGGATCTCCTCATCCGAGCTGCCGCGGAACTGATCACCATTGACGTTGCTGATTGCACGACGCAGTTGGTGGTAAGCCTCGCCTCGATTGAGTGCTCGCTGAACGTAGTCGCGCAGACTGACGTCATCGATGTAGTTGAGTAAATAATTCGCTTTCACCATACGATTGTATTCCGTTAGTGCCCCGAGTAACGGGTGGCTGCTTTTGTAACCTGAGAGCTTTCTAACCAATGTCGCTTGCGTTGTTTTGCGTTCATAAAGTGAGATCATGATCCGTTGTATAGTATCCCAGTGAGCCGCGATGAGCTTGGTGTTGATGGGCTTTTTCAGACTCAATTGGATTTTCTTATCCTTGTCTTCTTTGACATCGAACATCTCATTGATGACACGACCCACCTGAGCATAGCGTGGAGCAAAGCTGTACCCAAAGAGATCTAGCAATGCGAAGTTGATGTGATTGACTCCGTGCGTATCGGTAGACAGTACGTCTGGCACGATCTCGGAACTATTGTTCATCAGTAGATCGAAGATGTAGTGGGACTCGTGCTCGTTAGCACCGATCACACGAGCATTGATGGCCGCATGATTGGCGATCAAGCTCATGGCCGACACGCCTTTTTGCGTGCCAAAGTATTTTGACGAGTAACGTGTTTTAAATGTCTCACGCCGGGATTCGAACTTCTGACCATCAGCACTGGCGTGGATAACATCTTCTTGGATATTGTAGTGCTTGAAGATCGGAAGCTTAGCCGTTGCGTTGTTGATGCGATCGTTGGCTGCGTTCAGTGTTTCTAACCTCAGATAGTTCGCCTGAATGGTGCTGAGCTGATCGTAAGTGCGATCGGATATTTGAGCGATACCATAAATGCCTTGGTTGGTCGCGTTGCCCACCAAGATAGCCAACAGGTCATACTCGTGTGCTCGGCTCTTCGACTGTGCACCCAGTACATGCTTAAAGTCATCAAGGAAGCCTGTGTCGCGATCGACCATTCGCAACACATCGGCAACGCCAGTCGTGGGTAGTTGCTGGAAGAACGGATTATTGACCAAGTACTTTTTGTTGGCCGTGGGTAAGCGCCAATGGCGCTTTCCTTTGGGGTTTCTCAGGATAATATTTCGGTTGTCATCGTGTTCTAGATAGTGACTCACTTCTTGTAATCTAACACCCAGGTTTTTGGCCATTTGGTCAATGAGTTTGTTGGGATTGGCGGCTAATTTAGGCAACTGGGTGCGCTCTAATAGCGCGTCTTTTTCTTCTGTCCATCGCTCACGATTGACTAGATCAGCCTCCAAAGCCCTGTATTTAAACACATTTGGCAGTGTGAGCTGGCCATTCAACCGATTGGGGATTTGCAAGTAAAGGAACCATTCGTACCGACCTTTATTCATCACGCCGCTCGAGTCTTGCATGAACGACAATTGCTTCTTGGTAGGCAAGCGGCTATCCATTGCGCCGATTGAGATTTCACCATCGGCGATAAGATCACGCTGCGCACGATGCAGTGTAGCTGCCAGGCGCTGTGTTTTTTCACCGCCTTCAAAGTGCAAGCACAGGAATAGATCACGAAGTAAGCCTTCTCGTAAGCTCACCCGGTGATCGAAGTACTGCCACGTGGCCTCTTCAACCGATCGCTTTTGATCATTCAAAAACAGGCAAACGGATTCCAGATCTTTCGCCGCTAGAAGTTTAAAAGCATGCTGCCGTAACGCCCCAAACGGTTGTTGTTGATCTACTCTGTCGTCGATAAAAAGACGCAACACTTGCGCCGCTTTACTGACGTTACTCGCAGCTCGTTGCCAGTCTTGATAAACAGATTCTCTCGCGTATATTTTGGCTTTCTGTTTTCTTTGAAAAAGATGATGAACAAAGCCATCGGCTATTCGTTCCAGTGCCTGTTGCCAACGCGATTGCAAATAGCACAACAAGTAGAGGCGTTGATAACCAACAGGTTGGCGTTTTAGTTTGGCACCATAGTAAGTCACTCTTTCAGCAAAGTACTGCTGATTCTTCAACGATATTGATAGCTGACTTAAAACCTCATCGACTTCTAGCATCCAAGATTGAATGTGCTGATGTACGGCGAGTTCTTTTTGCAACTCACTCCTTGTAATGTTCTTAGCCGCCATTCTTAACCGCCGTAGAGTCAGTGGGTCATTGCCTTCGACAAAGTCAGACAACATAGAAGTCAAGTCAACAGAGATGAGGTCTTCGAGTTGGCGAATGAGTTGATCGTTGGTAGCACTGACGACATCACTGATCAAGTCTTGCAAAACTGAGTACCCAGGAATGCTAATTTTTTGTGCCGCTAAGTATTCAATAGCCCTGTCAAACAACGCTCGCGGTTGAGCCCATGCTTGTGCGTGTTCGCGAAGGTCTATTGTCAGCGCGGCGCTGTGCCGTTCGTTCTCCCAGCGTTGATGGTTTGTTAATTCGTATATGCGATGATAGATACGCACACGAGTTTTTTGAGTTAGATTGAAGGGACTCAGACCGGAACCGGGAAACACTTCTGAGCAGACATATTTAATATCATGCTTGATCTGGTGGTAGCCGGGACTCAAAGAAATGGGCTTCACTTTAAAGTAGCCGAGCAACACAACGAACATGCAGCGTTGATCACGCCTGCGAATCTTCTGGCACTGGGCCAATTCGATATCATTGAGTGTGAAGAAGAATCGTTGATCGTTTTGATTGAGTGCTGGCGGGCCGAACAAGTCAACAATTTCCGCTTCGGTGAGGATCTTGAGTCGTTTCTCTGTGGTCATAATCGTTACCTAAAGGCCACGATTCTAGCCAAATTACCCTAAAATGTTCGGAAATCGAAAAGTACCCCTCTCGGGAAACGTAGGCGGGGAAAGGGATCTAGCCGTTTATGTCCGTTTACGAGGGAAAATCCCTAGGACCCCATAATTGGGATATTGCAGTGATTTCGAAAATTAAGGCACCTCTGAAGCCTTATGAGGCGTGGGCTGTAGCGATAAGTGTCACTTTAGGACGGAATGTCCCCAGAACCCCATTGGTCACCGGAAACAATTGAAGCTGGATCACCTTCGAAGTGCCCGCCTGAGAATTAGCCAAGAAGGTATCTATCGATGGATATACGAGGATGTTGCACAAGGCGGTTCCCTTTACTAGCACCTGCTAAGGCAGTACAAAAAGCGTTTAAGACAGCAGAAATACGGGACTAGACGTGGTTTGATACCCTATCGTGCCAGCATCCATGATTGTCCTGTGACCGTCGCTTTAGCCACTGGAGAGGTGACAGTGTTAAGGGGCTAAGGGCTCACAGGTGGTATTGCCAACCATGTGGAAAGAAAGAGCCGCCTACAGGTTGTCGCTAAAGTGAGCGACAAATCGGCAGATACTTGAATTATCTGGCAGACATAATTCTGCCTTCAAGATCATACCAGAGAAATGGCGTAAAATCCTGATGGTTGATAACGGTAAAGAATGTGCTCGGTTCAAGAAAATTGAAGAGGCCACAGGCATGAATGTTTACTTTGCTGATCTTTATTCCCCTCTGGCAGCAGGGCACCAATGAGAATACTAATGGATTACTACGTCATTTGGGCAGCAACAGTGTATCGCACTGGCCAGGGCAATGGCCCTCAGGCCGGATATTTTGCTGCTCGATGAGCTGTTCTAAGGTGGTAGTCAGGGTGTTCAGAGGGGCTGAATATTTCTATACCCTGAAGTTACATGATGGCACTATGCTGCAGTGTCTGATGCCCAGCCACCATGAGTTTATTGTGGGTGAGCAGGTGAAGGTGGGGACCGATATTCAGAATCCGGTCATTTTTCCTGAGTAACAAGAGGGGAGAGGCTCCAGTGGGCTATGGCCCATTCCCAAAAGCTGGATAATGACCCGGGCGTTTCATTTGGCAAGGGTTGGTTGAGAAATTCAAGGGCAGCGATAAGGCTGGGCAGAGGCGACTCTTTATCGACAGGAAAAGCGCCGGTCTTCTTGCTCAGTTTCTGGCCACTATCATTCAGCACCAGAGGGAGATGAGCATATTCCGGGGTGGTTAATCCAAGTAACTGCTGAAGATGGATCTGGCGTGGTGTGGAGCAGAGAAGATCGGCACCGCGAACGATCTGGTTGACCTGCTGAAAAGCATCATCTACCACCACCGCCAACTGATAAGCAAAAAGGCCATCGGCACGGCGTACGATAAAGTCACCGATGTCCAGCTCAAGATTCTGTGAAATCTGCTTGCAGATTCTATCTTTGAATTGAATCTGTTCCTGATGGGTACGTACACGCACAGCACCGGAATGCGTTTTAGTCATTCGTTGTTGGCGGCATTTCCCCGAATATCTGGGTCCCTCCATGCCCTGCAGGCCCGCTTCAGCAACTTCACGGCGACTACAACTGCAGGGGAAAACGGCATTATCGCTTATCAGGGTGGCCAATGCCTCCCGGTAGGCCTCCTGACGGCTGCTTTGGTAAAGCACTTCGCCATCCCATTCAAAACCGAAGCGTTCCAGGGTTTGCAGAATATCGCTGGCAGCACCCGGTATCTCTCTGGGAGTATCGAGGTCTTCCATACGGACCAGCCAAGCTCCTCCACGGCTACGGGCATCCAGATAACTGCCCATGGCTGCAACCAGCGAGCCGAAGTGGAGAGGGCCGGTGGGTGACGGGGCAAATCTTCCCCGGTAGTTTTGTTTTTTGCGGGTCATAATGAAAAAGCCGGCAGTTGCCGGCTTGTTTCAAACTTTCGTTTACAATGAGTCAACAGGGAGCTTATTTCCTCTGCTTTTCCCTGATTTCATCCAGGGTTTTGCAGTCGATACAGAGAGTGGCGGTAGGCCTGGCCTCGAGGCGACGGATGCCGATTTCAACGCCACAGGCTTCACAATAGCCATACTCATGCTCATCAATTAAATCATGGGTATCATCAATTTTTTTAATTAATTTGCGTTCTCTGTCCCGGGTACGCAGCTCAAGGCTGAACTCGGATTCCTGTGTAGCCCGGTCGTTGGGGTCAGGAAAATTTGCCGCATCATCCTTCATATGGCCGACGGTCCGGTCAACTTCTTCCATCAACTCCTGCTTCCAAGCGGAGAGGATCCCACGAAAATGCTCTTCCTGCTTTTCGTTCATATACTCTTCGCCCCTGGCCTCTTTATAGGGCTCGAAGCCGAACGGGCCTATCCGGTCGCGGTCGGTTTTCTTCTTTGCAGCCATTCAATGAAACTCCTGAAACCTCACATAGTGAAGTCCACTATGATAACCAGAAAATCCTCTTTTGGGCAAGGGCAGTCTCTCTCTACCTCTTCTTCCTGATGTATCTGCCGGCATCATTGGGTAAAATCCCTGCAGAATTCAGAATCTACTAAAAAGGAAGAAAATGTGGCTAATTTAAAGGCCCTGTTATTTGATGTTGATGGCACCCTTGCTAATACTGAGCGTGATGGTCATCGTGTTGCGTTCAATACGGCTTTCAAGGAAGCCGGGTTGGATTGGCACTGGGATGAACCGCTCTATGGCGCACTCCTGAAAGTGACTGGTGGTAAAGAACGCGTACGTCACTACCTGGAAAAATTTAACCGGGAATTTGAGAAGCCGGATAATTTGGATCAGTTTATTGCCTCTCTGCACCAGTCCAAAACCCGCTGCTACGTGGAACTGCTGGAGAAGGGGGCTATTCCCCTGCGTAATGGTGTTCGCCGTTTGCTGAAAGAGGCAGAGAACGCGGGAATGCGAATGGCCGTGGTTACAACCACAACGCCAGAGAATGTGGCCGCATTACTGGAAAACAGTCTCGGTCACGGAAGTGAAGCACCGTTTGAAGTGATTGCTGCCGGCGATGTTGTTCCGGCAAAAAAACCGGCGCCGGATATTTATACCTGGGCGATGGAGCAGCTTAATCTCAAACCGGAACAGTGTCTGGCTGTGGAAGACTCCGATAATGGTCTACGCTCGGCGCTCTCTTCCGGTGTTCGGTCGGTCGTCGTTACTGTCAATGGCTATACCCAGGGTGAGTCATTTGACAATGCTAGTCTGGTTGTTGATCAACTGGGTGAGCAACCGGGAGAGTGCAGCAAACTGGCAGGAGATTTTGCACCAGTATCAATTATAGATCTGGATCTACTGAAAAAGCTCCATGGTGCCGTTTGGGAATAAAAACAATGAGCAAAACTCGGGCAGCTGCAACCCAGATGGATAAAATTCGGCCTTTTTATGTGATGGAACTACTGGCTCGCGCCAAGGAGCTGGAGGCACAAGGGCGATCAATTATCCACATGGAAATTGGAGAACCTGACTTCAATACACCAAGTTCCATTATTCAAGCCGGCAAGCAGGCCCTGGATGATGGTCAGGTACACTACACACCGGCTACCGGCATACCTGAGCTTCGCAAGGCGATAGTCAATGATTACCAGCATCGTTATGGCGTTGCAGTGGATGCTGCGAGAGTGCTGGTTACCCCCGGTGCCTCAGGTGCTCTGCAGTTGGTGATGAGTGTATTGATAAACCCTGGAGAGGCTGTATTAATGGCTGATCCGGGTTATCCCTGCAACCGGCATTTTGTACAACTGGTATCAGGTGAACCTATCACCCTTGCGGTAGGGCCGGAAACCGATTATCAACTGACTGCAAACCTTGTCGCAGAGGCGTGGAGTGAGAACACGCGCGCAGTGATGATTGCCTCACCGTCAACCCTACAGGCACTCTGATTGACCGGGAAGAACTTAACGCTATTTATCAGGTGGTGAGTGCCCGCGGAGGCACATTGATTGTTGATGAAATCTATCATGGCCTGGTCTACGGCTCGGACGAAAGTACGGCACTGTCTGTTGCGGATGACCTGTTCATCATTAACAGTTTCTCTAAATACTACGGTATGACCGGTTGGCGTCTTGGCTGGCTGGTTGCCCCTGTCCATTACATGGCGGCGGTGGAGCGGCTGGCGCAGAATATTTTTCTCTCGGCACCCACGCCTGCACAGTATGCTGCACTGGCTGCATTTACCGAAGAGACTCAGGCGATTGTGGAACAGCGTAAAGCGGCGTTTCAGCAACGGAGGGATTATTTGCTGCCAGCGTTGCGGATCTTGGCTTTGCCATTCCGGTTGCATCTTTATTTGTGATTTCCACCTCCCTTTACACCTGCGTTATAGGCGGATACCATCTCACCAACATGACTGCTCCTGCGTGTCCCGAACGAAACCACCGAACAACGTTATATCCGACGGGCTCCTGGAATATCTGAAAACAATAACCCTCTGCGACCTCTGTGCTCCTGTTTTTCATTAGATTAGGCCGATTAACTGAATTCAGGAGCCTCCAGACTCTCACGTTTCTCACACCAGAAGAGCGTGGCACCCACCACCGCAGCAGGCATGGCGGCGAAGTTGAGCAGTGGAATCAGCAGCAGCAGTGTGACTCCTCCACCGAACCCCATCGCAGTAAAACGTACCTGTTTCATGCGGTTATGCTGTTCTGAAAATCTCAGTCCATGGTTTCCCATGGGGTAATCGCCATACTCCAGTGCCAGGAACCAGGCACTGAATAACAGCCATAAGAAAGGGGCTGCAATATTGACGACAGGAATGATAAAGAGCAGCAGTAGTGGCAATGCGCGGATTAGAAAATAGCTCAGTTTTCTTAACTCTGAAAGGATAGTTGGCAGGATAATTTTGCTAAGACCCTGCTGGTTCTCCGGTGGCATTTTCCCCGTGACCATCTGCTCGACTTTTGCTGATAGCAGGCTGTTGAATGGAGCTGCAATCAGGTTGGCTATGGCCGTAAAGGTATAAAAGGTGATGAGCACTCCCGCTAATGCAAACAGCGGCCAGAGTATCCAGCGGAGAAAACTGAACATACTCGACTCCGGCAATAGACTGTTCAGAAAAGCGTCAAAGTAGCTGTAACCTGCCCAGCCAACCAGGGAAAAAACGATGATATTGATCAACAGGGGAACCAGGATGTGACGTTTAAGCCCCGGCTGCTGTAGCATGCGGAAGCCTTTAAGCAAATAGTTGAAACCGAGTAATGGGTTGTTGTTCATTGGGATTGACAAGCCTTTGAGAAATTACTTCCGATGTGACGACAAGTGTGGGAGTTTAGGCAAATAAGCACAGTAACTGAATCCTAAATTCGTAATGTTTCAGCTTTTGGGAGTGCAGTTGCATGATCGCTTTTCCTGTGCGGAAAACGAAAACTTAACCAGTTTTTGGCTGCCGGCAGGGCCTGCTCCATTGCCACAGATGCTATCCATCCCTCTTCTGGCTGAAAATTTCTGCTCTCAACGCCAGAGACTTCGTCTGCAGACGAGAACACTCCCTTACCGATGGCCTTTACACGTGACTCCAGACCGGTCCATTCCGCTAAGAAATGGAGCGGGTACTCATCATTATCAAGCTGTGAGAGGCTGCTGACTATTGCAGGTTCAAAAATGCGTTGGGCAATCCTGCGTGCTTGCGCACGCTCAGTGATCGGCTCCAGGTCGACACCGACAGATAATCCCTGGGTAACGGCCAACAGGGCAAGGTTGCCAGCATGAGAGAGATTGAACCGCAGATCACCTGAATTGATCTTGAGAGAGGGTTTTCCTTTCTCTCCATAGCTGAAAATCAGCTGCTGCGGTTTTATCCCAAGATAGGTTGAGAGGATAGCGCGCATGGATCCGCGGGCCAGCGTGAAACGCCTCTTTTCCTGCTGTGACAGCAGGCATACACGCCTCCCCAGCTCATCCGGAGAGAGAAGGGGCAAGTAGTCATCTTCTGCCAATTCAAGTGAGATGAGCCAGAGGTGGAGTTCGCCTTTTTTGGGCAGGGCCGGGTGGGCATGGGATGCACGCCACGCCGGATTGATTAATGGTTTCAATAGTGGCTGTCCTGTGGGATAGCTTCTGATATCCTGCTGCCATTATGCCTCTTTTTAATCGCTTCCGGGCAGATACTATTTTAAGAAATTCGTCTGAATGAGCCATTTTTACCCATGATTAGAGTTGAAAAGAAGATCCTCCGCTCCTCTCTGCCGGATGTAACCAACGATCTCTCCGATCAGTTGCACCCGGTGTTGCGGCGGATTTATGCACTGCGCGGTCTGACCTCATCCAAAGAGCTGGATATGGGTTTGGAACAGATGCTCACACCCGATAACTTGGGTGGGACAAAAGAAGCAGCCATTCTGCTCTTTAGTGCCATTAAAGAGGGCAAAAAAATCATCATCGTTGCTGATTTCGATGCCGATGGTGCGACCAGCTGTGCTCTCGCAATCAAGGCATTGAGAGCTATGGGTGCTCAACAGGTTGATTATCTCGTACCCAACCGCTTTGAGTATGGCTATGGACTGACACCGGAGATTGTAGAGGAGGCGCTGAAGCGAAAGCCTGATCTTTTGGTGACGGTGGATAACGGTATTTCAAGCATTCAGGGTGTGAAAAGAGCCAAGGCAGCGGGCATGCAGGTGCTGATTACCGATCACCATTTACCGGGCCGCACTCTGCCGGATGCCGATGTCATTGTTAATCCAAATAATCCCGGTGAATCCTTCAGTAGTAAGAATCTGGCCGGTGTCGGTGTGATTTTTTACCTGATGGTCGCATTGAGGAAGCTGTTGCGCAGTGAAGCGTGGTTTAAACAAAAAGGGATTCAGGAACCCAATCTGGCAGCACTTCTGGATTTGGTGGCACTGGGCACTGTGGCCGATGTGGTTCCTTTGGACCACAACAACCGGATTCTGGTCTATCAGGGGTTGCAGCGAATTCGTTCAGGCCACTGTTGTGAAGGTATCAAGGCTCTATTTGAGCGCTCAGGGCGAAATCTGCAACGGGTGGTCGCATCCGATCTGGGCTTTGCCATAGGCCCAAGACTCAATGCGGCCGGTAGATTGGATGATATGTCTATCGGCATCGAGTGTCTGTTGACAGAAGATGCAACGGTGGCGTTTGAGCTGGCCAGGTCACTTGATGAACTGAACCGGGAGCGTCGTCAGATCGAAAATGAAATGCGACAACAGGCCGTTGGAGATATAGAGACGCTTATTCCTGATGGAGACCTGCCTTTTGGACTCGCCATTTTCAGGGAAGATTGGCATCAGGGCGTCATCGGGATTCTGGCGGCTCGAATCCGTGAGCGGTTTCATCGCCCGGTGATTGCCTTTGCACCGGCTGAAGAGGGTATGATCAAAGGGTCTGCGCGCTCAATACCGGGATTGCATATACGGGACGCCCTGGATGCAATCGCGACCCGCTATCCTGAGTTACTGGAAAAATTCGGGGGGCATGCCATGGCAGCGGGGTTGAGCCTTCGAAGGACGGATTTCGATGCTTTCAAGGATCAGTTTGATGCACAGGTCAGAGAAAGCATTGATGCTGAAGGGTTGAATGGCGTTATCCTGTCTGATGGTGCGTTGGATTGCCGGGATTTATCGTTTCAACTGGCTGAACTTTTACGCAGTTCCGGTCCTTGGGGACAAGGCTTTCCTGAACCGCTGTTTGATGGTGTGTTTCGCATCGTCAGCCTGCGAGTCGTCGGCGAGAGGCATCTTAAAATGGTGCTGGAACCGGAAGATGGGGGGCAGCGAGTGGATGCGATCGCGTTTAATCAGGTAGAAAACCAGTCGGGAAATGGCAATGAAAAGCTGCATATCGCCTACCGCCTGGATATCAATGAATTCAGAGGTACACGGAAATTACAACTTATCGTTGAACATTTTGAGAAGGTATTAGAGTGAGTGTTGGTTGAGAAACCAGCAAAATACCCCTGTTAAAATATAGGAAATAATATGTCTGAAGATTTTGATTCAGAAGATGAGTTCGAAGAAGAGCTGGTCAGCAAAAGCCAGCTTAAGCGCGAGATGCATGCCCTGGAGAAATTGGGCGAACGACTGATCGGTTTGAAGACTCAGCAGTGGGAGCAGCTTAACTTTAGCCGCACCATGATTGATGCGCTGGAGGAGTCTCGAAGAATTAAGAGTCACAATGCCATGCGCAGGCATATCCGTCGGCTGGCAAAATTGTTGAAAAATGAAGATGCCGAGCAGGTAGAGCAACTGTTTTCCCGTATGGATGATGATCATCTTCAGGATACCCACCATTTTCACCGTCTTGAGCGCTGGCGCGAACGACTGCTCCAGGGAGATGATGAAGTTTTGAATGAGTTACTCAGTCTCTGCCCGGATGCCGACAGGCAACACATGCGACAACTGATCCGGGCCGGAAAAAAAGAGCTAGCAGAAGAGAGGATTCCGGCCGCACAAAGAAAATTATTCACATATTTAAAGAGCCTCTAAAAACCTTTCAAAATCAGCGATAACAGTAACCAACTCAAACAACCATTGGTAAAAGTCGTGCAACCGAATTTTTTGACCATCAAGACAGACTTGATGTCCTTGAGCAGCTGGGAGACTCGCTGCCAAAGCTGGAAAGGACCGTAGACTAGGAGGTTTTTCGGGTATTGCTGGGCTCAGTTTATAAAAACAGTGACCCCAGTAAAGGTGTTGGTCCTACAGCATTTGTCCAATCTATCCGGTGATCAAGCAGAGTTCCAAATACGGGATCCCTATAGCTTTTGTCATTTTCTTGGGTTGAGCCTGGAAGGTAAGGAGCCCGATGCTAAAACGGTTTGGGTATATCGTGAGCGCCTGAAAGAACGAGGCCTTGTTGATAAACTCTTTTCAGCGCTGTTGATCCAGATTGATGCAGCAGGCTTCAGTGCTCGCAAAGGACAGATTGTAGATGCCGCTATCGTCCCAGTACCCAGGCAACGTAATACGCGAGAGGAAAATAGGCAGATCAAAGCCGGAGATAGCCCTGAGGCATGGGGTGATAACAAACGCCGCCAGAAGGATGTTGAAGCCCACTGGACTAAGAAGCATGGCAAAACCCACTATGGGTACAAAAGCCACATCAGCGTAGACCGGAAGCACAAGGTCATTCGCAAGTACGTCATCACATTAGCTGAAGCTCATAATAGCCCAGTCTTCGAGGAACTGCTGGATGAGAACAACAGTAATGGCAGTATCTGGGCCGGTTCTGCTTATCGCAGTCACATTCACCGCAAGTCGACACACAAACGCCTCTTGAATAAACGGGAGCAAGAGGCAAGCCGAAAACGATCAAGAGTTCGGGCTCGAGTTGAGTACGTGCTTGCCCAGCAGGCCAATCGACTGGTGCGTAGCATCGGGCAAGTCAGGGCCGGCGTGAAGATCGGTAGAGCCTGTAAAGTTTTCTGTGTGACAGCCAAGGTTAAATATACACCGCTAAGCGTTCTACAAACTCAATCATAAATCTATCCAGTGCTGGTTTCCAATGACGGGTCGGCATTGTCCACTTTTTCGATGCGGCCTGGATTGCCAAGTGGATGACCTTCTTTGCCGAGTCATCGGTTGGAAACAACTTCCGCTCGTCTGTCTTCCGGGTAGTTGAACCGCGTGTTGAGATTCTGCCAATGGGCACTCCAGGAGCGGCTGATCCGGGGGTATTTGTTGTCCCATCGGTCAGAGAATTTATCCTGCCCCGGTAAGGCTTCTTCCCCGGTGATGGACTGGTAACTCTTTCTTGTAGTCTTTCCAGAGCACCTACTTCATCGAGTTCCGTAGCGTATGCACAATACACAGCTGGATATTCGGAAAAGCCGTTTTGATTGCATCAGGAAAGCCCTTTAAGCCATCGACACAGGCAATCAAAATATCCTCCACACCGCAATTCTGAAGCTCTGTCAGCACGTTCAGCCAGAACTTGGCACCCTCATTCTCCCCCGATAATTCCTTGTGGCCTTCCAGGTTGACGCCCAGAGCGAGATAAATCGCTTTATTTATCACTTTCTTGCTCTTGCCGGATTTTAACGACAATGCTGTCCAGATAAACAAATAGGCTGAATTCCATCCAGGGGGCAAGATTGCCATTCGACAACCTGTTCGATAACTGCATCAGTAACTTTGGATATGAGTGTGGCGGAGACATCGGCTCCGTACATTTCCTTGAATGTCGTGACGATTTCGCGGGTCGTCATACCCTGAGTATACAGGAAGAGGATCTTGTCATGCATTGAGGTAAATCGACGCTGGTGCTTTTTAACCAGTCGGGGTTTAAAGCTGCCCGCTCTTTCTCGTGGAGTATCTAGTTCAAACTGGCCATCTTCCGTTTGCAAGGTCTTGCCAGTAGTAGCGTTGCGGCTATTACTCGCTTCGGACTGTTCATGTTTGGCAAAGCCAAGATGATCATCTGGTTCAACGTTGAGTGCTGCAGCGACCGTGATTTTGGTCAGTATTTGCCGAAAATCGTTGAGATCTTCTTCAGTTTTGATGTTGTTAGCGGCCGCCTGGGCTATCGTATTGATCCCGCCTCTGGAGGTGCTGGAAAGACAGCTGTAAACACATGGGACACGGTTCAAAAGATACTGGAAGGAAAAGAAGTTCCGGAAGCGTGCTGATAAAAACAAGTTGTACAGCCTACATGAACCTCATGTTTACTGTATGAGCAAGAGGTATAGTCATTTCTGGTGTATGAGGAATTAAAGCAGTATATCCTGTTGGAAGGAAAAGATCCTAGCCGATCACCAACCAACAAGAGTACGCTACATGAAGAATGATAATATTGTCGGGCTGAATAGGCCCGCGCGAGATGTCCTTTCTGAGCTTTTACATACCGGATCCCAGCAACTATTAGCCCAAGCCATAGAGGCGGAAGTCGCCACCCTGTTAGCACAATACCAAGGGTTGCTGAGAGAATCAGGCTTACAAGGTGTTGTACGCAATGGGCACCTGCCGGAACGTATGATCCAAACAGGGCTTGGTGATATTGGGGTCAAGGTTCCCAAAGTAAGAGATCGTACCGGGCAAGGCATCAAGTTCAACAGCGGTTTGGTGCCACCGTACTTGAAGCGAGCGAAGACCATTGAAGAGCTGCTGCCCTGGTTGTACTTGAAAGGCATCTCTACAGGCGACTTCAAGGACGCACTGGCAGGTTTGCTTGGCGCTGATGCCAAAGGTTTGTCCTCCAATACCATAAGCCGCCTCAAGCAAACTTGGGAAGGCGAATATGGTCAGTGGCGTAAGCGCGATTTATCAAAGCGGCGCTATGTGTACATTTGGGCCGACGGTGTTTATTGCAACGTAAGGCAAGACGACAAGCTTTGCTTGCTGGTGATCATGGATTCCGACAGCACAGGTCGTAAGGAAGTCATTGGGCTTACGGATGGCTACCGTGAGGAGGCTCCTTTAATTATTGTTATACTTAATAATAAGGATCAAAGAATACAATACATCTGTCTATTTATATGTAAAACAATGGGTTATTAAATAAACTTGAAACGAATGGCTTGACAGTAGAGAGCCTATCTCATAAAAAATATAGCCAGCAGTAGTACACTTCATTGTATAGAGGCACGATGGTATATTATTGGTTTAAAATGATTTGTGGATCGGGAGAAGGATGAACATGCCTGTAACCGGTTTGTTGATGGAAGGCGTTAATCTCATGCTGCTTGGCATGGGGAGCGTTTTCATTTTTCTCTCTGTATTGGTTCTTACCATGTCCGGCGTATTCCGTCTGACACAAGCAATCTCCGGTAATGATGGTCAGGAAACCGCTGCCCAGGTAGCGGCGGTACCCGAAGCTGTAACCGGTGGAGATGAACTAACAGCAGTGATTGTAGCGGCCATGAGCCGTTATCGATCACAATAAACCCGAGCAATTTGGTAACATCAAACTGTCGGCTTATCACGTGTTCAACGTGTAACTTAAAACAAATGAAAACGAACCCATGAGCGATCAAAAACCACTCGGCATTACAGAGCTTGTCCTGCGTGACGCTCATCAATCCCTGTTTGCAACACGTCTGCGGATTGATGATATGTTGCCCATTGCCTCCAAACTTGATCAGATGGGCTATTGGTCGTTGGAGACCTGGGGCGGTGCTACTTTTGATTCCTGCATTCGCTATTTGGGTGAAGACCCCTGGGAACGGTTACGTCGGTTGAAGGCCGCAATGCCAAATACGCCGATGCAGATGCTGTTTCGAGCCCAGAATATTCTCGGCTACCGTCATTATGCTGATGATGTAGTGGAAAAGTTTGTGGAGCGGGCTGCTGTAAATGGCATGGATGTGTTCCGCATTTTTGATGCGATGAATGACCTGCGTAACTTTGAGACGGCGGTCAAAGCTACTCTGCAAGTTGGAAAACATGCTCAGGGTGCCATGTCATACACAGTCAGCCCGGTGCATGATCTGGATTACTGGCTGAACATGGCCAAGAGCCTGGAAGATATGGGGTGCTCTTCCATCTGCATCAAAGATATGGCGGGATTGCTTAAACCTTATGTGGCCAACGAACTGATCAGCAAGCTGAAGGCCTCCATCTCCATTCCTATTGCCTTGCACTGTCATGCCACTACGGGTACGAGTACCACTACTATCGCGAAAGCGGCAGAGGCTGGAATCGACATGGTGGACTCATCGATTTCCTCCATGAGTATGACTTATGGCCATTCTGCCACTGAATCACTGGTGTCCATTTTTGAAGACACTGAACGCGACACGGGTTTGAATCTTAATGCGCTTGAGGAGATATCGGCCTATTTCCGGGAAGTGCGTAAAAAATATGCCAAATTCGAGGGTTCTCTGCGGGGTGTGGACTCCAGGATACTGGTAGCCCAGGTACCCGGCGGCATGCTGACCAATATGGAAAATCAGCTTCGCGAGCAGGGTGCCACGGACAAGTTCGATGCAGTCCTGGAAGAGATTCCACGAGTACGCGAAGATCTTGGTTTGATTCCGCTGGTAACGCCTACTTCCCAGATTGTGGGTACTCAGGCCGTTCTCAATGTGCTGATGGGTGAACGCTATAAGAGCATCACCAAGGAGACTGCTGGTGTTCTCAAGGGCGGCTATGGTGCAACACCAGGACCCGTCGATAAAGCGCTTCAGGCCCGTGTGTTGGATGGCTCTGAAGCCATCACTTGCCGCCCGGCAGACCTGATAGAACCGGAAGTTGATAAACTGACGGCAGAATTTGATGAGCTTGCCCGGGAGAAGGGAATCAGCGTAGCCAAAGATAAAATTGACGATGTACTCATCTATGCGCTGTTCCCACAAATTGGTCTGAAGTTTCTGGAAAACAGAGGCAATCCGAATGCGTTCGAACCGGCTCCTGGAACTGAGCCTGAGCTAACAGCTGCGCCGGTCCCCGCAACGTCAAAAAGTGGCCCTGAGGCTTACACGGTAACCGTTAATGGTAATACCTATAACGTCACGGTTTCTTCTGGTGGTGCAGTAGAGAGAGTGGCGCCAATGGCTGGCGGGGCTTCTGCCCCATCGGCACCTGTGGCTAGTAGTGGCGAGGCTGTTCCCGCCCCTCTGGCTGGAAATATTTTTAAAATCAAAGTGATGGAAGGTCAATCCATCAATGACGGTGATGTGATCTTGATCATGGAGGCGATGAAAATGGAGACTGAGATTCGCGCACCCAGAGGGGGCGTGGTTGTATCAATTCCAATTAGGGAAGGCGATGCCGTCCAGGTTGGTGAAGCTTTGCTAATGCTGGGTTAATCTGATGGAAGCCGCAGAAGCACTCTGGCAGTCCATGGGAATCGCCAATATGGGATTTGGGCAGCTGTTCATGATGATGATCGGGGGATTGCTGATCTATCTGGCCGTGGCCAAAAATTTTGAACCTCTGTTACTCCTGCCGATCGGATTTGGTGCCATTCTCAGCAATATTCCCGTGGCCGGGATTGGCGGACCCGATGGTCTGCTGGGCATGATCTACCATGTGGGTATTGAGACCGGTGTCTTTCCGCTATTGATTTTTATGGGGGTAGGAGCCCTGACTGATTTCAGTGCCTTGATTGCCCGTCCATACACGCTGTTTCTGGGTGCTGCGGCACAATTCGGAATCTTTGCCACTCTGTTGGGTGCGCTGACGCTGAATTACATTCCGGGTTTTGATTTTACCCTGGCTGATGCATCGGCCATTGCCATTATCGGCGGCGCAGATGGGCCAACGGCAATCTTCCTGGCATCCAGGTTAGCACCCGATCTCCTAGGGGCCATTGCCGTGGCGGCGTACTCCTATATGGCGTTGGTTCCGATTATTCAGCCGCCGATCATGAAAGCGCTGACCACGGAGGAAGAGCGTCAGGTGGTGATGTCACAGCTTAGGCCTATCAGCAAACTGGAAAAAATACTCTTTCCATTCAGTGTGCTGATTCTCTGCATCCTCTTCCTCCCCTCCGCCGCACCTCTGATCGGGATGCTGATGTTTGGTAATATTCTGAGGGAAGTCGGTGTAGTCGATCGTCTGAGCCTGGCGGCTCAGAATGAGATCATCAATATCGTTACTATTTTCCTGGGATTGGCAGTGGGCTCTAAACTCTCAGCTGACAAGTTTCTTACCCTTGATACCATGGGTATTCTGGCGCTAGGCGCCATCGCTTTCTGTATCGGCACCGCCACGGGTGTTTTGATGGGGAAATTGATGTACAAGCTTTCTGGCGGCAAAGTGAATCCACTGATTGGGGCTGCCGGTGTCTCTGCTGTCCCAATGGCTGCGCGGGTGGTGAACAAGGTGGGTCTGGAAGCGAATCATCATAACTTCCTGCTGATGCACGCCATGGGTCCTAACGTGGCAGGAGTTATTGGTTCAGCTGTGGCTGCGGGTGTCCTTCTGGCCATTGTTGGAGGATGAAGTAGGCACCGATGACCCGGTGCGGTTGGGTGTATGGGTATACCCACGAAATCACGTTGCCACGAAATTATTCATTTACTTCCTGGGCTCTGAAGACTCTGTCTCTATACTTTGTGCCCTCTCCCTATATTCGACCGTTATTTTTTTGACGTTTCCTTCATCTCGTAATACCATGCCGGGCCTATGTCGTCACGTTTGCCTGAATATGTGGACCCGTGGCGTCTCGCCAACCTGGGAAAAGTGTTTTCCGGGGTGACTAGGCTGGCTGAATTGCCGCGCCTAGCCGAAGCGCTGTTAAGCGCAGATGTGGGGGAGGTGCTGTTCAGCCTCGAATTTTATCGGGACGAGAAGAGGCGGGCTCGTGTTAAAGGAAATGTCAGGGCAGAGTTATCCCTTATCTGTCAGCGCTGTATGGGGAGAATGAAAGCCCCCGTCAATGCTGATATGGATCTGGCGATAATTGAGGTGTTTGAAGAGGCTGAAAAACTGTCTCCCGACTGTGATCCGGTGTTGGTGAATGATGGTCGGATCCGGCTGATGGATCTGCTGGAAGATGAGTTGTTGCTCGCGATTCCACATATGCCTATGCATGATGAGGCTGTGTGTGAAGTTAAGCTGGAAACGTACTTTCCAGATGCGGGTGAAGTGCAGGGACCAGAGAGTACGGCAAATGAGAATAATCCGTTTGCCGTTTTGGCCGGTCTGAAATCAGACAAACAAAATTGAATTGGTGTTTATCAGGAGCTTGAACCATGGCAGTACAGAAGAGTCGAAAAACCCCTTCCAAACGTGGCATGCGCCGTTCCCACGACAGCCTGAGTGCAGAGACACTCTCCATTGATCCGACCTCCGGTGAGACGCACCTGCGTCATCATGTCTCTCCAGATGGTTTCTATCGTGGTCAGAAGGTTGCTACCGGTAAGGGCGAATAATCCCCGTTGTCGTGGATAGTGATATTGTATGTACACATGCGACCGCTCCGTTTGGGGCGGTTGTCTGTTATTGAGCCTAAAAAAATGCCTCTACTGTTTCTGGCGGTGATTGATGGATGATCGTATTACTATCGCTCTCGATGCCATGGGGGGAGATGAGGGAACCTCTGTTGTAGTACCTGCCGCAGTCGACCTTATTCGGCAGGATTTAGATGTGAATTTGATTCTGGTTGGCCGTGAGGAAGTGATTCGGCAGCACCTTGATGGTGTTGGGACCAGTGATCGGCTACGTATTCAGCCTGCTTCTGAAGAGGTGTCCATGGATGAGCTGCCGTCCAGAGCGCTGCGTGGAAAAAAGGATTCATCCATGCGGGTTGCGATTAATCTGGTGAAAGAGGGTACCGCCGATGCCTGTGTCAGCGCAGGTAATACCGGTGCCTTGATGGCAACATCACGGTTTGTCCTCAAGATGCTGCCCAACGTGGATAGACCCGCGATTATATCTGCATTGCCTTCTATTGAAGGCAGAACATGGATGCTGGATCTGGGGGCCAATGTGGATTGCAGTGCTGAACACCTGTTTCAATTTGCCGTGATGGGGAGCGAACTGGTCTCATCAGTCGACGAAGATGTCTCCAGTCCTCGGGTTGGCCTGCTCAATATTGGCCAGGAAGAGATCAAAGGCAATGAGCAGGTAAAAGGTGCCCACGCTCTGTTGTCCAACGGTTCACTCAATTACATTGGCTATGTAGAGGGTGACGATGTCTATAAGGGCGGTGTTGACGTGGTGGTTACTGATGGCTTCATTGGCAACGTTGCCTTGAAGAGTTCGGAAGGCGTGGCAAAGATGATCAGCCATTACCTGAAGGAAGGATTCAAGCGCAACCTGTTTACCAAATTGGCCGCTCTGGTGGCTATGCCTGTGATGAGTTCCTTGCGCCAAAAAATTGATCCCCGCAGATATAATGGTGCCAGCCTGTTGGGGCTTAAAGGAATCGTCATTAAAAGCCACGGTGGTGCGGATATCATGGCATTTGGGAATGCCATAAAGATGGCAAAAAAGGCGGTTTATAACAACGTCCCGGAAAGAATTGCCCAGAGAGTGGGAGCGCACCTGGATAAAGAGGCTGGCAGATGACCTATTCACGCATCATAGGTACCGGCAGTTATCTGCCGGAAAAAATCCTGACGAACCACGATCTCGAAAAAATGGTTGAGACGACAGATCAGTGGATTCGTGATCGTACCGGGATTGCCAAGCGCCATATTGCAGCAGACGATGAAACCACTTGTGATCTGGCTGAACATGCGGCTCGGCACGCAATTGAAGCGGCCGGTAAGAAGCTGGAAAATATAGATCTCATTGTTCTCGCGACTTCGACACCTGATCAGGTGTTTCCCAGTACGGCCTGCCTGTTGCAGAGTCGGCTGGATATGCATGGCTGTGCCGCATTTGACGTACAGGCAGTCTGCACGGGATTTATTTACGCGCTGGGTGTTGCAGACAACTTTATCAAAGCAGGCGCAGCACGCTGCGCCTTGGTTGTTGGTGCAGAAACATTCTCTCGCATCATCGACTGGACAGATAGGGGTACCTGTATACTGTTCGGTGACGGAGCGGGCGCCGTGGTTATAGAGGCCAGTGAGGAGCCAGGAATACTCTCCACGCACCTTCATGCCGATGGTGATTATGCCAGCTTGCTGCAAGTTCCGGATGGTGTCTCCAAAGGCTACGATAAGATGCGTGGAAATGCGGCATTTGTCGAAATGAAAGGGAATGAAGTATTCAAGATGGCAGTCAATACACTCGGTCGTATCGTCGATGAAACTCTGGAGAAAAATGGCCTTGAAAAAGCAGATATCGACTGGCTGATTCCTCATCAGGCCAATATCCGCATCATCAATGCTACCGCACGTAAACTACGTATGTCGCTGGATCATGTGGTTGTGACGGTAGCAGAACATGGCAACACCTCGGCGGCATCAGTGCCACTCGCCCTGGATGCGGCTGTCAGAGATGGGCGTATCAAATGGGGGGAGACCCTGCTGCTGGAAGCCTTTGGCGGCGGCTTTACCTGGGGTTCGGCCTTGGTGAAGTATTAATAAGCAGGAGTTACTCTCCTGATCCTGTTATGGAGATCGGTATGCTTGAAAATGAAATTGCACTGGTAACTGGAGCTAGTCGTGGTATTGGTAGCGCGATAGCAGATGCCATTGGAAAACAAGGTGCCACTGTTATTGGTACTGCCACATCAAAGGCTGGAGCGGAGGCTGTTTCCGAACGGTTTGCCAAGGGTAATATTAAGGGCAGGGGGATGCTGCTCAATGTTACCAAGCCGGCCTCGGTCGATACTGCTTTGAAGGCGATTGGCGAAGAGTTTGGCGCGCCGACGATCCTGGTGAACAATGCTGGAATTACCTGTGACAGTTTGCTGATACGTATGAAAGAGGAGGAGTGGGGCTCTATTCTGGAGACCAACCTTACCTCTATCTACCGCCTCTCCAAGGGTTGTCTGCGGGCCATGATGAAAGCCCGTGGTGGCCGCATCATCAATATTGCGTCTGTGGTTGGGTCGACAGGAAATGCAGGGCAAAGTAACTATGCAGCAGCCAAGGCCGGGATGATCGGATTTACTAAGTCTCTTGCCCGGGAAGTGGGGCCAAGGAATATTACGGTAAATTCTGTAGCGCCCGGTATGATTGATACTGATATGACCCGTGAACTGACTGGAGAGCAGAGGAAAGCGATATTATCAGGCATACCATTGGCTCGGCTTGGTGCCCCTGAAGAAATTGCAGGTGCCGTTGTTTTTCTGGCCTCTCCGGGTGCCGGATACATCACAGGAGAGACTCTTCATGTAAATGGCGGGATGTTTATGGGGTAAACCCTAATAAATAAACCTATAAATTAGCTTTTATATATACCTGTAATTTATTGAATATAAAAAGATAATTAGAAGTATTGTTGAGAAATAATATTTGCTTTAATCTTTTGAGGTTTGTGAATACAATACTCCCGGTCGAGTTTGTAACGACCATCCATTTAATTCAGAGGAAAGAAGAACATGAGCTCTGTCGAAGAACGTGTTAAGAAGATTGTTGTTGAACAGCTGGGTGTCTCTGAGGACGAGGTGACCCTGGAAGCCTCCTTTGTGGATGACCTAAGTGCGGACTCTCTTGACACCGTAGAGCTGGTCATGCAGCTGGAAGAAGAGTTCCAGACGGAGATTCCAGATGAAGAAGCTGAGAAAATCACCACTGTAAAACTGGCTGTTGACTACATCAACGCCCACAGCTGATTTTTTTATCCAATTCGAGCGAGGCCGCACATTCCGTAGATTTGCGGACTGCGGCCTTTTGCTTTTTTATCCCAAGAAGGGGGTAGACCTCAGATGGCACAAAGAAGAGTTGTGGTTACCGGACTCGGTATGGTTGCGCCTGTAGGGCACACGGTTAAAGAGTCCTGGGATAACATCCTCGCAGGTAAAAGCGGCATTAAGCCGATTACGCATTTTGATATAGAACCGTTTAGTGTCCGCTTTGGCGGTCCAATCTACGGTTTTGATATCACCGAGTACATAACCAAAAAAGATGCTCGTAAAATGGATAAATTTATCCATTACGGGCTGGCTGCAGGGTGCCAGGCAATTGAAGATGCAGGGTTGGAGATCACTGACGAGAATACTGCTCGGATAGGTGTTGCCGTAGGTTCAGGAATAGGTGGTATTACCGGCATAGAAAATAGCTATCAATCGTATGTGGATGGTGGTCCGAGAAAAATCTCCCCCTTCTTTGTTCCTGCAAATATCGTCAATATGGTTGCAGGCAACCTCTCCATCAAATATGGCTTGAAAGGGGCGAACTACTCCATCGTTTCTGCTTGCAGTACAGGTACCCATAACATCGGAGAAGCTGCTCGGATGATACGCCATGGCTATAGCGATGTGATGGTTGCAGGTGGTGCAGAGATGGCCACCTCGCCAGTAGGTCTTGGTGGATTTGCCGCTGCCAGAGCACTATCTACCCGCAATGACGATCCGGAAAGAGCTAGTCGCCCCTGGGATAGAGACCGTGATGGATTTGTGCTGAGTGATGGTGCTGGTGTTATGGTATTGGAAGAGTACGAAATTGCCAAAGCCCGCGGTGCTAAAATCTATGCAGAACTGGTGGGGGTTGGTATGAACTCTGATGCCTACCATATGACGTCTCCTTCGAAAGGTGGTGAAGGTGCTAGAGACTGTATGTTGACAGCCCTCAAGGATGCAGGCCTCAACACCGACCAGGTTAACTACATCAATGCCCATGGCACATCGACTCCCGCAGGCGATTTGGCGGAGACCATGGGTATCAAAAGTGCCTTTGGTGATCATGCCTATAAGCTTTGTGTCAGCTCCACCAAATCAATGACCGGCCATATGCTGGGCGCGGCAGGTGGTGCCGAGGCAGTTTTCACTGCTTTGGCAATCCGTGATCAGGTTGCACCACCGACAATCAATCTGGAGAACCCGGATCCGGAATGCGACCTTGATTATGTTCCAAACACGGCCAGAGAGATGGAAATTGATGTTGCTATATCCAACTCATTTGGATTTGGCGGCACCAATGGAACAGTGGTAATGCGCCGGGTGCAGGATTGATATAAAGAAGGTCTGAAGGCGGGGTGTGTTGAATCCCGCCTTTTTCACCTGTTTTAGCCTCTCTGATTCTGGCTGGGCATTATCTCCGTATTGTTAATTAATGGTAAAACAGACTCTCGGCTCTCTGTCATGGACAGAGGCGTGCAGTATGGAGATGGTGTTTTTGAAACCATTGCCATCACTGGCGGGCTGCCTTGTCTCTGGGACCGGCATATCCAGCGTCTTCTTGAGGGTTGCCGGAGATTGGGTTTCCCTGCTCCTGATATCAATGTACTGTTCGACGAGGCAGAGCGTGTTATTGCTTCTGCTGACTCTGGCGTGCTTAAAATTATCATTACCCGAGGGATAGGTGGGCGTGGTTACCGCCCGCCGGATGAGGTAAATCCCAACCGTATTCTCACCTGTTCTCCTGCTCCTGAATTTCAGGAAGATGCCCGTCAGCGTGGTGTAGCAATCCGCACCTGCACCAACCGGCTTGGACGGAACGCTTCACTTGCCGGTATAAAGCACCTGAATCGACTTGAGCAGGTGCTGGCATCAAGAGAGTGGTCTGATCCTCTGATCAGTGAAGGTTTGATGCTGGATGTGAATGGCCGGGTAATAGAGGGCATAAAAAGCAATCTGTTTATCGTCAAAGAGGGTGTATTGAGAACCCCTGATTTGATGCAATGCGGTGTCAGCGGAGTGATGAGGGCACTGGTTATCGATATCGCAAAATCAATGGATGTTTCTGTTGTAGTTTCAGATATCACAATGCATGATCTGAGAATGGCAGATGGACTTTTTCTCACAAACTCACTCATCGGTATCTGGCCGGTTCGAGAGCTTGATGGCCAAGGGGTGAATAGTCAGGCGGTTGATAAACAACTGATTGAAACGGTTATGGAGCAAGGGTTTAATCATGGCTGAAATATTGGAGGTGTTATTCGTATCCCATGGTCAGATTTTCACACAGAAACTGATGGTTGCAATGTAAAACTCCAATGTTGAACAGAATAGCTGGATTGCTGATTATTACTGTAAGTCTCCTCATCGCTTGGTTCGTGATGGAGTTCAAGCAGTTTGCAAATACCCCGATGAAGTTGTCGAAGGAGGGGGTCTATTACCTTCTGGAGCCGGGTACTTCATTATCTGGCCTAGCTCGCGATCTGATGGACAAGGGCATGGTTGATAGTAAACTCTATTTTCGACTGCTTGCCCGCTGGCAAGGGAGTGCCGCAAAAATAAAAGCGGGTGAATACCATCTGCAATCAGGTATGACGCCAAACGCATTACTGGCACTGCTGGTATCGGGTAGCGTCACCAGCTATACACTCACGCTTGTCGAGGGATGGAATTTTCTGCAGGTGCTCTCTGCCATCAGGCAACAGTCAGCGTTGAAGCAGACCCTGGAAGGGCTTTCAGATGATCAGGTTATGCAACGCCTCGGTCACCCTGATGAACATCCAGAAGGGCGATTTCTCCCAGATACCTACCAGTTTCCACGGGGAACTAGCGATATATCATTCCTTAACCGGGCGTATAAGGCAATGGATCAGCGGTTAAAAAAGGAGTGGGAAAAGAGAGAGAAAGGGGTGCCATTAAAAACCCCCTATGAGGCCCTGATTCTCGCCTCGATTGTTGAAAAAGAGACAGGATACCCGAGCGAGCGCACTCAGATTGCCGGTGTTTTTACCCGTCGGCTGCGCAAGGAAATGAAGCTCCAGACTGACCCAACAGTGATCTACGGTATGGGTGAGGCTTACGATGGCAATATCAGGCGCCGTGATTTGAAACGTGATACGCCTTACAATACTTATGTGCACAAGGGGCTTCCCCCTACACCTATCAGTATGCCCGGGGGCGATGCCATACACGCAGTGATGCACCCTGGGAAAGGGAAAAGCCTCTATTTTGTTGCCAAGAGTGGTGGGCAGCATTACTTTTCCAATACCCTGAGGGAACATAATAATGCCGTGCGCAAATATCAGTTGAAACGTTAACCAGAGCCGGTCAGCTATGAGAGGAAAATTTATTACAGTCGAAGGTGGCGAGGGTGCCGGCAAGAGCACCAATCTAGAGTTCATCCGCCGCCTGTTGGAGAGCGAAGGGTACCAGGTGGTATTTACCCGGGAGCCTGGCGGTACCACGCTGGGTGAAGATATCAGAGAATTGTTGCTGGGACACAAGCATACCGGTATGGCAGATGACACCGAGCTGCTGCTGATATTCAGTGCTCGGGCTGAGCATCTTGCCAGAAAGATTATGCCGGCCCTTGAGTTTGGGAAATGGGTGCTCTGTGATCGTTTCACCGATGCTTCATATGCTTATCAGGGGGGAGGACGCAGAATCGACTTGGAGCGTATTCGACAACTGGAAAACTGGGTGCAGGGTGGATTGAAACCTGATCTCACTCTACTGCTGGACTTACCAGTGGATGTCGGCTTGACAAGGGCAGGAGCACGTTCTGAACCGGATAGATTCGAGAGTGAAGGGATGGTATTCTTCGATAAAGTGAGGAACAGTTATCTGAAAATTGCTGCCGCTGAGCCTGAGAGAGTCAAAGTGGTTAATGCAGCAGCCTCACTGGAGGAGGTGCAGCGTCGGATCGAGATGGTGTTGAAGGCGTTCTTCAGAGCACAGTCAGAGAGCCAGTGACTGACTATATGCTTGAATTACCTTGGCAGGAACAAAACTGGAAACGTCTTTTGTCAGCAAAAGTATCAGGGAGATTGCCTCATGCGCTGTTGCTGACCGGAACTCAGGGGCTTGGCAAATACCGTTTTGCTGTCAGGTTGGCGGCCTCACTGCTTTGCAAGAGTCCGGACCAGAGTGGGAGGCCCTGCGGCAGTTGTCAGAGTTGTCATCTGTTTAAGGCCGACACCCACCCGGACTTTACCCTGATAGAGCCTGAAGGGCCGGGAAAAGCGATCAAAATCGACACCATTCGGGAATTTACTGAAAAAGAGTCGTTGACCAGCCAATCAGGTGGTTACAAGGTGACTATTATTGAACCTGCCGATGCAATGAACACAGCGGCGGTAAACAGTCTGCTGAAAACCCTTGAAGAGCCGGTAAGTTGGACGGTAATGATTTTGATCAGTAACCGTCCGGGGCGTCTGCTAGCCACTGTTCGCAGTCGTTGTCAGCAGTATGCTTTCAGCGCACCTGATCGTCGGCAATCGGTTCAGTGGCTTTCTGGCCATGTTGGGCAAGCTGATCCGGCACTGCTGCTTGCGCTTGGTTCAGGAGCACCGCTGGAAGCCTTGAAACTGGCGGATCCGGAGACGCTGAGTGAGCGTAAGAAGATGCTGGATGAGTTTGTTGCCGTTATGAGTCATCAGCAAGACCCGGTGATGGCGGCAGAACGCTGGAATAAACAGGACTTGTCCCGCTCTTTACACTGGCTTTGTGGCTGGCTTATTGACATGATTCGTCTCAAGATGGTTCCAGAATCACCGGGGTTGATAAACCTGGATCAGCGTGAATGTTTGCAAGCCCTGGGGTTAAAGTTAGAATCAAGAGAGCTCTACCTATTTCTGGATCGGGTTTATCAGGCAATCCGTACACTGGGCTCACAACTGAATAGTCAAATGATTTTGGAAGGTGTGCTTTTGATGGCGAGTAAGGGGAACAATAATTAATGGCAAATACTAAAATACCTCCAGCAAGACAAAGCATACTGTCTCTGACTATCAAGGATAAGAACGCCCTCTATGCGGCCTATGTGCAGTTCATTAAAAATGGTGGGCTGTTTATACCCACCAATAAGAAATACAAACTGGGTGATGAGGTCTTCATGCTGCTTACCCTGATGGAAGAGACGGAACGCATACCTGTTGCCGGAAAAATTATCTGGGTTACTCCAATCGGTGCCGAGGGTAACCGGGCAGCAGGTATTGGTGTGCAATTCAGTGATCAGGGTGGTGAAATGGCTCGCGATAAAATAGAGGGTTATCTTGGTGGCGCGCTTAAATCCGAGCGTCCTACTCATACTATGTAGCGCCTGTCCGGCTCTTTGTCCCTTGTTTGGCTGAAACTCTATGCTGGTAGATTCCCACTGTCACCTGGATCGATTGGATCTGAAGCCTTTCGATAATAGCTTTCAAAAACTCATCAAGTCTGGAGAAGAGAAGGGTATTTCGCATATGCTCTGTGCCTCTATCGATCTGGAGACATATCCATCCATGTGTGCGCTGGTGGAAAATTACCCCGGCATATCGATTTCAGTGGGAGTCCATCCCAATGACAAGGAGCGGCACGAACCGTCTCCCGATGAGTTGGCTGAACTTGCCGCGCACCCGAAAAATGTGGCGATTGGTGAAACTGGTCTGGACTATTTCCACAGCGAAAGTGATTTGACTTGGCAGCAGGAGCGTTTCAGGAATCATATCGCAGCAGCACGCATCTGTGGAAAACCACTCATCATCCATACCCGGGCAGCACGGGAAGACACCATAGCGATAATGCGTGAAGAGCATGCAAATGAAGCTAGCGGCGTCATGCACTGCTTCACTGAAGATTGGGATATGGCGCGCAAAGCCCTGGATTTAGGTTTCTATATCTCTTTCTCCGGGATCATTACCTTCAACAGTGCAAAAGAACTCAGAGTCGTTGCGAAGCGGGTGCCGGCAGACCGTATCCTGCTTGAAACCGATTCACCCTATCTAGCCCCTGTACCCCATCGCGGCAAACCAAACCTGCCGGAATATGTCATCCATGTGGCAGATATGATTGCAGAACTTAGAGGCTTGACCAGGGAACAGGTCGAAGAGCTGACCAGCGATAATTTTTTCCGGCTCTTTATGCCTGCCGAGTATTTGAGTTACAGGCGGGCAAAAGAGCCTCTTCGGGGGAGTTGTCTTTAGAGCCGTCTGATTCGAGGATTGTGCAATCATAATGGCGAGCCAGGCGCAGGACCCGGACAAGGAAATGCGATCATACCGTGCTTTTCAGTAAGCCCCGTTGCCTCATTTTTTCCATGCCCTGTTTTAAATGGGTTTCAATCTCTTCCATGGTAATTGGGCCATCGCTTCGCCCTGCCCCCCAGTTTGCAACAAGAGTGCAACTGGCGTAATTCTATTAATTTCCGCAGTTGGGTAACTTGAGAGAGGTCATTTTCATAAAATGTATGTGGTCGATCATAGGTGTAGTCGATGATCTGATCGGGTATGACGAGAGGTTTGCCAGGTAGTTTACTTTGTGCGGTGGAATGGTATGGGCGGTGCCATGGCGGGGAAGAAAAATAACGTTCATTCCGTTGAACTCACCGTGTGAAAAAGGGGCGGATGCTTCACCATAGGGTGTGTGAACAACTTCTTCTGATCTACATGTTATTGTTGAAACTATAGAATACCTGATGGCGGACAGAAAAAACAAAAAAAAGGCCGATTACGCACAGCGTAACCGGCCTTTTTTGTACGTACCTTTGAAGGCTGTTAGAGCGTGTCGGCGTTATCGGCTAGGTATTCGGCAACACCATCCGGTGAGGCCTTCATACCTCTATCACCTTCTTTCCAACCAGCTGGGCAGACTTCGCCATGCTCTTCGGTGAACTGAAGTGCATCGATCATTCGCAGCATCTCATCGATGTTACGTCCCAGAGGAAGGTCGTTGACCACTTGGTGACGAACCACACTGTTTGTGTCAATCAGGAATGAACCACGGAAGGCAACTGCGCCGTTAGGGGTTTCCACATCATAATCTTTGCAGATTGAATGGGTCAAGTCAGCAACCAGAGGATACTTAACCGGGCCGATACCACCCTCATTTACAGGCGTGTTGCGCCAAGCGTTATGAGTAAATTGTGAGTCGATGGAGACACCGATTACTTCTACGTTGCGCTTCTTGAACTCCTCCAGGCGGTGATCAAAAGCGATCAACTCTGAAGGACATACAAAGGTGAAATCCAAAGGATAAAAGAAAATAACGGCATATTTGCCATTGGTGGTCTCTTTGAAGTTGAAGGCATCAACTATTTTGCCATTGCCCAACGCGGCTGGAGCGGTAAAATCTGGAGCTTCACGTCCGACGAGTACACCCACGTTAAATACCTCCTAAGTGAATTGCCAAGTAATATTAGAATAAGTCTTAAATCCATCGAGGATAATCCTACGTTGAAATTACCCAGTAATCAACTATAGATTTAGGGGCTATCCTAGTTAATCAGCTAAATTTGTCGGCTCTTCCCCTAATCGAGAGGGTATCACCCAACCACGTTAGCGTGTGCGTGAGTCATAGCCCGGTGAGGTCTGAGTTATAGTCAAATCTGGTGTTTAGCCAGTTGAATCAAGCGGCGACCTGATCGACTCCTGCTACCTCAACACCCTCTTTAAATTTGATTCCGGTTATCACCTTCGCCAGATAATCGAAACCCCGTAATCGTCTCCACGTCTTCTCGGCACACCGGCCGAGTTTGAACATCATGTGTAGCATGCCGTCACGCGATAGGCAGCCCTTGGAACGCTTGGTTCGATGGCGGATTGTCCCGAAGTCCGAATGCTCTGCCAGTGCTGCGCAGGAATCAGCACGCTCATGGTTTTGTGCATCCAGCAGCGCTGCTGACGCGTCTCTGGATACACTTCCTCCAGTGCAGCCCAGAAGCCCATAGCACCGTCTCCGATTGCCAATTTGGGGTCCTAGGGATTTTCCCTCGTAAACGGACATAAACGGCTAGATCCCATGCCCTGCTTACGTTTCCGGATGTGGGTACTTTTCCTGAACAGGCTTATAACCGTCGATTGAGCTCATTAATTCGTCCAGATCCGGCAATTTCCCACTCATTTGGAAGTTGTAGGTGCCTTTCAGGTTGATGTTGTACCAGGCAACTGGGGAGGCTTGATTTGACGATCTGGATTTTTTCATCATCCTTCTGATATTCAAAGCTAGTCAGCAACTGACTGAGTATGGCCGAGTTAAAGTAGATTATAGCGTTGGTAACCAGGCGAGCACATTCGTTCCACAGTTGGATCTCCTCATCCGAGCTGCCGCGGAACTGATCACCATTGACGTTGCTGATTGCACGACGCAGTTGGTGGTAAGCCTCGCCTCGATTGAGTGCTCGCTGAACGTAGTCGCGCAGACTGACGTCATCGATGTAGTTGAGTAAATAATTCGCTTTCACCATACGATTGTATTCCGTTAGTGCCCCGAGTAACGGGTGGCTGCTTTTGTAACCTGAGAGCTTTCTAACCAATGTCGCTTGCGTTGTTTTGCGTTCATAAAGTGAGATCATGATCCGTTGTATAGTATCCCAGTGAGCCGCGATGAGCTTGGTGTTGATGGGCTTTTTCAGACTCAATTGGATTTTCTTATCCTTGTCTTCTTTGACATCGAACATCTCATTGATGACACGACCCACCTGAGCATAGCGTGGAGCAAAGCTGTACCCAAAGAGATCTAGCAATGCGAAGTTGATGTGATTGACTCCGTGCGTATCGGTAGACAGTACGTCTGGCACGATCTCGGAACTATTGTTCATCAGTAGATCGAAGATGTAGTGGGACTCGTGCTCGTTAGCACCGATCACACGAGCATTGATGGCCGCATGATTGGCGATCAAGCTCATGGCCGACACGCCTTTTTGCGTGCCAAAGTATTTTGACGAGTAACGTGTTTTAAATGTCTCACGCCGGGATTCGAACTTCTGACCATCAGCACTGGCGTGGATAACATCTTCTTGGATATTGTAGTGCTTGAAGATCGGAAGCTTAGCCGTTGCGTTGTTGATGCGATCGTTGGCTGCGTTCAGTGTTTCTAACCTCAGATAGTTCGCCTGAATGGTGCTGAGCTGATCGTAAGTGCGATCGGATATTTGAGCGATACCATAAATGCCTTGGTTGGTCGCGTTGCCCACCAAGATAGCCAACAGGTCATACTCGTGTGCTCGGCTCTTCGACTGTGCACCCAGTACATGCTTAAAGTCATCAAGGAAGCCTGTGTCGCGATCGACCATTCGCAACACATCGGCAACGCCAGTCGTGGGTAGTTGCTGGAAGAACGGATTATTGACCAAGTACTTTTTGTTGGCCGTGGGTAAGCGCCAATGGCGCTTTCCTTTGGGGTTTCTCAGGATAATATTTCGGTTGTCATCGTGTTCTAGATAGTGACTCACTTCTTGTAATCTAACACCCAGGTTTTTGGCCATTTGGTCAATGAGTTTGTTGGGATTGGCGGCTAATTTAGGCAACTGGGTGCGCTCTAATAGCGCGTCTTTTTCTTCTGTCCATCGCTCACGATTGACTAGATCAGCCTCCAAAGCCCTGTATTTAAACACATTTGGCAGTGTGAGCTGGCCATTCAACCGATTGGGGATTTGCAAGTAAAGGAACCATTCGTACCGACCTTTATTCATCACGCCGCTCGAGTCTTGCATGAACGACAATTGCTTCTTGGTAGGCAAGCGGCTATCCATTGCGCCGATTGAGATTTCACCATCGGCGATAAGATCACGCTGCGCACGATGCAGTGTAGCTGCCAGGCGCTGTGTTTTTTCACCGCCTTCAAAGTGCAAGCACAGGAATAGATCACGAAGTAAGCCTTCTCGTAAGCTCACCCGGTGATCGAAGTACTGCCACGTGGCCTCTTCAACCGATCGCTTTTGATCATTCAAAAACAGGCAAACGGATTCCAGATCTTTCGCCGCTAGAAGTTTAAAAGCATGCTGCCGTAACGCCCCAAACGGTTGTTGTTGATCTACTCTGTCGTCGATAAAAAGACGCAACACTTGCGCCGCTTTACTGACGTTACTCGCAGCTCGTTGCCAGTCTTGATAAACAGATTCTCTCGCGTATATTTTGGCTTTCTGTTTTCTTTGAAAAAGATGATGAACAAAGCCATCGGCTATTCGTTCCAGTGCCTGTTGCCAACGCGATTGCAAATAGCACAACAAGTAGAGGCGTTGATAACCAACAGGTTGGCGTTTTAGTTTGGCACCATAGTAAGTCACTCTTTCAGCAAAGTACTGCTGATTCTTCAACGATATTGATAGCTGACTTAAAACCTCATCGACTTCTAGCATCCAAGATTGAATGTGCTGATGTACGGCGAGTTCTTTTTGCAACTCACTCCTTGTAATGTTCTTAGCCGCCATTCTTAACCGCCGTAGAGTCAGTGGGTCATTGCCTTCGACAAAGTCAGACAACATAGAAGTCAAGTCAACAGAGATGAGGTCTTCGAGTTGGCGAATGAGTTGATCGTTGGTAGCACTGACGACATCACTGATCAAGTCTTGCAAAACTGAGTACCCAGGAATGCTAATTTTTTGTGCCGCTAAGTATTCAATAGCCCTGTCAAACAACGCTCGCGGTTGAGCCCATGCTTGTGCGTGTTCGCGAAGGTCTATTGTCAGCGCGGCGCTGTGCCGTTCGTTCTCCCAGCGTTGATGGTTTGTTAATTCGTATATGCGATGATAGATACGCACACGAGTTTTTTGAGTTAGATTGAAGGGACTCAGACCGGAACCGGGAAACACTTCTGAGCAGACATATTTAATATCATGCTTGATCTGGTGGTAGCCGGGACTCAAAGAAATGGGCTTCACTTTAAAGTAGCCGAGCAACACAACGAACATGCAGCGTTGATCACGCCTGCGAATCTTCTGGCACTGGGCCAATTCGATATCATTGAGTGTGAAGAAGAATCGTTGATCGTTTTGATTGAGTGCTGGCGGGCCGAACAAGTCAACAATTTCCGCTTCGGTGAGGATCTTGAGTCGTTTCTCTGTGGTCATAATCGTTACCTAAAGGCCACGATTCTAGCCAAATTACCCTAAAATGTTCGGAAATCGAAAAGTACCCCTCTCGGGAAACGTAGGCGGGGAAAGGGATCTAGCCGTTTATGTCCGTTTACGAGGGAAAATCCCTAGGACCCCAGTAAAACCCAATCTCTGCGGATGGTATTTGGCTTGATCTGCGTCAACTTTCTATCGCGCCACTCAGCGACCACGGGGGCGGTTAAATCGACTAACCTGACCCTGCCCAAAGGGTCTCTCTGAATAACGCCGATACGATTTAATTCGCGCTGGTGACTTTTCTTCTGAGGGGAGACGGTATCACCATATCGCTGCAGTAGATCTCCGAGTGTCTTGTCAGGAATTACCCCGGTATCGAATTCTTCTTCAGTGACTAAAATCCACCTCATCGCCTCTGATTTAGTGCGGTGTGTTTTGCCTTTTCGCTTCCCTTTTCTACAAACTTCGGCATAAAACTTCCCATTTTTCCTACGAATTGTCCCCATAATTTACGTCCGCATACGTAAATCTGCCGCGTACTACTCGTTATTTATGGTAGTCCTGTGGTTTAATATGGGAAAGACTCTACACTAGAGAACCCGTCTAAATCAATGTTTTCAATGATATTTAGACGGGTATGGATCGAAATGGGGAATGAAAGATGGCACTCCCTACCGGGTTCGAACCGGTGTTACCGGCGTGAGAGGCCAGCGTCCTAGACCGCTAGACGAAGGGAGCTTCGCATTGCGAAGCGTGTATTATACGCATACAGCGATCAGGCTCAAGTAGTTGGCCTAACTAAATTTGTGGAAATACTGGCTCGTCGCGCACTTGATTGCTCACGCAAAATCTGCTTTTCAAACAGATCACCATTTCAAGCTTGCAGAAAATTCTCTACAATACGACCACAATTTTTGACTGTATTGGAAATATACTCACTGGATTAGAAATGATGAAATCTTTAATCTCAAGGTTTTTCCAGAATAAGAAAAAAGAGAAGGTCGTTGAAGTGCGCATTATTCCCCATTTTGAACATAATATTTCCAGAGATAATATCAGCGAAAATGCAGTCAAGGTTCTTTATCGTCTGAAAAAATCAGGGTATCAGGCATATTTGGTTGGTGGTGGGGTCCGTGACCTGCTGCTTGGCCGAGAGCCAAAAGACTTCGATATAGCAACCGATGCCCATCCTGAAGATGTGAAGCGGGCATTCCGCAACTGTCGTCTTATTGGCCGCCGTTTTCGTCTCGCTCATGTCCACTTTGGTCAGGAAATCATTGAAGTTGCGACTTTTCGAAGCATGCAGGGTGCCGTAAAGACCGGTGACCGGCAGACCGAGAATGGCATGCTGGTGCGGGATAACGTCTATGGCACAATTGAAGAGGATGCGTTGCGCCGTGACTTTACTATTAACGCCCTCTACTACAGCATAGAAGATTTTTCTGTTATCGATTACGCTGATGGGCTCAATGATCTGGAGGAGGGTGTCCTTCGGTTGCTGGGTGATCCGGAAACGCGTTTTCGCGAAGATCCTGTCCGAATGCTCAGGGCGGTTCGTTTTGCCGCCAAGCTGGGATTTAACATCGATCCTTTGTGCGAGGAACAGCTGAGTGAAATAGGCGACCTGCTGCAGAGTGTGCCTGCCGCACGCTTGTTTGAAGAGGTGCTGAAGCTCTTCATAAGCGGGGTTGCACTGCGCAGTTTCGAGAAGTTGCGCCACTATGGTTTGTTCGGCGAACTCTTTCCAGACACTGAAGAGTGTTTGGCCCACGAGGAACACGCTTTCCCCATCACTTTTGTCGTTCACGGCATGAAAAATACTGACACACGCATTAGAGAAGGCAAGTCGGTTACTCCTGCCTTTTTATTTGCTGTTCTGCTCTGGGAACCGGTCCGTCTGTTTGCCAATGAATTGCGGGCGCGTGGCGAACCACTTTTGTCTTCCATGCAACAGGCGGGGAATGAAGTTCTGATGGAGCAGCTTCAGCATGTGTCGATACCAAAGCGGTTCAGCCTTCCGATGCGTGAGATCTGGAACCTGCAACACCGTTTCGAACAGCGTTTAGGCAAGCGGCCCCACCGTTTGCTGGCACACCCGAAGTTTCGTGCCGCTTATGATTTTCTATGTCTGCGTGCTGAATCTGGGGAAACTGACATAGAGCTTGCAGAGTGGTGGACACGTTTTCAGGAGGTGTCTGGTGAAGCGCGTGATGCCATGGCGAACTCGTTCAAAGGAACGGGAAACGGCAAGAAATGCAGACGACGTAGGAGAAAGCCTCGAACTAGGCCTATCGATAGCAATTAGGAATGATTGGCTGAAGAGCCATGTATATTATTGAAAAACCAGTAGACGCGCCGCTGATGAAAGAACAATCCGTGCAACAGAGAGTAATTGTCTATGTGGGTGTTGGCAGCAATCTGGATGATCCTGCAGATCATATTTTAGCTGCGCTGGATGAACTTGAGGGAATCAGGTCAACCTGCTGTATGAAATGTTCACAGCTCTATATCAGCCCCCCGATGGGTCCTGCAGACCAACCCGATTACATCAATGCGGTTGCCAGCTTGGAGACGAAGCTTAAGCCCTATAGTTTGTTGCTAGAATTTCAGGTTATTGAGCTGAAGCATGGTCGTGTTCGCGGTAGACGTTGGGGTGAAAGGACGCTGGATCTCGATCTATTGCTCTATGCAGATCTAATATTCGACGATCCGAAACTGACCATCCCCCACCCCGGCATTCGAAACCGCGCTTTCGTCCTCTACCCACTTCAGGAGATAGCACCTGATCTTGTTTTGCCGGGCGGTGATTTCATCGGGAATATGGTCGCAGCCTGTCCGAAAGATGGGTTAAAATGCTACGAATAGGCGTGGATTCAACTCGGAAGTGCAACAAGTGTGTCTTCGATCCCGTGATGCATTTTGGGACATCCCAATCTCCACAAAATGCACTTGATCTTCGACAGCCTATTATTGCCTCGGCCGCCCTGTGTACGCGCCGCTTCGCCACATCACTCGGCGCAGGCTACGCAGCACTCTCGCAAATGGCTGGCCGCCGTGTTCGGAAGCTTGGTTTGCTCCTCCCCCCCCAAACCACGTAGTGGCTGACTTAATCATCTTGTTAAATGGCAGCTTCGCTATACTAAAAGCATTGCAAAAAATGCAAATACTTAAAGAGTGGCCCACTAGTAACAATTGTTGCTATATTTATCCATGAGTACTTTTCATTTTCATCATAATCTGGAGTAAGTTCATTATTTATTTTATTTGCAATAATTTGAACTGGTGACCTTTCCCCCAAAAATAGAGCCATGACAAGGATGAGATTTCCAATTAGTCTGTGTATTAGGAGATCTCAAGATGAAGAAGAAGCGTTACAGAGAAGAGCAAATTATTGGTGCCATCAAGCAGCATGAGTCAGGGGTAAAAGTTGATGACATTTGTCGTCAGTTCGGCATTTCAACCGGGTGCTTTTATAACTGGCGAAGCAAGCACGCCGGGATGGATGTCTCAGAAGCCAAACGGCTCAAAGAGCTTGAAAGCGAAAACAACAAGCTTAAGAAGTTACTTGCCGAGAAAATGCTTGAAGCTGAGGCGATGAAGGATGTGCTCTCAAAAAAGTGGTAAAGCCTGCTGATAGAAAACAAATCGTGATCTACCTTAAGTCACGATTCAAATTAAGTGAGCGTAGAGCTTGCCAATTAGTAGGCTTAAATAGAACCGCTTTTCGGTACGTTACTCAATGGGGAAAAGATGAGCCTCTACGCAAACGGTTACTTGAGCTGGCAAAAAAGCATCCGAGTTATGGTTATTTGTTTTTACATGGCCTCCTGAGAGGAGAGGGGCTTGTGAAAAACAAGAAGCGGACCTACCGAGTCTATAACGAAGAAGGTCTTCAAGTGAGGACTAAAAAACGCAAGAAGATAATACGACCAAGAATGCCAATGATTATGCCCATTGGTAAAAATATACGCTGGTCAATGGATTTTGTCAGTGATCAGTTGGCTAATGGTCGCCGCTTTCGAGTATTTAATGTGATTGATGATTACTCAAGAGAAGTTATTGGCCAGCTCTCTGACTTCTCGATCAATGGTCACCAGGTCGCTCGTTTTTTAACTCAGGTGATTGAGCTAAGGAGTGCTCCGGATCAAATAATCTGCGACAACGGTACTGAGTTTACTAGCAAGGCGATGTTCTACTGGCAAAAAGAAAGTGGCGTTAAGCTAGGTTTTATTCAGCCAGGTAAGCCTACTCAGAATGCGTTTGTAGAAAGCTTAAACGGTAAATTCAGAAATGAATGCTTAAATCAGCATTGGTTCAAGTCCATTGATGACGCTAGACATGAAATTGATCAATGGCGAGAGCACTACAATCACGTGCGGCCTCATAGCGCATTAAATTATTTGTCACCTGTGGCCTTTGTAAATAGGGCCGCTTAGAATGAATTATCTCATCCAAGTCTTGGTATTAAGATGGGGGGAAGGTCACGGCTAGAAACCTGGGGTAATCCCCCGGGAAGTAGCTGACGCCAAAAGTAGAATTTTCTCGTAATATGAACGCAGGAGATTCTGCATGAAGACATCAAGATTCAAGGACAGCCAGATCATTGCTATTCTCAAGCAGGCTGAGACTGTTACACCAGTTTCCGATCTGTGCCGGGAGCATGGGCATGAGCAGTGCCACCTTCTACAAGTGGCGCGCCAAATACGGCGGCATGGACGCCTCTCTCATGAAGCGTATGAAGGAACTCGAGGATGAGAACCGGCGACTCAAGAAGATGTACGCTGAGACCAAATTAGAGGCGGAGATCGTCAAGGAGGCCCTGGCAAAAAAGTGGTAAGGCCATCTCGTCGCAAGGAGATGGCCAAGATCACAGCTACGCAGGATGGCGTGTCGGTACGCCTGGCTTGTCGTGCATTCTGTATCAGCGAGACCTGCTATCGCTATCAGGCCAAGCATTCGAGCGACAACGCACTGATTGCAGATTGGTTACTCCGATTGACGATGACCAATCGAACCTGGGGTTTCGGGTTGTGCTATTTGTACCTGCGCAATGTGAAGGGTTACCCCTACAATCATAAACGTGTATACCGCATATACAGGGAGTTTGAGCTGAACTTGCGGATCAAGCCCAAACGTCGATTGAAGCGCGACGTGCCGGATGCGCTAGCTGTACCTCGTCAAATTAACATCATGTGGTCGATGGATTTTATGCATGACAGCCTGGCCGATGGCCGTAGCTTCAGGACGTTCAATGTCATCGACGACTACAATCGTGAGGGGCTGGGTATTGAGGTGGACTTCTTGTTACCGGCAGTGCGTGTCATTCGTGCACTGGAACAGATCATCGAGTGGCGAGGCAAGCCAAATTCCATTCGCTGCGACAAAATGGCACCGAACTAATCAGTGGTCAACTGATGGAGTGGGCAGAGAAACAGTGGATTAAGTTACACTATATCCAGCCCGGCAACCCGCAACAGAACGCGTACGTGGAGCGTTTTAACAGAACAGTTCGACATGAATGGCTGAACCAGCATCTCTTTGAGTCGATCGAGTATGCCCAGCACACCGCCACTCAATGGTTGTGGCGCTACAATACAGAGCGGCCAAACATGGCCATTGGAGGAATAACCCCGTATCAGAAGTTGGCGCAAGCCGCATAAGCCCTACTTTTGTGCGCAGCTAAAAATGGGGGATTACCCTTCTTAACTAGCTGAGGTTCAAAGCTGCTCGCTCTATCTCGCGGGGTATCCAGTTCAAACTGGCCATCTTCTGTTTGCAAGGTTTTGCTGGTCGTGCCGTTGCGGCTATTACTTGCTTCGGATTGTTGATGCTTGGCAAAGCCAAGATGATCAGCCAGTTCAGCATTGAGTGCCGGATCGACCGCGATTCTGGGCAGCATTGGCCGAAACTCGTTTCTTCTTCAGTTTTGATGTTGTTAGCGGCCGCCTGGGCTATTGCCTGGAGCTCTTTCTTGTCGATCAGCTACCTGTCCTCTCCCTTGTTTGGGTTTAATGATAGACAGTTACATAGAATTTAGGACTGTCTCAAATTGTCTTTATCAATATCTGACATTTCTATAATTCCTCCTCTGCCATTTAACGCTTAGTTCACCTGCGTTTTAAAACGTCAAAGTGTAACTGATTGCTAGGATACCTCATTATTCAATACATCCATTAAGGTCTAGAGAATATTTCATTCCATTATTCTTACACATTTTTCTCATTTCTTCTGTTGGAATATCTTTTGCGCATCCTATACCTTTAATAATACGACCTCCAATACTTGAACATTCATCGCTGGATAAATCACCAATTTCTGATGAGTTTGATTTGTTATCCTCAGAGCAACCTGCTGCCAAAAACACACAGATATATAAAACTGCAATATTTGTTTTCATTTTGTTCATCCAAATTTTAATTTATACCCTAACAATATATTAGACTGCTTATGCAGTATTGGTAATAGTAAGTAAGCGGCCTATTGTGCGGTTGATCGCATCAGCATCCGGGTAGAATGCCCTATATGGAGCATTGCCGACAGCCATTGTATGGCTGTCTCTCGCCTTCTGGCAAGAGATGAGGAGCCGCCTTCGAATTAAAGGTCCATGCCAAGCAGGGGCCTGTTATCACAATTTACCAAGTTCTGGGATCCAGGGCTTCGCCGGTTGTTTCCACACTGTCCGGACCCATCAGCCAAAGATAGAGCGGCATCAGCTCTTCGGGCGGCTTGACTGTTTGAGGGTCCTCTCCCGGATAGGCATGGGCGCGCAGGTTGGTTCGGGTTGCCCCCGGGGCGATACTGTTAACCCGGATGGCGCTGCTGTCGCGGGTCTCCTCAGCGAGTATCTGCATCAATCCCTCTATACCGAATTTGGAAACACTGTAGGCACCCCAGTAGGCTTTGGCTTTACGGCCCACATAATCGGAAGTAAATATGACCGAGGCATCATCAGCCTTGCGTAACAGAGGCAAACACGCCTGTGTCAGCATGAATGGCCCATTTAGATTGACCTGCATCACCTGGTACCAGGTTTCAATGTCATAGTCATCGATGCGGCTGAGCAGCCGCAGTTGTGCCGCGTTGTGCAGCAGGCCATTCAAGGCGCCAAACTCCTTATCCAGTCGATCGGCCAGTTCGAAGTAGTCGTGATCGGTTGCCCCCTCAAGATTAAGCGGGTAGATGGCAGGCTGAACACCTCCCGCCTCTTCAATGGTGTCGTAGACTGCTTCCAGCTTCGCAATGGTCCTTCCAAGCAGAATCACGGTGGCACCATGAGCAGCATAGGCTATAGATGCAGCACGGCCGATGCCATCACCGGCACCGGTAACGAGAATGGTGCGTCCTGACAACAGCTCTTTTGGGGGATGATAATCGCGCATTACAAAGTTCTCTGAATTTATTTAGGTAACAACGGTAGTTGATATATTCCTATGTATCACTACCAAACAACTTTGCCAATATTACCGACTATTTTACCTGGAGATGGCCCTCTGTTCGAGGTCATTTCAACTAAGAGGTTATATATTCAGGGTATCCCAGTTGTTTCAGGATTTCGATCGGATGGTCTATGGTTCCATCCGCACCCCACCGATCGGGTTGATCCGCTTTTGTCAAATAGCCGAAAAGTGCGGTGAGAGTTGCCGTTCCAGCGCGTCGTCCCGCTTCGATATCACGCTCGGCGTCTCCTATATAAAGAGACTCATCAGGTTTGAACCCAACCAGCCTGCAGGCATGAAGAATGGGTTCCGGGTGGGGTTTGCTGTTGTCTGTTGTATTGCCGCTGACAATGCAGGCGGCACGCTCTGTCAGCCCCATCTTCTCCATCAATGGATCTGTCAGCCAGTCGGGCTTGTTGGTAACGATCCCCCAGGAGAGGTTATTACGCTCAAAAAAGCTGATGACTTCGTCCATACCCGGAAAAAGTGCTGTCTCCCTGGCGATGTTATCCAGATAAATGGTTAAAAGATCCTGACGGTATTTCTCAAATTCCGGATGACCGGATTCTATTCCAAAGCCGGCGCGAATCAGCGCAATACCGCCATGTGAGATATGCGGGCGTATCTGCTCGAAGCTCAGCGGTTCTTTGCCGTGTAATGCCAGCGTCTGATTCAGTGCATAGGCCAGATCGGGGGCTGTATCTGCCAGTGTGCCGTCGAGATCGAACAGGATAAGACGGATTCTTTTTCCGTCAAAAATTGCGGGCTCAGGCCGTGTCATCTTTAATACAGCTCACCATGTAGTTGACATCGACATCTTTCGGATTCAGACGATAGTGCCCGGTCAATGGGTTGTAAATCAATCCTGTCATATCTGAAGAGAGCAGCCCGGCTTCCCGAATCCATCTGTCCAGTTCAGACGGGCGGATAAACTTGCTGTAGTCGTGAGTTCCCTTGGGTAGCAGTCTCAACAGATACTCCGCACCGATGATTGCAAAGATATAGGATTTTGGATTTCTGTTGAGGGTGGAGAAGAAGATGTTGCCACGAGGCTTGGTCAGTTGGGCACATGCGCGCACCACAGAGGAGGGATCAGGGACATGCTCCAGCATCTCCATGCAGGTGACAATGTCAAAAGATCCCGGCTGCTCTTCCGCCAGTCTTTCGACGGGAATACGCTCATAGTGAACCTCAAGCCCCAACTCAAGCAGGTGTAGTCGTGCCACCTGGAGGGGGGCTTCACCCATATCAATGCCGATTACCTCAGCCCCGGCAGCCGCCATGCTTTCGGAAAGTATTCCACCGCCGCAGCCGACATCGAGTACTCTTTTACCTTTTAGGTTGGCTATCTCGTCGATATATCCCAGACGCAGGGGATTGATCTCGTGCAGTGGCTTAAACTCGCTGTTAGGGTCCCACCAGCGTGCTGCCAGCTCTTCGAACTTACTGATTTCGGCGTGATCGACGTTGATGTTGCTGTTGCTGTTGCTGTTGCTGTTGCTGTCACTCATAGTGCTCTTTGTAATATCTGCGTTATAAGAATTTGCCCATTATACCGGGTTTATTCCATTGACTCCTGTACTATGCCATCGAGCATCTCCATCAGGGCCTTTGATGCAGACGCTGCATCTCCCAACATGACTGGGCGGCGGTACGTCAGATAGACCGTATCAGGCTCGGAGACCTTGGTGTACAGACTAACAGTCAAGGGACAGATAGAGAGGTTGGCGGGGTGTGCAAGAGACATATTGTAAGACATCTTAATGCTGCAAAATTCCAGTGATTCCGCTTTCCCGTAAATTTTCTTGTCGAGTCCGGTATCTTTTGCGGTTCTCTCCATCATCTCACTGATGTGGAGGATGTTGGTAACCAGCATGCCTCTATCTGTAATGGCCATCTCCAGGTTGGCTTTGATATCGTCGAAATTATCCTGGACTTTGTAGATGATAATCGGAGCGTCTTCCGGCGTTATCGGAGACTCAGCCAGAGAGAAGGTAGTGTAAAAGAGTAGAAAAAAGGGAATAAGGTAGCGCATTGTTATGATCTCCTTGATTCTGTCAGTATCAGCAGAGATGGACACTCTGGCAAGCAGTTTGGTTTCAACTGTTTTCCCTGATTTTATCCTGCCATTCAGCTGTTCTGGTCAATATTTCATGCTTATCAAGAGTTGTTAATTCGCCATTATGGACAACCCGCTTTCCTGCCACCCAGACATCTGAGACCTTGTCACGGCCTGTTGCATAGACCAGTTGTGAGAGCGGGTGGTAGATAGGTTGTGTCTCAATGCTGCCGAGATCGACAGCTGTAATATCAGCCGCCTTACCGGGTTCCAGAGAACCGGTCTCATCTGCAATACACCAGAGCAATAGCGCCGTTAAGTGTCGCCATACGCAGTGCCGTTGCGGCTGGAATGACACTGGCATCTCCTGCCACGCCCTTGGCCAGCAGTGCGGCAGTGCGCATCTCACTGAACATATCCAGATCATTGTTACTGGCTGCACCATCTGTGCCCAATGCGATATTTACCCCGGTCTGATGCAGTTCCTCTACCGGGCAAAAGCCGGATGCGAGTTTCAGGTTTGATTCAGGGCAGTGGACAAGGCTGGTACCGCTGGCTGCAAACTGCGCTATTTCATCCTTATTCAACTGCGTCATATGGACTGCGATTAGCGAAGGCGACAGTAATCCAAGATCTTGCAACCGTTGTAGCGGTCGTTTTCCGAATTTTTCCATGCTCTGGGCAATTTCATCCTGGGTCTCATGGACATGCATATGGATAAACGGGGGGGGGGGGATCCAGTTCGTCGGCCAGCGTTCGCATTCGCTCAAGAGGCTCATCGGATACAGAGTAGGGGGCATGAGGTGCAAATGCGGTGGTGATCAAACCGTGACCACGAAACTGATCATGAACCTCCAGGCCACGACTGATATATTCATCCGGCCCACTGGCCCAGGCCGATGGAAAATCGATCAGTATCATACCCACCACTGCACGCATGCCGGCAGCCGCACTGACCATTCCGGTCACTTCGGGGAAGAAGTACATGTCATTAAAACAGGTGGTACCGCCGCGCAGCATCTCTGCGACCGCCAGACGGGTACCGTCGGCAATAAACTCTTCATTCACCCAACGGCCTTCCGCTGGCCATATGTGTTCATTTAGCCAAGTCATTCAGTGGCAGGTCATCTGCCAGACCGCGCAACAGACTCATGCTGGCGTGGGTGTGTGCGTTGATCAGGCCTGGAATCAGCGCATGTTGGGCCAGCTCTTCAACAGTATCCGGCTGGTATTTCTCTCGGGCCTGATCGCTTGGCAGAATCTCCAGGATACGCCCAGCCTGAATAGCCAGAGCATGATACTCTAGCACCTGGTTATTGGGGGCTACTGGAATGACCCAGTGGGCATGTATTAATGTATCTATATTCAAATCAGTATCCATTTTCAGAGTAGGTTTTCAGTCTGACACTCAGTAGAATACACGGAATTTGCCACTGGTTAAGATCAGATGGAAGCATTACCTCTCAATATTCGCGCAGATGCAGACCTTGCTATCGTCTGGCGTAATGATCGACTGTATCTTCTTGATCAACGTATTCTCCCCAATCAAGAGCAGTTTCTGGAGTTGCAGACAGCCAGAAAAACAGCCGATGCCATCAGGGATATGGTGGTTCGGGGAGCGCCTGCAATCGGTATTACTGCAGCGTTTGGCGTTGTTCTGGGTGCACGCAGCTGTTTTAAACCATTTGGCAATGACTGGAAAAGAGAGATCGGGTCGGAGCTGGAGCTGCTTGCCGCTTCCCGCCCGACAGCCATCAATCTCTTCTGGGCCTTGGAACGAATGAAAAAGTTGATTGCCAGACTGGGGAATGATGATCCGGAACCGGCCCTTCTGGCAGAGGCTCAGGCGATTCATGCTGAGGATATTGCTGCAAACAGACGGTTGGGTGAACTGGGGGCAGAACTGATCGAAGGTGAGACCGCCGTTATTACTCACTGCAATGCAGGTGCATTGGCTACGGGAGGATATGGTACTGCCTTGGGTGTGATACGCAGTGCCTACGCCGCGGGCAAGATAACGAGAGTCTATGCGGATGAGACCCGTCCCTGGCTCCAGGGGTCGCGACTGACAGCCTGGGAACTGGCAAGGGATGATATTCCGGTCACGCTGCTGGCCGACAGTGCCGCAGCCAGCCGTATGGCCCAGGGAGATATTGGTTGGATCATTGTCGGCTCTGACCGCATTGCGGCCAATGGCGATGTGGCCAACAAAATAGGCACCTATCATCTGGCGGTGGCGGCAAAGTACCATGGCGTCAAGGTGATGGTGGCAGCGCCCACCTCAACCATTGATATGTCCGTCTCTTCAGGTGCGGATATCCCGATTGAGATCCAGAGATCCGGCCGAACTCCTCTGCTGTGGGGGCAAACAGGTGGGAGCACCCGGTGTAGGTGCATGGAATCCGGTTTTTGATGTGACACCCGCAGAACTGGTCGATGCGATTGTCACTGAACGGGGTGTAGTTCTCTCGCCAACAAGAAAAAAGATGGAAGATCTGATATCAAATCCTTCGAGAGTCCCTGATAAGCGTTTTCAGGGCTTTATTAAACAGACGGCACCCCCCAATCCTATGGTAAGATCAGCGGCGTTGAGAACGCTCTGTTTGGGCACGTTGTTCCAAATACGGCATCTGACTCATTGTAATTGCCGGAAACGGCAGAAGTGACAAGCCTCCTTATGAGTGAATTTGCAAAAGAAGTTCTACCGGTCAACCTCGAAGACGAGATGCAGCAGTCCTATCTGGATTACGCCATGAGCGTGATCGTGGGACGTGCCTTGCCGGATGTCCGTGATGGACTGAAGCCGGTACATCGACGTGTGCTCTATGCCATGACCGTGCTGGGCAATGACTGGAATAAACCCTATAAAAAATCGGCCCGCGTGGTCGGTGATGTTATTGGTAAATATCATCCGCACGGTGATACGGCCGTCTACGATACTATCGTGCGCATGGCCCAGCCCTTCTCCATGCGCTATATGCTGGTGGATGGGCAGGGTAACTTTGGCTCGGTAGATGGGGATGCCCCCGCTGCCATGCGTTATACCGAAGTGCGCATGGCCAAGATCGCCCACAGCATGCTGGACGATCTGGATAAAGATACTGTTGACTTTATTGCCAACTACGATGAATCTGAGCACGAACCTTTGGTTATGCCGGCACGGGTACCAAACCTTCTGGTCAATGGTTCCACCGGTATTGCCGTGGGCATGGCAACGAATATACCGCCTCACAACCTGACCGAGACGGTCAACGGTTGTCTGGCACTGATTGACAACCCTTCGTCTACTATCGATGAGCTGATGACGCATATCCCGGGGCCGGATTTCCCCACCGCAGCTTTGATCAATGGTGCCAAAGGCATCAATGAGGCTTATCACACAGGTCGAGGGCGGATTAAAATTCGCTCCCGTACGTCAGTCGAAACCAACGATGCCAATGGTAAGCAGTCGATTATTGTTCACGAACTGCCCTACCAGGTAAATAAAGCCCGTCTGCTGGAGAAGATTGCAGAGCTAGTCAAAGATAAACGGATAGAAGGCATTACCGAGCTGCGTGATGAGTCCGACAAGGATGGCATGCGCATGGTCATTGAGCTGCGCAGAGGCGAAATTGCAGAGGTGATTCTGAACAACCTCTACAAGCATACCCAGATGCAGAGTGTCTTTGGCATCAATATGGTTTCTCTGGTGGATGGCCAACCCCGCCTGCTCAATCTGAAGCAGATGCTGGAGTATTTTATCCAGCACCGCAGGGATGTTGTCACCCGCCGGACGCTTTATGAATTGAGAAAGGCCCGGGACCGTGCCCATGTATTGGAAGGGCTGGCTGTTGCTCTGGCGAATATCGATGAAGTGATCGCACTCATCAAAGCGGCCCCCAGCCCGGCTGAGGCCAAGAAGGATCTACTGGTACGCCACTGGAAATCGGGTGCTGTAGAGGCGATGCTGGAGCGGGCGGGCTCTGATGCCCCTAAGCCTCAGGAGCTGGGAGCCGAATATGGGTTGACGGCGCAGGGTTATCGCCTTACCGAGGTTCAGGCCCAGGCGATTCTTGAGCTGAGACTGCACCGATTAACCGGCTTAGAGCAGGACAAAATACTTAATGAATACAGTGAAATACTAGATAAAATTAAGTATTTACTTGATATGTTGTCCAGCGCTGACCGGCTGATGGAAGTGATTCGTGAAGAGCTGGTCAGTATCCGCGATCAGTATGGGGATGAGCGGCGTACAGAGATTATCGAAGATCATCTCGATCTCACCCTGGAAGACTTGATCACTGAAGAGGATGTAGTGGTCACACTCTCCCACGCCGGCTATGCCAAGTCCCAGACGTTGGATACCTATAGAGCCCAGAAACGGGGTGGTAAAGGGAAGTCTGCTACCACGACTAAAGATGAAGACTTTGTCGACCAGCTGTTTGTCGCCAGTACTCACGATACTATTCTCTGCTTCTCCAGCAGAGGTCGCGTCTACTGGATGAAGGTGTACGATCTGCCTCAGGCAGGACGAAATGCTCGTGGCAAACCGATTATCAATCTACTGCCTCTGGAGCAGGGCGAGCGGATCAATGTCGTATTGCCGATCCGGGAATATACAGAAGACAAGTATGTCTTTATGGCGACCAGTTCAGGCACCGTAAAAAAGACCTCTCTGGTTAATTTCTCTCGTCCCCGGGCCAATGGCATTATTGCCGTTGATCTCAGGGATGATGATCAGTTGGTGGGTGTTGCAGTGACTGACGGCAGTCAGGATGTGATGCTGTTTACCTCCGCCGGAAAATCCGTCCGCTTCAATGAAGGACAGGTGCGCGCCATGGGCCGTACCGCTTGTGGCGTGCGCGGTGTTCGCTTGGCCGAAGGTCAGAAAGTGATCTCCCTGCTCATTGCGGAAGAGGATCGCGCTGTATTGTCAGTTAGTGAAAAAGGCTTTGGCAAGCGCACGGCAGTTGACCAGTTCCCGGTAAAGGGCAGGGGTGGCATGGGCGTCATCTCGCTGATTACCTCGGAGCGTAATGGCGATCAGATCGGTGCTGTATTGGCCGCTGATGATGATGAGATCATGCTCATTACCGATGGCGGTACTCTGGTCCGCACCCGGGTCTCTGATGTCTCTGTAATGGGACGTAACACTCAGGGTGTGACGATGATCCGGCTTACCAAGAAAGAGAAGCTAATAGGCCTTGCCCGTATCGAATCGCTGGATGATGATATGGAAGAGGATGCCGAAGAGATGGATTCTGAAGAGCCGTCGCCAGAATCCCCATAGCTCTGGAATGTTTGGCGCGGTGCCGGATTCCATTGTCTCTTGGCCTGAATGAATTAACCATTATGTGTCAATCTATTGTGCTGGAGAGTTGATGATGTCCCGTGTTTATAATTTCAGCGCCGGACCTGCGGCGTTGCCGGAGGAAGTTTTAGAGCAGGCCCAGGAAGAGATGCTCGAGTGGAATGGCAGTGGCATGTCGGTAATGGAGATGAGCCACCGCGGCAAAGAGTTTATGTCGATTGCTGTCGAGACGGAAGCCGACCTGCGTGAACTGATGAGCATCCCGGATAATTACAAAGTGATGTTTCTTCAGGGTGGCGCCTCCAGCCAGTTTGCCATGATTCCAATGAATCTGTTGCAGGGAAAGAAGAGCGCAGATTATATTGCTACCGGCTCCTGGTCGAAAAAAGCAGTTGCCGAGGCGAAGAAATACTGTGAAGTCAATATTGCAGGCGCTTCTCCAGAAGGTCAGTTTGCGGTGCCTGGACAGGAGCAACTGAAGCTGAATCCTGACGCGGCCTACGTTCATTACACACCTAACGAAACCATACAGGGCATTGAGTTTCCCTACATCCCTGAGACGGCTGATGTACCTCTGGTGGCTGATCTCTCTTCCACCATTATTTCTCGCCCAATTGATGTTTCCCGATATGCTTTGATCTATGCGGGCGCTCAGAAGAATATTGGCCCGGCTGGATTGACCGTGGTGATCATCCGTGAAGATCTGATAGGTGAACCGATTGCAGGCACACCTGCGATGCTGACCTACAGTACGCTGTCCGGCGCGGATTCCATGTATAACACACCACCAACTTATGGCTGGTATTTTGCCGGTCTGGTGTTGAAGTGGCTGAAACGGAACGGTGGCCTCAAACACATGGCTGAGGTAAATAAGCGCAAGTCCGAAAATCTCTACAATGCTATCGACAGTTCAGACTTCTATAACAATCCTGTGGATGTGAACTGCCGCTCCTGGATGAATGTGCCGTTTACTCTGGCCAGTGCTGATCTGGATGCGGCTTTCCTGGCGGAGGCCAAAGAGGCTGGACTGGTCACTTTGAAAGGTCATAGATCTGTTGGCGGTATGCGTGCCAGCATCTATAACGCCATGCCGGAAGAGGGTGTGCAGGCACTGGTCGAATTCATGGCTGATTTTGCAAAGCGCAACGGCTGATTCCGTTATTGTGTCGTGCATAATACTGCACGCAGTACACTGACAATAAGGTTTAAGTAGTATGCTTAAGATACTGACTTTAAATGAAATATCTGTAGCTGGTCTTGATAAGCTTCCGCGCGATAATTACGAAGTCGCCTCGGAAATTACTCATCCTGATGGCATTTTGTTGCGCTCTTATAAAATGCACGACATGGAACTGCCTGAGACGGTCAAGGCGATCGGCCGGGCCGGTGCCGGTGTTAACAATATCCCCGTCGACCGCATGACGGAAAAAGGGATTCCAGTTTTCAATGCACCCGGCGCCAATTCCAATGCGGTGAAAGAGCTGGTTTTGGCCGGCATGCTGATAGCGGCAAGAAACATCGGCCAGGCGTGGAATTTTGCCCAGAACCTTTCCGGCGAAGATGCTGTTATCAATAAAGATGTAGAGAAAGGCAAGAAGCAGTATGTCGGTTTTGAACTGCCGGGTAGAACGCTGGGTGTTGTTGGCCTGGGTGCCATCGGTGTAAGGGTTGCCAATGCAGCCCGTGCGCTGGGTATGAATGCGGTGGGCTATGACCCAACCATTACCGTGCAGAGTGCCTGGCAGCTTGAATCAGGGGTTGAACAGGCGCTGAGTATTGATGATCTGGTTTCCAAATCCGATTTCATCACCTTCCATGTGCCGCTGATTGAGTCTACGCGTCATATGATCAATGCTGAACGCATCAAGCTGATGAAGAAGAATGGCGTATTACTCAACTTTTCCCGTTCCGGAATTATTGATGATGAAGCCGTTGTCGAAGCGCTCGACGATGGGCATCTCTATGCTTATATCTGCGACTTCCCCAGCAACCTGCTGAAAGACCATCCACGCTGCCTCACGCTTCCTCACTTGGGAGCCTCTACTGCTGAGGCAGAAGAGAATTGTGCCATTATGGTGGCGGATCAGGTCCGTGATTATCTGGAAAATGGCAATATCAGAAACTCCGTTAATTTCCCCGAGATCAAACTGCCGCGTAATGGCGATCACCGTATCCTGGTGATCAACTCCAACGTCCCGAATATGGTCGGACAAATATCTACCGATCTGGCAGAAGGGGGGCTGAACATTGTCGATATGCTGAATAAATCACGCGGTGACATTGCGGTTACCCTGCTCGATGTTGATAGCGAGCCGAACAAAGAGACACTGCAGAGAATAGCCGCTATCGACGGTGTTCTCTCTGTACGCTGCCTGGGCTGCAATAAAAAGGATTGAGCATCAGGTATGGCTAATCAGGACAATCTGGATTCAATTCGCAATCAAATTGATAATCTGGATCTACAGATTCAGGATCTGATCAATCAGCGGGCAGCAGTCGCCAAAGAGGTTGCTAAGATCAAGCTGGAGGAGGATAAAGATGCCTTCTTCTACCGTCCCGAGCGTGAGGCGGCTATCCTGAAGCGAATACAAAAACGGAACAAGGGCCCCATGGGGGATGAGGAGATGGCCCGCCTGTTCCGTGAGATTATGTCATCCTGTCTTGCCCTGGAGCAGCCTATGAAGGTTGCTTATCTTGGGCCCGAAGGAACCTTCACCCAGGCTGCCGCACTCAAGCACTTTGGCCACTCTGTAATAACCGTACCGATGAGTTCTATCCCGGATATATTCCGCGATGTGGAGTCCGGCACCGCCCATTATGGCGTGGTGCCTGTCGAGAATTCTACGGAAGGGGTGATCAATCACACCCTTGATACATTTATCACCTCCTCACTGTTTATCTGTGGTGAAGTGATGCTGCGCATTCACCACCATCTGCTGAGCCAGGAATCCGATCTCTCTGCTGTGACAAAGGTCTTTTCTCACCAACAGTCACTCGCGCAGTGCCGTCTCTGGCTGGATCGCAATCTGCCTGATGCAGAACAGATCACTGTCGGCAGTAACGCAGAAGCTGCCAGGATGGTACTGGGTATTTCCAACTCAGCCGCGATTGCAGGAGAGATGGCAGCCGAACTTTACCAGTTGAAAGGATTGGCCCGCAATATTGAAGATGAGCCAAACAATACCACCCGTTTTCTGGTGATAGGCAGGCAAAAAGCAGGGCCAAGCGGAGAAGACAAAACAACGCTTCTGTGCGCCACACGAAATGTAGCAGGCGGACTGGGAGCCCTTCTTGAGCCTTTGGCGAAACATGGGATCAGCATGTCGCGGATTGAATCCAGACCCTCACGCCAGGGTAACTGGGATTACGTCTTCTTTATCGATATTGAAGGCCATCAGGACGACAAAAATGTTAAAGAAGCATTGAATGATCTTAAGATAGAAACAAGATATTTCAAAGTCTTAGGGTCATATTCTTACGCAGTACTTTAATTAAAAATATTTGAACAACAGATTTTTTGCATCTGTGGTTAACCAAGAGTTATAAAATGACCCAAGACAGCAACCAATTTCTGAATATTGCCACACCCGGTATCGCCAATTTAAAACCCTATGTTCCAGGTAAACCCGTCTCTGATCTGGAGCGGGAACTGGGTATCAATGACTCGATTAAATTGGTATCAAACGAGAATCCACTGGGTTGCAGTGAAAAAGCCAAAGCGGCAATTCAAGCCGAATTATCAGAGATGGCCCGCTATCCTGATGGTGGTGGCTTTGCACTACGCAACGCCCTGGCTGAAAAACACAACATTGATTCAGCCTGTATTACATTGGGCAACGGCTCCAATGATGTGTTGGATATAATCGCCCGAGTTTTTCTTGCTCCTGGGTATGAATCACTCTTCTCCCAATATGCATTCGCTGTCTATCCGATCAGCAGCCAGGCTGTTGGTGCCACTTTGAACATGGCTCCGGCAAGCAACTATGGCCATGACCTGGAAGAGATGATTAACAGGGTAGGGGAGAATACCCGTGTGGTTTGGATTGCCAACCCGAACAATCCCACCGGTACTTGGCTCAATTCAGATGAGCTGGAAAATTTTGTAGCCGCTATCCCCAAAAATGTCATCGTTGTAGTGGATGAAGCCTATATAGAGTACGTCGCCGAAGATGAGTACCCGGATGCTAGTCTCTGGCTTGGAAAATACCCAAACCTGATTGTCACCCGCACCTTTTCCAAGGCTTATGGTCTTGCATCTCTGCGAATTGGCTACGGCCTCTCACATCCTGATGTAGCAGATCTTCTAAACCGTGTGCGACAGCCCTTCAATGCCAACAGTATGGCACTGGCCGCAGCGGAAGCGGCATTGGAAGACCACGCATTCATTCAACAGGCTGTCAGGGTGAACCGTGAGGGAATGTCTCAACTGGCAGCAGGACTGGATGCGATGGGTCCGGAGTATATCCCTTCGGTTGGTAATTTCATTACCATCGATGTCGGTCAACCGGTGGAAGCTGTCGACAAGGCGCTGCTTCAGGAAGGCTGTATCGCAAGGCCAGTGGCAAACTACGGCATGCCGAATCACCTCCGGGTAACCATTGGCCTGGAAGATGAAAACAGGCGTTTTCTCTCAGCATTGTCCAAGGTGCTGAATAAGTGATTGCACAGCGGCTCGCTATCATCGGAGTTGGATTGATTGGCGGCTCTCTTGCGCGTGCCTTACGAGCTGCCGGCGAAGTGAATGAAATTATCGGCTGTGGAAGAGGTAAGGAAAATCTGGAAAAAGCTGTAAAACTAGGTGTTATCGACAGTTACACCCACGACACCGGCAAGGCTGTAACCGGTTCAGATCTGATTTTTCTAGCTGTACCTTTAGGCGCGATGGCACAAACATTCGCTGCAATGAAGGGCCATCTTTCTGAGAATACCGTTATTACAGACGGTGGCAGCGCCAAAGGTAGTGTGATTAATGATTGCAAAACTGCCTTGGGTGAATTGCCTTCAGGCTTTGTTCCCGGACATCCCATAGCTGGCACTGAAAACAGCGGTGTAGAAGCCTCATTCCCAGAGCTATACCAGGATCGCAGGGTTATTCTGACGCCCACCGCATCCACATCAAAGCAGGCATTGGAAACTGTCGAGACAATGTGGCACATCTGTGGCGCAAATGTCACAACCATGTCTGTAGAGCACCACGATGAAGTACTTGCCGCAACTTCACATCTACCGCATATGCTCGCATTTAGCCTAGTTGATTCTCTTGCACGAATGAAAGAGAACGATGAGATTTTCCGTTATGCAGCTGGCGGCTTTAGAGACTTCACCCGCATCGCCTCAAGCAACCCCGTGATGTGGCGTGATATCTGCGTAGCCAACAGCGAAGCGTTGAGTGAGATGATGAGGCGTTATATCAACGAAATGACCGAACTGGCAGAGAGCATTCGAAAAGGCGATGGAGATGAACTGCTGGAGATATTCAGCAGGGCTAAGGCTGCACGTGATCGTTATGTTGAAAAAGCCAATCAGAGAAAGCCGTAATTAGTCGCCCCTGAATTATTTATAACCACATGATAAGTATGAATTAGTAAGCTATTTATGATAAAATAGTCTGCAAGAAAGGTCTCCCTATCATCATCAAAATCACGCAAACATGAAACCACAAAGCCCAGGTAACAGTGCTGATCTATTCCGTTCACAACTCTCTCAATTCCGGGGCGATGAAATGGGTATAAAAAACACCACGCAGCGTGGTCGCTGTTATGCTCTGCAAGAACAAACGCCAGTACAGCGGCTCCCGGTCAAGCGAGTGTCACCGAGTATGATTTCAGCCATTACGATCAGGGTGACGGCAGCCTGGAAGTCTTTTTCTTGCCTACCTATTCACCGGAACTGAACTCTGATTATTATCTGAACTGTGATCTGAAGTATGTTCATAGCGGAGAGGCGATTCGTTCCGTGAATGATCTGAAAAAGGGAACATGATTTTGTATGCGAACCTTGCAAAAGAGGCCTGTAACGAGTGAAAAGTTACTCCAATACGACACACATGAAGTACGCTGCCTAGCAGGTGTATTTGACCGCCGGATTAATATCATGCGCTTGGAGCTCTACCTGTACCGAAAACCACCCATGAATTTTTCTAACGAGGCAGAATTTCTATCCTCCGATTTTATAAAAAAGGACCCTAATGATTATGCTTCGTTTTGTCGCATTGGCTGTTTTTCTGCCTCTCTCCACTTCGTTTGCCTCCGTCAGTATTGGGCAGAAAAAAACGCCTGATGCTGTTGTGGAACAGGCCGGTAAGCCCACGGTTATACTGGATACACTGAAGTCTCCCCGGGCCACAATGGAGACTTTTCTCCATGCGATGAATGACATCAAACGGGATAAGCCGGAGCGTATTGATGATGCTGTGACTACTCTCGATCTTTCATCGGTTAATCCGATTGTAAGAGAAGAGCGTGGATCTGATCTGGCCTGGATGCTTTTGGAGGTGATGGATCGCACCAAAGTTATCAAGACCGAAAGCATACCTGGACGTACCCAAGGCAAACCTTATCTGTTCAAGACCTACCAAAACGGTTCAGTGAGGATTTCCCGCATGGAGGATGGCCGTTGGCTGTTCGACAGCGAAACGATTAAGAGCCTGCCACAGATACTGGATGAACTCTCAGACAAGAAGAGAATAATAGGCACAGCCGCAGACCAATCCTTCCTGCCCTGGCATATTCGCATTCGTCAGTGGTTGCCGGAAAGCTTCAAGGAAATCAGTTTCCTGCTTGAAAACTGGCAGTGGATTGGCATTTTTATCATTATTATTGTGGGAGTGGTTGCAGACAAGATTATCGCTCTCATTCTATACAGAGTGGTGTTCGACGCTGGCGCAGTCACTCTGCCCATCCGGAGTTCAAAGAGATATCTGACCAGGTTCTTCGTCCGCTGGGCCTCATGGTGATGGCAGTTATCTGGTTGACAGGTATTAACCTGCTTGGCTTGCCTGAAAATACCATGCTGGTGTTGCTTGTGGCGGTGAAGTTTCTTGCCAGCATCTCAGGAGTTTGGGCGGCCTATCGACTGGTGGATATGATTTCAGCACATCTTTTGAGACGGGCACAACTCACTGAAAGCAAGCTAGATGATGCATTGGTACCGTTGATTCCAAGAATACTGAAACTATTTGTGACCGTTATCGGCTTTGTGTTCGTTACGGATAACCTCAATGTCGACGTCTCTAGTCTTCTTGCCGGTCTTGGGCTTGGTGGTTTGGCCTTTGCTTTGGCAGCCAAAGATATGGTTCAGAATCTTTTCGGCTCTGTGACAGTGTTGATGGACCGCACTTTTTTAGTCGGTGATTGGGTGATTGTCGGATCTGTAGAGGGAACTGTTGAGAATATCGGTTTTCGTAGCACCCGAATTCGAACTTTCTACAATTCACTGGTGACAGTGCCTAATTCCAAGTCTATTACTGCCGATGTGGACAATATGGGCGAGCGTCGATATCGGCGGCTCGCATGTAAGCTCTCTCTTACATACGATACACCACCCGATAGAATTGAGGCATTCTGTGAAGGAGCTCGAGAACTAATACGATAGCACCCTTATATGCGGAAGGATTATTATCAAGTTTATCTGAATGAATTTGCCGCATCTTTTTCGATGCGGCCTGGATTGCCTTCTTCGCCGAATCATCGGTTGGAAACAACTTCCGCTTTTTGATCGCTTTGCGAATGACGCTGTTCAGCGATTCAATGGCGCTGGTCGTGTAGATCATTTTTCGTCTGTCCTCCGGGTAGTTGAATAGGGTGTTGAGATTCTGCCAATGGGCACTCCAGAAGCGGCTGACCCGTGGGTGTTTGTTGTCCCATCGGTCAGAGAATTTATCCTGCGCCGGTAAGGCTTCTTCCCTGGTGATGGACTGGTAACTCTTTTTCAAATCAGCCGTGACAGGCTTGTGGTCTTTCCAGGGCAGCTACTTCATCGAGTTCCGTACCATATGCACAATACACAGCTGGATATTCGGAAAAGCCGTTTTGATTGCATCAGGAAAGCCCTTTAAGCCATCGACACAGGCAATCAAAATATCCTCCACACCGCAATTCTGAAGCTCTGTCAGCAGGTTCAGCCAGAACTTGGCACCCTCATTCTCCGACAGCCAGAGCCCCGATAATTCCTTGTGGCCTTCCAGAGTTGACGCCCAGAGCGAGATAAATCGCTTTATTTATCACTTTCTTGTCTTGCCGGATTTTAACGACAATGCTGTCCAGATAAACAATAGGCTGAATTGCATCCAGGGGGCGAGATTGCCATTCGACAACCTGCTCGATAACCGCATCAGTAACTTTGGATATGAGTGTGGCGGAGACATCGGCTCCGTACATTTCCTTGAATGTCGTGACGATTTCGCGGGTCGTCATACCCTGAGCATACAAGAAGAGGATCTTGTCATCCATTGAGGTAAATCGACGCTGGTGCTTTTTAACCAGTCGGGGTTTAAAGCTGCCCGCTCTATCTCGTGGAGCATCCAGTTCAAACTGGCCATCTTCCGTTTGCAAGGTCTTGCCAGTAGTGCCGTTGCGGCTATTACTCGCTTCGGACTGTTCATGTTTGGCAAAGCCAAGATGATCATCCGGTTCGACGTTGAGTGCCGCATCGACCGTGATTCTGGGCAGCATTGGCCGAAACTCGTTGAGATCTTCTTCAGTTTTGATGTTGTTAGCGGCCGCCTGGAGCTCTTTCTTGTCGATCACCTGCCTATCCTCACCCTTGTTTGGGTTTAATGATAGGCAGTTACACAGGATTCAGGTCTGTCTCTGGCATGCCGGATGAGGCTATACAACAGGTTTGATTATAGCTCCCTAGTATTCTCTAAAGAACTGAAAAAGTGTGTCTTCGATCCCGTGATGCGTTTTGGGACATCCCAATCCCCAAACGTCCTCGGTCTTCGACAGCCTGTTATTGCTCCGGCCGCCCTGCGTACGTGCCGCTTCGCCACACCAACGTTTCGCTCGGCGCAGACCACGCGCACTCCCTTGAATGGCTGGACGCCACGCTCGGAAGCATGCTTTGCTTCCCCCCTCTTGTGCTATCGCACAAAGACAGTACGTTCTGGTACCTTGAAACGGTAATATGTGCCAGCAGGCCTGATGATGCCAAGTTTTTGGGGATTGGCTGATCTGTTCCGGGCTCCAGTCCAGATCAATTAATTGCTCAACGGCAAGCCCGGTGCCACTCATTGACATGAGTCCTAACCTTGGACTGATGGCGCTCATTGGTCAAACACTGGGCCTGCTTTCAACAGGGCAGGAATCTGATATCGTTCTTCCTGGGTGATCTGTGTGTATCTTAATGGTGCTCTTCTTTCTTGCCGGATAGAGAACGCCTTGGTGCTACCGCGGCTTCCCTTCTACTTCGTCAAGCAGAGTTGCACTTACAACTTGAATTCGCCATAGTAAATAAGACAATTGAGTAATATAGTAGTATGGTGCTCAGCTTTCTATAATCATGCGCTGTCTACGAGAAAATGTTCGATGAAAGACCAATGCTACATTGAAATGTAGCCGTTAATTCGCGCATAATTTGCGGGGCCATTATTTTAAAGGAATCTGACTTCAATGCAATTAACCGTTTTAAAGTGCAAACTGCACCGTGCTTGCGTCACTCACTCAGAACTGGATTATGAAGGTTCTTGTGCCATTGATCGGGATTTGATGGAGAGTTCGGGTATCCTTCCATATGAGCAGATTCAGATCTATAACATCGCGAATGGCGAGCGTTTTACTACTTATGCTATTGAGGCAGAGAGAGGCTCCAGGATCATTTCAGTTAATGGTGCAGCCGCGCATAAGGCATCTCCCGGTGATCGGGTGATTATTTGCGCCTACGCTGGGTTGGATGAAGCAAAAATGGCCAGTTTCAAACCAAGTCTAGTTTATCTGAATGAGTTTAACGGCATAACCGGCACGGGCGACACCACAGCCACTCAGGCTGTCTGACGGGCTAGTCATCTATTGCCGTCGATTGTAAGTTTTCAAAAAGAGCCCATACCCTTTTACAAACAACTGTACGGATTTGTTGCGAACTTACGGTTGAGCTTCCGTGAAGTTGAATCCGTATGCCCGCTCGACTTTGGTAACTCTAGGCCATCGTCTGATTAATTGGTCGACCCTGAAATATTCATAATGCAATGATTTATATGAAATAAACGTCTAAATTTGATAAAATAAACGTCCGAGAAAGGGGTAAAAGCAGAGAAAAACTGGACGAAACAGAGGTGGATAATTGAGCAAATCCAAGACAGCCAATCCCAACCAGCAAAGTTTCCTGCACCAGAACTTACTGGATCAGCTGAACCCCAAGCATCCACTTTTGCTATTGGCCAGACAGATAGACTGGTCATATTTTGATGCTGAATTTGCCCCGCTTTATTCTCATCTTGGAAAGCCCTCAAAACCGATCCGCCTAATGGTGGGCCTCTCGATACTCAAGCATCTGGAAGATCTCAGTGACGAGGTTCTGATTCAACGCTGGATACAAAATCCCTACTACCCGAGTTTTACGGGTGAGATCGAATTCCAATGGCAACTTCCTTGTGACCCCTCCGACCTGACTTACTTCAGAAAGCGTATTGGCAACGAAGGTTTTGAAAAGGTCCTGGCTGCCTTATCGCCTTACATCAAGAAAAGGCGATCGAAGATGAAATGTGTATCGACACTACCGTACAAGAGAAAAACATTACCTTTCCAACTGATGCAAAGCAGTACCGAAAGATACACGGGCAGTTACTCAAGATGGCCCGAGCAGAAGGTATCGTGCTCAGTCGAAGCCATGAGAAGGAAGTAAAAATTCTCAAGCTCCCCACCCGATTTGCCACGCATCCGAGGAATCGTAAAAAGGCACGTAAGGCCGTCAAGCGATTAAAGACCATCAGCGGCCGATTACTGCGTGAAATACAGCGTAAGATGACCGGAGAACAACAGAAATTCTATGCAGAAAAGTTCGCCCTGTACCAGCGCATGCTGAATCAGAAGCGTGCTGATAAAAACAAGTTGTACAGCCTACATGAACCTCATGTTTACTGTATGAGCAAAGGCAAGGCCCAGCAGCGTTATGAGTTTGGCACCAAGGCATCAATCACCACCACAAGGGACGCGGGCATTGTGATTGGTGCCCTGGCTTTTGAGAAGAATGTATTTGATGGTCACACCGTACCTGAGGTCTTGGCACAGGTGAAACGTCTCATCAATCGAGTACCCAAAGTGGGTATTGCTGATCGAGGTTATCGGGGCAAATCAAAGGTTAATGACACCCAGATAGTAACGCCAAAGCCTGCTAGGAAGAATACCTCAGAAGAAGCCATGGCATTAGCCAGAAAACGTTTCAGAAGACGAGCTGGCATTGAGCCTGTGGTCACTTAAAGAGTGACCACAGGCTAAAAAGGAACTTTCTTAAAGGCTTTGCCGGGGATCAGATTAACTTGCTTATGGCGGCGGCTGCCTTCAACTTCAGAAAATGGATGAGGGAGGTTATTTTTGTGCTGAAAAATATCATGTCCATACTGTTGTTCCTGTTTGCAAAACAGAAACAACAGTATTATTAAGTGCCTGGAATGAATATTTCAGGATCGACTAATTAAAGCAGCAGTTGGAGTTTTGCGATAGGTTCTAACGGAATGGCTTTGGCCACCGCCTGTGGATACGCTGGCAGTATGACGCGAATATCCTGATTGGCCTGGGACAGTGCCAAAGGGAGATTGCCGACAAAAAGAGACAAAAGGTTCGATTTCACTAGTGGCAAAAAGGATTTTTCGGGACGAGTTTGCACAGGAACGTGGATGGCTCAATGCAAGAAACCGAGGCACACTCGCAGGCGATCACATAAAAAAACTCCTGACATTATGTCATCAAGCGGTTACGGAAGAATTGGTCACCGGAAACAATGGCTGGATGTCTCAAGCCAGATCACCCTCGAAGTGTATGTCTGCGGATTAATCTATCGATGGATATACAAGGATGCTGCACAAGTCGGTTCTCTTTAGCCAAATCTACTGAGGCGGCACAAAAAGCGTCGAAGACAGCGGCAATACGGGTTGGAGGTGGTTTGATACCCCATCGCGTCAGCGATCCATGATCGCCCTTTGAGTATTGGCAATCGTCGTCACTTTGGCCACATAGTGTTGAGGGAGCTAAAGGCTCAGGTGGCATCGCCACCCATGTGGAAAGAAAGAGCTGCGTACTGGTTGCCGCTAAACTGAGCGACAAATCGGCAGATACTTTTTATCTGGCGACAACAAGTGCCTTTAAGATTACGCCAGAGAAATGGTGTGAAATCCTGATGGTTGATAACGGTAAAGAATGTGCTCAGTTCAAGAAAATTGAAGATGCCACAGGCATGGATGTTTACTTTGCCGATAAGACAGACCTAAATTCTGTGTAACTGCCTATCATTAAACCCAAACAAGGGAGAGCTCCAGGCGATAGCCCAGGCGGCCGCTAACAACATCAAAACTGAAGAAGATCTCAACGAGTTTCGGCAAATGCTGCCCAGAATCACGGTCGATGCGGCACTCAACGTCGAACCGGATGATCATCTTGGCTTTGCCAAACATGAACAGTCCGAAGCGAGTAATAGCCGCAACGGCACTACTGGCAAGACCTTGCAAACGGAGGATGGCCAGTTTGAACAGGATGCTCCACGAGATAGAGCGGGCAGCTTTAAACCCCGACTGGTCAAAAAGCACCAGCGTCGATTTACCTCAATGGATGACAAGATCCTCTTCTTGTATGCCCAAGATATGACAACCTGCGAAATCGTCACGACATTCAAGGAGATGTATGGGGCCGATGTCTCTGCCACACTCATATCCAAAGTCACTGATGCAGTTATCGAACAGGTTGTTGAATGGCAATCTCGCCCCCTGGATGCGATTTATCCTATTGTTTATCTGGACTGCATTGTCGTTAAAATCAGGCAAGACAAGTAAAGTGATCAATAAAACGATTTACCTCGCTCTGGGCGTTAACCTGGAAGGCCACAAGGAATTATTAGGGATGTGGCTATCGGAGAATGAGGGGGCTAAATTCTGGCTGAACGTGTTGACAGAGCTTCAAAACCGCGGTGTGAAGGATGTTTTGATTGCCTGTGTCGAAGGCTTAAAAGGCTTTCCTGATGCCATCAACACGGCCTTTCCGGATACCCAGATCCAGCTCTGTATCGTGCATATGGTACGGAACTCGATGAAGTACGTGCCTTGGAAAGACTACAAGCCTGTCACGGCTGATTTGAAAAAGATTTACCAGTCCATCACCGAGGAAGAAGCCTTATTGGCGCTGGATAAATTCTCTGACCGGTGGGACAATAAGTACCCCCGGATCAGCCGCTCCTGGAGTGCCCATTGGGAGAACCTGAACACGCTGTTCAACTACCCGGAGGACAGACGAAAGGTGATCTACACGACCAACGCCATTGAGTCACTGAACAGCGTCATTCGCAAAGTGATCAAAAAACGGAAATTATTTCCAACCGATGACTCGGCAAAGAAGGTAATCTATCTGGCAATCCAGGCCGCATCGAAAAAGTGGACAACGCCGATCCGTCATTGGGAACCAGCACTGAATGGATTTATGATTGAGTTCGAAGAACGCTTAGCGGAATATATTTAACCCGGGCAGTTACACAGAAAACTTTACAGGCTCGCTTTCGCTGATATCCTAGGTCTCGAGTTATAGTCAAATCTGGTGTTTAGCCAGTTGAATCAAGCGGCGACCTGATCGACTCCTGCTACCTCAACACCCTCTTTAAATTTGGTTCCGGTTATCACCTTCGCCAGATAATCGAAACCCCGTAATCGTCTCCACGTCTTCTCGGCACACCGGCCGAGTTTGAACATCATGTGTAGCATGCCGTCACGCGATAGACAGCCATCAGTTCCTCTCGGTCTTTGTGCAGACAGATGGCAGCCTTCGGATACTTTGGCTCATACGTTTTGATAAACAGATCAAAGGCCTTTTCCGCATCGGCCTGGGTCTCCGACTGCCAGATGTTATGCAGTGCCTGCTGCGCTTTCGGCTGAGCTGACCTTGGCAGGTAGTTCAGCATGTTCATGGTCTTGTGCATCCAGCAGCGCTGCTGGCGCGTCTCCGGATACACTTCCTCCAGCGCAGCCCGGAATCCCATGGCACCGTCACCGATCGCCAATTTTGGCGGGGTCAGTCCGCGTGACTTCAGTTTCAACAGTACCTCCCGCCAGCTGTGTGGATTCCTGCACACCATCTTCAATTGCCAGAAAATGCTTCTCACCACGCTCATTCATGCCGATCACCACCAGGGCACACAGCTTCGTCTGCTCTGCTCTCTGTCCGCTGTAGACACCGTCTGCCCACACATACACCCAATGGTCCTTATCCAGGCGCTCCTCGCACCCGCTCCGATATTCTTCTGCCCAGACCTGCTTCAGACGCGATACCCTGCCGGCCGACAAGCCTGTTGCATCCGGACCCACCAGCACTTTCAGGGCTTCACCCATCTCTCCACTGGAAATCCCCTTCAGGTAGAGCCACGCCAGCGCCGCTTCCAGTGACTTCGTCTTGCGTACATACGGCGGCACCAGAGCTGATCGGAACGTCACCGGCTCGCCGGTCTTCGCGCGAACTTTGGGGATCTTGACCGTGACTGGCCCCAATCCTGTCTGCAGTTTACGAGCTGGCAGGTGACCATTACGCACCACACCCGCCTTGCCATCCTCTGTCCGTCGCTCGACGTGCTCCGCCAACAGCTCCAGCAGCTCGGCCTTCACCGCCTGGTAGATCAACTGCTCTGCACCGCTTCTCAGCAACTCTGTCAGCGGATCGATAATCGTATCTCGACCTGCCAGCTTAACAACGTTATTCTTACTCATGGTGGCGTATCTTCAATGGTTGTTTTGATGTCTCGCAACAACAAATCAACCAGATACCCCGCTTTTTTTCAATTCCCTTCAAACACCACTTTCAGTTATAACTCGATCTTTATTCCACCCTGGTAATGGGGCACCAATGAAAATACCAATTAGGCTGTTACGTCATTACTTTCCTAAAGGGAACCTTTAAAAACTTGACAAAGTCTGATAGTCTCTGGCGAGTTTGGCGTTTTTACACTGATTTTTCTGGCAACATCCATATACATACCTCGCTTCATCCGACCAGCCACACCAATCGACGCATGTTGTACACCAAATTCATCATACCGATCTTCATGCCGGGCCTGACTTTCCCGATACTACGTACTGGTCGATTGGCCTGCTGGGCAAACACGTGCTCAACTCGAGCCCGAACTCTTGATCGTTTTCGGTTTGCTTCTTGCTCCCGTTTGTTCAAGGGGCGTTTGCGTGTCGACTTACGATGAATCTGACTACGGTAATGCACACCCGTTAAAGCGGCTTCTCGTTTTACACTGCGGTAAGCAGAATCGGCCCAGACACTGCCATTACTGTTGTTCTCACCCCGCAGTTCCTCGTCAACTTCTGCTGATGTGATGGCGTACTTGCGAATGACTTTGTGCTTCCGGTCTATGCCGATGTGGTTTTTGTACCCATAGTGGATTTTACCATGCTTCATGGTCCAGCGGGCTTCAACACCCTTCTGGCGGCGTTTGTTATCACCCCATGCCTCAGGGCTACCCCCGATTTTGATCTGCCTATTTTCGTCTCGCGTATATAGCGGCATCTACAATCTGCCCCTTGCAAACGCTGAAGCCTGCTGCATCAATCTGGATTAATAGCTCTGAAAAAAGTTTATCAACAAGGCCCCGTTCTTTCAGGCACTTACGATACACCCAAACCGTTTTGACATTGGGCACCTTATCCTCCGAGCTCAGCCCAAGAAAACGATAAAAGCTATAGCGATCCCGAATTTGAAACTCTGTTTGATCATCGTTCAGATTGAATAAATGCTGTAAGACCAACACCTTGAACATCAGTACCGCATCGCAAGGTGGACGCCCACTTTTACTGGGATCACTGTTTTTGCAGACTGATCCCAGCAACGCCAGAAAAGCCTCCCAGTCTAAGATCCTTTCCAGCTTTGGCAACGGGTGTCCCAGTTGCTCAAGGAGTTCAAGTCGATCTTGATGATCAAAAACTCGATTGCATGGCTTTTACCAATGGTTGGTTGAACTGGTCACTATTTAGAACAGTAAGAATTTGTTTCTCCCATAGCATCGGTGCTATGGGAGGCCGAAGTGCATTAGTGGCGGCCATTTCTCATAAACTTTCGGATCAGGCTTTTCTCTATCTCCACCAGGAATAGCACTGTCGATGCAACCAGGATGATACGGAGCCAGATCAGAGGCTCGATGAAACTGGTGCCAAACAGCATCTGCATGGGAGCCCAGTAGGTGAAGAGAAGTTGGAACAGTATCAGAATCGCGACCGCGATCAGAATATAACGATTTCCAAGCAGACCCTGGATATTGAGTACCGGGGCTGAAATATAACGGGAGTTAAAGAGATAAAAAATCTCAAACATCACCAAGGTGTTTACCGCCACGGTGCGTGCACGCTCTATGCTGGAGCCCTGTTCCATCTCCCAGAAAAACAGGCCGAAGCAGCCGGCCGTTATAATCAATGAGACAAATGCAATACGCCAAAGCAACAGGCGGCTCAGTATCGCTTCCCGGGGATTGCGGGGCGGCCGCTTCATTACGTCGTGCTCGGCCGGCTCAAAGGCCAGGGCCAAGGCCAGGGTGACCGCAGTGATCATGTTGACCCAGAGTATCTGTGCAGGTGTCAGAGGGAGCTCTTGAAAGCCTAACAGGATAGCGGTCATGATGACCAAGGCTTCACCACCATTGGTGGGAAGTATAAACAGGATGGCTTTTTTCAGATTGTCGTAGACGGTCCTTCCCTCCTCGACAGCGTAGGCGATAGAGGCGAAATTATCGTCGGCCAATACCATTTCAGAAGCCTCTTTCGCCGCTTCAGTACCCGCTTGTCCCATAGCAGTGCCTACATCCGCCCGTTTCAGCGCTGGTGCATCGTTGACCCCGTCTCCCGTCATTGCTACAACCGCGCCATGAGACTGAAGCAGATGTACCAGGCGAAGTTTGTGCTCTGGACTGACCCTTGCGTAAATATCGACTTTCCAGACCTGTGCCTGTAACTCATCTTCACTCATGGTATCGAGATGTTTACCCGTGAGAACATCCTCTCTATTTTTCAGGTTCAATTGCCAAGCTATGGCTTGGGCCGTGGTGGCGTGGTCTCCTGTAATCATCTTTACCCGAATGCCGGCCGCCTGACATTTTGCAATTGCGCTAATCGCCTCTTCCCGGGGAGGGTCAATTAAGCCAAGCAGCCCCAATAACACCATACCGCTTCCAACATCTGTGAAATCAAGTTCTGTCTGATGGCTTGCTGCCGGCTTGAACGCGACGGCAAGGACGCGTTGCCCTTTGGTTGCCAATGTCTCGGTCTGTTGCTCCCAATAGGCTGGATCAATGGGTTGGTTGCCATTGTCACTGCGCTGTTGCAAACACAGATCCAACACTTGCTCCGGTGCTCCCTTCAGAAAGATCCAGGCCTCACCGGTATGGCTGTGATGCAGTGTTGCCATGAAGCGGTGTTGGGCTTCAAACGGAATCAAATCAGTGCGTGGATAGCGTTTGCTCTCCTGTTCAGGCTCCATGTTTGCCTTGTGGCCGGCGACGAGCAGGGCACCTTCCATTGGATTGCCATGGACTTGCCAAAGGTCCCCTTGCCGTTCAAGTGTTGCATCATTACAGAGAATTGCGGCCCTGATCGTCTCCAGCAGGGAAGGGTAGTCGTCAGGTGAGATCTCTACCTGCTCCCGGAGAAAGGCACCATGAAAATCATAGCCTGTGCCTTCAATATGGAAGTGGTTGTCAGCGGTGATGATGCTGCGCAACGTCATCTCGTTACGAGTCAGTGTGCCGGTCTTGTCGGAGCAGATCACACCAACTGCTCCCAGTGTTTCGACTGCGGGAAGCCGGCGAATGATGGCGCGGCGCTGGGCCATACGCTGTACACCAATTGCGAGGGTGATCGTCATAATGGCGGGCAAGCCTTCCGGGATTGCAGCTACGGCCAGACCGACAACGGCGGTAAACATATCGGCGGCGGCGTATTGGCGAATCAATACACCAAAGGCAAAAGTGATTGTGGCAATGGCTAGAATGGCGGCGGTAAGCCAACGCCCGAACCGGGCTATCTGGCGTAACATTGGCGTGGTGATGACATCAACCCCGGAAACCAATGTGCTGATACAGCCAATTTCAGTTTGGCTTCCGGTGGTGACGACCACGCCTGTCCCCTGGCCATAGGTTACTAAGGTGCCTGAATAGGCCATGCTGAAACGGTCTCCGAGTACTGCATCAGCAGCAACAGGTTGGGTGTTTTTTTCAGTCGCTACTGACTCTCCGGTGAGCACTGACTCCTGGATTTGCAGGTTCTTGATCTTGAATAGCCTCAAATCAGCAGGCACGCGGTCACCTGACTGCAATGCAACAACATCACCCGGTACCAGTTCGGTGGCTGAAATGGTGATACGTTTTCCGTCCCGGTATGCCATCGCATGGGGTGAGAGCATCTGCCGTATTGCACGCAAGGCGTTTTCTGCCTTGCCTTCCTGAATGAAGCCAATCGCTGCATTGATCAGAACCACGCCAAATATCACGCTGGCATCTATCCAGTGTTTGAGCAGCATGGTTACAACGCCGGCACCGATCAAGACGTAAATCAGAACATTGTGAAATTGGGATAGAAAACGCAATAAAGGCCCACGTGGCCTAGCTTCAGGAAGTCTGTTCTCTCCATGTTTTCCAAGGCGCAGCTTTGCTTCTGACGCGGACAGGCCATGGGTGCTGGTTTCAAGGATTCGCAGTACGTCATCAGTGGCGGTGGCATACCAATGATCAGGCGATGCTTTAGCGCCATTTTGAAAGCTCTGATCCACTGTAGATGCTCTTGCAGTCTGTTTGGTCATGAATTAGCCCATGGGTTGTTAGTCAGCACCTGTTTAGCACAAATGTTGCGATCGCAGAGGGCAGGTTTCAGAGGTTGCTGGATCTCAAGCGAAAAGATGCTACCCTCCCACTGATTTTAGCTCGATTCTTGCAGTTTTATGTTTTTAAATCAGTTTATTTTCAGCCCGGCTGGAGGAGGGGGAAAGACATGCGGGCTATACCTTGATCTACCGATTAGCATATAATCTGGATTAATAAAAATGAATAACTTATTGATTTTCTTTGCTTTAACTCTGATTTCTTTGATTTTACTCTATGCTGCCATGGCATCCTTGGTTAATCAGGGGCTCAGTGCTTCTGGTGCGGCCTTCGTGTTGATATTGGTGGCGTCGGGGGGGTAGGTTTACTTTGGATTCTGCGTAAGTAAAGGGAATTTGATTAATCAATCAACCCACTGTTGCTCCAGCCAAAATACTCCTGCTTATGCGCGTTGTAGCCATCCACCATTTTATTCACCAGACCTTGATCAAAATCGCGCAGACCACGCAAAGTCATACGCTTATGGCCGGTTCCGACAATCTCTCCTCCGGTTTTAACGGAGAAGTTGAGTTGGGCACTCCCTTTTTTCCCATTGAGTTCAAGACTTGAACCGGTAAACTCCAGTGTTGGATTCGATATATCCAGGCGGTTCAGGTCAATGGCCATGCTTTGGTAGATTACCATCGGGCGGGCAGGATTTATCATGATGCGGTTGTCAGACATCAGTGGGACAAGAATATTTGGAAATGCATGACCGGAAAACTCAACATAGCTGCGTGTCAGGTCAGTTATTAGCTGACCCTCTTTTGAAATGTCGCCTTCACGCCGGATATCCACATATTTTTTATCATTATCATCAGTAATGGCGAATGCATCAGGAGCTGTTTCAGGTAAATTTAGCGCAATGCCATCTCTAACCATTCCGGTAAAGGTGAAACGCATCCGCTGGCTCAGTCCACATTTTGCCAATGCAATGGCAAACAGCAGATCGCCTGGCACGCAGAAGAGTTTTGCATCCAGATCATGTAACGGGTTGAAATCGTCGGCAACTTCCTTGGCAAACCCACTTCCCTGCTGGCGGGTGAACTGAATTTTTGTACCAACTTCAGAATAGTATTTATCTAAGAACATCACTACTGTCCGCTTAAGTTATCGAATAAATTCAACTGATTACTCTATCGCACTCTTCGCTTTTGTAATCGCAATTTGCAGGTATTTGTTCCAAAGGCATTTTTTCGAAAAGTGTAAGACTCGAAATCTGTAAAATTGTGTAGAGGCAGGTGCTGATATTGAGTAGCTTCTTGGTGGTAGCAACCAGAACGCACACAGAGATGGCAATCCATATCTGAGTTTTCACCGCATTCTCGGAAGTACCGAAGAATGACTTGATGCGCCGGTGCTGTTTTATCCATTTGAAAAACAATTTGACCTGCCAGTGATAACGATACAAGTCGGCAACAGTCTGGGCTGGTATGACAAAGTTGTTGGTCAGAAAGATGAATGTCTTTTCTGTGTTCTTGTCGCAATATTTGATATGGCGTAAAGGTTGCAGGTCATCCTTGGCGGTTGCTACGCTGGTCTGATTGCCCTTCAGGCTAGTCGAGTAGCAACGTTGGCACAGAATAGAGTATGGGATTTGGCGCGGATAACGGAGAAAGCGCCTGCAATGTGCAGGGTGAAAAGCCGTTGGAAATCTGCATAACCTCAATCCATAGAAGGCCCTGGTTCCGGATAGAAGAATGTCGAGTGCATAAACGGTGTTGTCGAGTTCCAGATCGAGATCTTCTTTTGCATAAAGCGTTCTGGCGACTCGGATCAAGGTTTGCGCGAAGTCGGCATAGATGCACCAATTGCGTTGCTCGCTGGCATCGGAAAGTATACTGTGTACGATCCAGGGGCGGATGTCCATGTGATAAAGCTTCGCAGACAGGCTTCGATATCTCGTAGGCTTTCCCGATAGGTCAGTTGTGCGAATACCATCCTGAGATTGGCTGAAACAACGAAATCGTTTTACATACCGCTCGCCTCGGTAGCGTTGCGAGCAACGTTGGAATATATGCATTGGAAGATGGTCGGTCACCTGGAAAAAACAAGCTGACACGTGTACATGCTTGGCTCCAAAAAAATCGAAGCGCACAGCATCGCCAGAATAGTTTGTCCTGTTCAAGTCTGTAACACCCATAAAATGCCTGATTTTATATGAGAACATCATGGTTAGAATCGATGCACAGCATTTTTACCGTTCTTTACCGGAAAGTAGTGTAAAAACATATATTTTTTAGCCGCAGTCTCAGTTGCGGCTATCTTAACAAGAGAGCATATAAAATGGGAAGTTATCGAATATTTTTATCGGGTTGTTCTTCAAACTGAGAGTCCATTGATCTGTTTTACTGCGATTATTGGTCGGCCCAGTTTACTACTATAATTTTATGGCTTTATGCGGCTAAAATAATGGCTCTTCCCCTAATCGAGAGGGTCGGTATCGCCCAACCACTCCCTCAGGATAAAGATTCAGCCCTCCAAGATTGCATTGGTAAACCGCTCCTTGTTGCGGAAACCTCTGCTACGCACCTTGATCATCTTGATTCGGCTGCTGGGACCTCCTGCCGGACCATTACTTACTTCCAAAACAACAGCGTTCAATATTTCTCACAGATGATCCTTGATTGGCTCCAGGCGGTAATCCCCCCGGGAAGTAGCTGATGCCAAAAGTAGAATTTTCTCGCAATATGAACGCAGGAGATTCTGGCATGAAAATATCGAGATACAGAGACAGCCAAATAATGGCGATATTCGAAAGCAGGCGGGGACTGGTAGCCCTGTGCCTGAGCTGTGCCGTGAATACGACATGAGCAGTGCGACATTTTACAAATGGCGCAGTAAGTATGGATGCATCCATGATGTCTCGTTTAAAAGAGCTTGAAGCCAAAAACCGGCAACTCAAGAAAATGTATGCCGAAGAACGCATCAAATCTGAGCTGCGCAAGGAGGCTCTTGAAAAAAAGTGGTAAGGCCTCGGCAGTGACGTAATCTGGCACAACAAGCGGTGTTGGACAAGGCAGTGAGTATTCGGTTGTCCTGTGAGACCTGGGGTATCAGCGAAAGCTGTTACCGTTATCAAGCTAAACTCAGCAATGAAAATGCTGAGATAGCCGACAGGTTATTGCGACTCACGCACAATCAACGCAACTTTGGCTTTGGCTTTGGCTTATGTTTTATGTAGTTACGCAATGTGAAAGGCTTTGGTTGGAATCACAAGCGGGTTTATCGTATCTATAGAGAACTGGAATTAAACCTACGGATCAAGCCCGGGAAGCGACTTCAACGGAAAAAGCCACAGCCGTTGGCTGTGCCATCCACCATTAATGAAACTTGGTCAATGGATTTTATGCACGACCAATTAGGTGATGGGCGAAGTTACAGGCTGTTCAATATTATTGATGACTGCAACCGCGAAGGCTTAGCGATCGAAGTAGATTTATCCTTGCCCGCGGAACGAGTAGTCTGCACCTTGGATCGGTTGATTGCGTGGCGAGGCAAGCCTCGCCAAATACGCTGTGACAATGGGCCGGAATACATCAGCGGTATGTTAGCAAAATGGTCTGCCGACAATGATGTGGAGTTGTTGTTTATACAACCCGGGAATTCACAACAAAATGCCTACATCGAACGCTACAGCCGAACAGTAAGGTATGACTGGTTAAACCATTACCTCTTTGGAATCGATTGCTGAAGTACAAGACTATGCCACAAAGTGGCTATGGACATATAATCATCAAAGGCCGAATATGGCGCTGGGTGGTTACACACCGAAATAACGACTTGCGCAGATTGCGCATTAACCTCTGCTTTTAACTTCGGTTAATAATAGGGGGATTACCCTATAGTGCAGATGTCCCAGGAATTTAAGCACTATCGAATAAACCACAGCAAGCTATTCGCAAACAAGCCTAACCATATTAACGGAACAGAGAATTTTTGGAACCAAGAAAAGTGACATATGCGTAGAGTTTAACGGTGTATCAATAGACTCTTTTCATCCCTTTTGTAAGGTGTGTGAATGGCGATTTAACAAAAGTGATCCAATTAAAGTCAGTTAAAACAACTGAATTAATAGGTTAAAGGTAAAGTTAGCTGATTAACTAGGACAGCTCCAAAAAATGAATAAAATAGCTTGTTTCAAAGCCTATGATATCCGTGGCCAACTCGGTGCAGAGCTGAATGAAGATATCGCTTATCGTATAGGCCGGGCCTATGCTGCCGCTGTCAAACCGGTCTCTGTGGTTGTCGGCGGTGATATGCGCCTGTCGACTGAATCACTCAAGCAGGCACTCACAAATGGTCTTCAGGAGTCAGGTGTCAATGTCTTGGATATCGGCCTCTGTGGCACAGAAGAGGTCTATTTTGCCACTATTCACCTGGAAACGGGTGGTGGCATAGTGGTCACAGCCAGCCACAATCCTGAAAATTACAATGGTATGAAACTGGTCTGTAAGGGAGCAAGACCCATCAGTAGTGGTACCGGGCTGAATAAAATTGAGCGCCTAGTGCGAGAGAACGATTTTGCAGCTGTCGATCCGAGCAAATATGGACGCTATGAAGAGATATCGGTACTGGATGCCTATGTCGACCATTTGATGGGGTATATCCAGGCGGCAGCGATCAAGCCACTGAAGCTAGTCGTCAATGCCGGAAACGGCGTGGCAGGCCATATCATCGATGCAATCGAACAACGATTCCAGGCGGCTCAGGTGCCGGTGGAATTTATCAAACTTCACCATCAGCCGGATGGCAGTTTTCCCAATGGTATCCCCAACCCCCTTCTGGAAGAGAACCGCCAGGACACTATTGATGCTGTACTGAAACACTCAGCCGATATGGGGATCGCCTGGGATGGTGATTTTGACCGCTGCTTCCTGTTTGATGAACAGGGCCGGTTCATCGAAGGCTACTACATAGTGGGCCTGCTTGCTGAAGCCTTCCTCAGCAATTACCCGGGAAGCAAAATTATTCATGACCCACGTTTGACCTGGAACACCATTGATATAGTGACAAAAAGCGGGGGGGTACCCGTGTTAAGCAAAGCAGGCCACTCTTTTATCAAAGAGCGCATGCGGGAAGAAGACGCCGTCTACGGTGGTGAAATGAGCGCCCATCACTATTTCCGGGACTTTTACTACTGCGATAGCGGCATGATTCCCTGGCTTTTGGTGGCAGAGTTGCTTTGCCAAAGAAGTCAGTCACTGTCCGCACTGGTTGATGACCAGATAGCCTGTTATCCCTCCTCTGGCGAGATCAACAGCAAACTGGCTGATCCTCAAGCCGCCATTCAGCGAGTGACTGATCATTTCCAGAGCAGTGCATTGGAAATTGACCGTACCGATGGCATCAGCTTGGAGTTTGAGTCGTGGCGCTTCAACCTCCGCTGCTCCAACACTGAGCCCGTCGTTCGCCTGAATGTGGAGTCCAAGGGTGATTTGAACCTAATGCAGGGCAAAACCGAGGAGATTCTCTCCATTCTACGCGCTTGATTCAGAGTGACTCTTATAAAGAAAAGCTAAATAGTTGCTCCTGAATTATTTTAGTTACATGATAAAGATGAATTAATAAGCTGTTTATGATGAAATTTCTTGCAAGAAGAGCCTCCTTCATCGTCAAAATGTTGCAAATGTGAAACCATAAAGCCCGGATAATAGTGCTGATTTATTCCGCTCGCAACTTCCTCAGATCTTAAACCTCTCGCGCCCATTGGTGCGGTTATCCGAGAAAATGAACGGGGAAAACTTGAAGTTGACATTGATGTCATTTACAGTGGGAGGATCAGACCAGTCCCCCGCTACCCACTCGCTTTGCTGGCGAACCTGCATTATCTCACAGTACATCTTCAATGAGAGCGTTGTGAAACGTTGGATTGAAAACCCATATTGGCTGTACTTTTGTGGATTTTAATACCCGCAACACGAACTCCCCTTACACTTCTCCAGCCTGGTTCGCTGGCGCAACCGAATCGGTAGTAAACTTGACGCGCTGTTGAAACAAACCATCGAGCTAGCGCTGAATACTAAAGCAATGAGCTTGCGTGAGTTAGAGCACGTCAATGTGGACACCACCGTTCAAGAGAACGACTGTCACTTTTCCAACAGATGCAAGGCTCTACCATAAAATGCGTGACCTATTGGTGTCTGCAGTTCAAAAGAGAGGCATCAAATGACGTCAGAGTTATGTCAAGGCAGGAAAGAACGCCTTGATCATGCAAGGACGATATTCTCATGCTCAGCAGATGAAGCGTTCGGCGAGGCAGACTAGAAAACTTAAAACGTACTTGGGCCGAGTGATGAGAGACATTGGGCGTAAGACACTGTATAGAGATGGTGAACTCACGGCGTTACCTGCACGTTGGCGACCGAAACACCGAGTTGAATCACGTAATCGCTGAAACTCAAGACTCTCTCCGCCGTGCGGGCGTACTGAGAAGCAACCAGTAATGGATCTAACTTGTTGTTTCTCCTTGTCAAACAGGCTCTTAACGGCTAAGATTTGCATCCCTGAATCCCTATCGTTATCCCGGAGCCTGTTTTGAGTTCAGTTGGTAATCTCGTCTTTCATCTCCGCCCTGGAGGAAGACTCATCGGAAAGCTGCGTGTTCCCGGTGATAAATCTATTTCCCACCGTTCCATTATGTTGGGCTCTCTGGCTGAGGGAACAACCAGGATCAGCGGTTTTCTTGAAGGCGATGACAGTCTGGCCACGCTAAAGGCGTTTCAGCAGATGGGCGTGGAGATAGAAGGGCCTGATCAGGGAGAGGTGGTTATCCAAGGTGTAGGAATGAGTGGACTGAAGCAGCCTGAAGCGGTTCTCGACCTTGGAAATTCCGGTACCTCGATGCGCCTGCTCTCCGGACTGCTTGCTGGTCAGGGGCTGAATATCACGCTTGCCGGTGATGTCTCTCTCTCCAGTCGTCCGATGAGTCGCGTTACCGATCCTCTGTCGAAAATGGGGGCAGAGATAACGATGGGAGAAAACGGAACAGCACCGCTTGCCATCAGTGATGCCGGCAGTTTAAAAGGGATTGATTATCAGATGCCGATCGCCAGTGCCCAGGTGAAGTCATGTCTGTTGCTGGCGGGTCTCTATGCTGATGGTGAAACCTGTGTGGTCGAACCGGCACCCACCCGTGACCATACTGAGCGGATACTCGCTGGATTTGGTTATCCGGTGAGACGGACGGGGAGTAAAATCTGTATTACAGGTGGTGGACGGCTTACCGCTTGCGATATCGACGTACCTGCAGATATCTCATCTTCCGCTTTTTTTCTGGTGGGTGCAGCGGTTGCCGATGGATCGGATCTCACTCTTGAGCATGTCGGCATCAATTCCACTCGTGATGGCGTGATCAATATACTGCGTCTGATGGGGGCTAATATCGAAGTGATGAACCGACGGGATGTGGGTGGCGAGCCGGTGGCTGATCTGCAGGTTCGGTCAGCCACCTTGAAAGGAATCCGGATACCGGAAGATCAGGTTCACCTAGCTATTGACGAGTTCCCGGCCATTTTCATCGCTGCTGCCTGCGCAGAGGGTGAGACCGTGCTGACCGGAGCTGAGGAGTTGAGGGTTAAAGAGAGCGACCGGATTCAGGTCATGGCGGATGGATTATCAGCGATTGGGGTTGATGCAACTGCTACACAGGATGGGATTATCATTCAGGGTGGAATAATTAAGGGTGGTCGTGTCGATAGTCATGGTGACCACCGGATCGCCATGGCTTTCTCCATGGCGGCTCTAAAGTCAGAAAATGAGATTGTGATTGACGATTGCGCCAATGTGAATACCTCTTTTCCGGGTTTTGTTGCACTGGCGGCTGGTGCTGGGCTGATGATCAACGAAAACAGAGAAGGTGAGCGATGATCCCTGTTATTACCATCGATGGCCCCAGCGGTTCTGGCAAGGGGACGATTGCTGAGCGAGTGGCAAAACGTTTGGGTTGGCACTGTCTGGACAGTGGGGCGCTCTATCGTTTGCTTGTAATTTTGGCTGATCGTGCCGGTATCAGCAGTGATCAGGTCGATAAATTAACTAAATTGGCTAGAAACATGAAAGTGGAATTTCGCCAGAGAGCAGTCTTCCTTGATGGTGAAGAGGTCACCCTCGCTATCCGTAGTGAATCTTCGGGCAATGCAGCATCGAAAGTGGCTGCCGTTCCGGAAGTAAGAAGTGCTTTGCTGGAGTGGCAGCGGGACTATGCGCGTGCCCCTGGATTGGTGGCAGACGGGAGGGATATGGGGTCAGTGGTATTCCCGGACGCAGGGGTTAAAATATACCTCACGGCCAGTGCCGGGGAACGTGCATGGCGTCGCTATAACCAGTTGAAAGAAAAAGGATTAAATGCTAGTCTCGGCGATCTTGCTGCGGAAATCAATGAACGTGATGAGCGGGATCGTAATCGCGGTACAGCTCCACTGATGGCGCCGGAAGGGGCGCTGGAGGTGGAATCAACGGCACTATCGATAGACGAAGTGCTTGAACAGGTGATGGAAAGGGTGCGTAGCGCTTATCCTGATCTTGTGATTTAAGGGGGCCCAATTATTGGGCCATTTTGTTTTTTTAACTTAACCAGCCACCGGTATGATTTTTCCAAGCCGGTGATGATCGGCGTAGCCGATTCAGGGTATTTTCACATGACCGAAAGCTTTGCAGAACTATTTGAAGAGAGTATTGCCAAAACCCAACTGCGCTCCGGCGCTATTGTCATTGGTACCGTCCTTGAGATCACTAACGATTCAGTAATCGTAAATGCTGGTCTCAAATCTGAAGGCGTTATACCAAAAAGCCAGTTTATGAGCTTCGACGGCGAAGTCGAAGTTGTTGTTGGCGATCAGGTTGAAGTTGCACTGGATGCTGTGGAAGACGGCTTTGGATCCACCCGCCTGTCGCGAGAAAAGGCCAAGCGTCACCACGCCTGGAAAGTTTTGGAAACAGCTTTCGAAGCTGAAGAGGCCGTAACGGGTCGTATTAATGGTAAAGTCAAAGGCGGCTTCACCGTCGAACTTGGTGAAATCCGTGCGTTCCTGCCGGGCTCGCTGGTTGACGTGCGCCCTGTCCGTGATACTACCTATCTGGAAGGCAAGGACCTGGAATTCAAGGTCATCAAGCTGGACCAGCGCCGCAACAATGTTGTCGTCTCCCGCCGTGCCGTGGTTGAGACAGAGTACAGTGCAGAGCGCGAAGCTTTGTTGGAAAGTCTGCAGGAAGGAATCACCATCAAGGGTATCGTCAAGAACCTGACCGACTACGGTGCATTTGTTGACTTGGGCGGTATCGACGGTCTGTTGCACATAACCGATATGGCCTGGAAGCGGGTCAAGCACCCTTCTGAAGTGGTTGAGATCGGTGATGAAATCAGTGTCAAAGTACTCAAGTTCGATCGTGAGAAACAGCGTGTGTCTCTTGGCCTGAAACAGATGGGCGATGATCCTTGGGTGAACCTGTCACGTCGTTACCCTGAGAATACCCGCCTGTTTGGTAAGGTTACAAATCTTGCTGACTACGGCTGCTTCGTTGAGATCGAAGAGGGTGTCGAAGGTCTGGTTCATGTATCCGAAATGGATTGGACCAACAAGAATATCCACCCCTCCAAGCTGGTAGAGCTGGGCCAGGAAGTGGAAGTGATGGTTCTCGATATTGACGAAGAGCGCCGTCGAATCTCTCTAGGAATGAAACAGTGCCGTGCAAATCCATGGGATGACTTCGCCTCTAACTTTAATAAGGGCGATCACGTCAGCGGTAAAATTAAATCCATTACCGATTTCGGTATCTTCATTGGACTGGATGGTGGTATCGACGGATTGGTCCATCTCTCCGATATCTCTTGGGATGAGAATGGCGAAGAGGCTGTTCGTGACTTCAAAAAGGGTCAGGAGCTGGAGACAGTTGTTCTCTCTGTTGATCCTGAGCGTGAGCGTATCTCCCTGGGTCTTAAGCAGCTCGATAAAGATCCTTTCTCTTCCTATCTTGCCACTAATAGCAAAGGCAGTGTGGTTAAGGGCATTATCAAAGAGGTTGATGCAAAAGGTGCTGTTATCACTCTGACCGAAGGTATTGAAGGTTATCTCCGGGTATCTGAGATATCCCGTGACCGTATTGAAGATGCACGTACAGCACTGAAAGAGGGGGATGAGGTCGAAGCCAAGTTTATGGGCGTTGATCGTAAGAACCGCAGTATCATGCTCTCTATGAAAGCGAAGGATTATGCTGAAGAGCAGGCGGCTATCAAGTCTTACTCCAGTGGTTCAGCCAGTAGTAGTTCTTCCGGGACCCTTGGTGATCTGCTCAAGGCCCAGATGGACAGTAATTCAGAAGAGTAATTTAGACCCTTCGTATTTTTAGACTGAGACCAGCCGGGGCTCTTATGAGCTCCGGCTATGAAATGAGGATAATAAAAGAATGACAAAATCTGAACTCATTGATGTCATCGCGAAAGAACAGAGCCATCTTGCGTACCGTGATATTGAACTTGCGGTCAAGTGTATGTTGGAACAGATGAGCCAGACTCTCTCGTCGGGTGAAAGAATAGAGATACGCGGTTTTGGCAGCTTTTCTTTGCACTATCGTCCACCACGTCAGGGACGCAATCCCAAGACGGGGTCATCTGTCGTACTGTCAGGAAAGCATGTGCCTCATTTCAAACCGGGGAAAGAGTTGCGTGATCGGGTCAATTCAGCCAATAGACCAGAGTTGGATATCAGCTGATAGTATTATCTCGTCAGGTTATTATTCCTGATTCAGTCGTATTGTAATGTAATGTGAAAACCCGAAGGGACCAGCACCCTTCGGGTTTCTTTGTTAAGCCGTAAATACCCAGTTTTATACTGTTTTTGAACGGATATGGCTAATCTCCCATCAGGTATTGATAGAAGTTTAATGCACACCTCGTTCATTGAGAGACTGTTCAAAATATTGTGTCAACGTAAAAGCACTCAATCCATACCATCACAGATCAAGTCTACCTTCGAAGAAGATAGCCAGTTGAGACAAGGTCAGGTTCCAGTTGCGAATGGGCATCGTCCATTTCTTACTGGCATTCTGAATGCCAAGGTATAATAATTTGAGCAGGCTGTTGTCATTCGGAAAACCGTCCTTGGTTTTTATCAATTTCTGGAATTGTCGATGCACTGCTTCAATAGAATTAGTCGTATAAATAACTCGACGAATGTCCTCGGGATAACGAAAACAGACGGATAAGTTATCCCACTTCTTGCGCCATGATTGAATCACGATGGGGTATTTATCGCCCCAGGCTTTCTCAAGATCATCGAGGGCTGATTCAGCTGCCGCGGTAATCCCCCCGGGAAGTAGCTGACGCCAAAAGTAGAATTTTCTCGTAAATATGAACGCAGGAGATTCTGCATGAAGACATCAAGATTCAAGGACAGCCAGATCATTGCTATTCTCGAGCAGGCTGAGACTGTCACACCAGTTTCCGATCTGTGCCGGGAGCATGGCATGAGCAGTGCCACCTTCTACAAGTGGCGCGCCAAATACGGCGGCATGGACGCCTCTCTCATGAAGCGTATGAAGGAACTCGAGGATGAGAACCGGCGACTCAAGAAGATGTACGCCGAGACCAAATTAGAGGCGGAGATCGTCAAGGAGGCCCTGGCAAAAAAGTGGTAAGGCCATCTCGTCGCAAGGAGATGGCCAAGATCGCAGCTATGCAGGATGGCGTGTCGGTACGCCTGGCTTGTCGTGCATTCTGTATCAGCGAGACCTGCTATCGCTATCAGGCCAAGCATTCGAGCGACAACGCACTGATTGCAGATTGGTTACTCCGATTGACGATGACCAATCGAACCTGGGGTTTCGGGTTGTGCTATTTGTACCTTCGCAATGTGAAGGGTTACCCCTACAATCATAAACGTGTATACCGCATATACAGGGAGTTTGAGCTGAACTTGCGGATCAAGCCCAAACGTCGATTGAAGCGCGACGTGCCGGATGCGCTAGCTGTACCTCGTCAAATTAACATCATGTGGTCGATGGATTTTATGCATGACAGCTTGGCCGATGGCCGTAGCTTCAGGACGTTCAATGTCATCGACGACTACAATTGGAGTGGGCAGAGAAACAATGGATTAAGTTACACTATATCCAGCCCGGCAACCCGCAACAGAACGCGTACGTGGAGCGTTTTAACAGAACAGTTCGACATGAATGGCTGAACCAGCATCTCTTTGAGTCGATCGAGTATGCCCAGCAACACCGCCACTCAATGGTTGTGGCGCTACTGAAGAAGATCTCAACGAGTTTCGGCCAATGCTGACCAAAATCACGGTCGATGCAGCACTCTAACGTTGAACTGGGTGATCATCCAGGCTTTGCCAAACATGAACAGTCCGAAGCGAGTAATAGCCGCAACGGCACTACTGGCAAGACCTTGCAAACGGAGGATGGCCAGTTTGAACAGGATACTCCACGAGATAGAGCGGGCAGCTTTAAACCCCGACTGGTTAAAAAGCACCAGCGTCGATTTACCTCAATGGATGACAAGATCCTCTTCTTGTATGCTCAGGGTATGACGACCCGCGAAATCGTCACGACATTCAAGGAAATGTACGGAGCCGATGTCTCCGCCACACTCATATCCAAAGTTACTGATGTGGTTATCGAGCAGGTTGTCGAATGGCAATCTCGCCCCCTGGATGCGATTCAGCCTGTTGTTTATCTGGACAGCATTGTCATTAAAATCCGGCAATACAAGAAAATGATCAACAAAGCAATTTACCCCGCTTTGGGCGTCAACCTGGAAGGCCACAAGGAATTTCGGGGCTCTGGCTGAACCTGCTGACAGAGCTTCAGAATCGCGGTGTGGAGGATATTTTGATTGCCTGTGTCGATGGCTTAAAGGGCTTTCCTGATGCAATCAACACGGCTTTTCCGAATGTCCAGCTGTGTATTGTGCATATGCTACGGAACTCGATGAAGTAGGTGCCCTGGAAAGACTACAAGCCTGTGGCGGTTGATTTGAAAAAGAGTTACCAGTCCATCACCGGGAAAGAAGTCTTACTGGCGCAGGATAAATTCTCTGACCGATGGGACAACAAATACCCCCGGATCAGCCGCTCCTGGAGTGCCCATTGGCAGAATCTCAACACGCTGTTCAACTACCCGGAGGACAGACGAAAAGTGATTTACACGAATAACGCCATTCGCAAAGCGATCAAAAAGCGGAAGTTATTTCCAGCCGATGACTCGGCGAAGAAGGTAATCCACCTGGCAATTCAGGCCGCATCGAAAAAGTGGACAATGCCGACCCGTCATTGGAAACTAGCACTGAATAGATTTATGATTGAGTTCGAAGAACGCTTAGCGGAATATATTTAATCCGGGCAGTTACACAGAAAACTTTACAGGCTCGCTCGATTAAGGGAAGAGTCTTCATTATTCTTCGAAATCAAAATATTTTTTGTGACTTCTAATAACTCTATGCGGTGGAGGACACCTCCATACCTTCAGGTAAATATCCACATGTTGTTGATGAGAAGCTACCTACTCTGACAATCAGTGGTCCAAAATGCGACATAATGACGATGCCCCTTTCGCCTCTTTTCTGCACAGCAGGCCAAACCAAAAACTAACTGACATACCTGTATTGGGTATGAGTTCAACTCAGGTGGGGAAGAGTTTCAAACACTACTTTAACAACACCTTGGGCAGGGACCGAAATTGCGATAAGGTTCACTACCCCTATGTTGCATTGGCGATGGCCATTCGTGACCGGCTGATGGAACGCTGGAAAAGCACCCAGATGGCCTATGATAATGCCGACTGCAAGCGCACCAGTTATCTTTCGATGGAGTTCCTCATGGGGCGGGCATTGAGCAACAGTCTGCTCAATCTGGGGATTACCGACGCAACGACCAAAGGGCTTTATGATTTGGGCATTCTATGGGAAGAATTGGCTGAGAATGAGCCGGATGCCGGATTGGGAAATGGTGGTCTGGGGCGGCTTGCGGCTTGTTTTATGGACAGTTGTGCGACGTTGCAACTACCGGTGAAGGGGTTTGGCATCCGTTACGAGTACGGCATGTTCCGGCAGACAATTGTCGATGGCAATCAGATGGAAGAGCCTGACCACTGGTTGCGTGATGGTTATCCCTGGGAACTGGAACGCCCCGAGTACACCCAGAGAGTGCAGTTTGGAGGCCACACCGAGTATCGTCGCGGCAGTGATGGATCGTTTAAAGTGTTTTGGGTAGATACCCATGATGTCTTGGCTGTTCCTTACGATACCCCGATTCCGGGGTATAGAAACGGCACGGTGAATACTTTACGGTTGTGGAAATCCGCCGCTACCGACGAGTTTGACCTTGGAGAGTTCAATGCCGGCAGTTACGCCGAATCGGTGGGTGCTAAAAATGCGGCAGAGAACATCACAATGGTCCTCTATCCCAATGATAGCAGTGAAAATGGAAAAGAACTCCGTCTTCGCCAGCAGTACTTTCTGGCCTCTGCCAGCTTAAAAGATGTGATCAGAGACTGGTGTGACCGCAGCGGACAACTGTTTGATGGCTTCGCAGCTTCCAACTGCTTTCAACTCAATGACACTCACCCGACAATTGCGGTGGCAGAATTGATGCGGTTGCTGATGGATGAGTATGGGCTGGGCTGGGACAAAGCCTGGGAAATCACCCAATCCACCATGGCTTACACTAACCACACATTATTACCAGAGGCACTTGAAAAGTGGCCGGTAAGGCTGTTTCAACAGTTGCTGCCGCGGCTGCTTGAAATTATTTATGAAATCAATGCCCGTTTTTTACGCCAGATCTCCTGCTACTGGCCGGGTGATAATGATCGATTGCGTCGAATGTCCATAATAGAAGAGGGTGGCGAGCCTCAGATACGCATGGCCTATCTCGCTTTGGTAGGCAGCTTCTCTGTAAATGGTGTGGCACAACTTCATTCTAATCTGCTTAAAGAGGGCCTGTTTAGGGACTTTTATGAACTCTGGCCGGAGAAATTCAATAACAAAACCAACGGTGCTACTCAAAGGCGCTGGCTAGCCAGTTGCAATCCCGGATTGCGGGGGGTGATCAATAAAACCATTGGTGAAGGATGGATCTCGGATCTTGAGCAACTCCGCCAGTTGGCGCCCTATGCGGAGGATGCGAAATTCAGGAAAATCTGGCGCAAGGTCAAGCAAGAGAACAAGCAAAAGCTGGCCCAACTGGTTAAACAGGACTGTGGGATCAAATTTGATGCCAATGCAATGTTCGATGTCCAGGTAAAACGTATCCACGAATATAAGCGCCAGTTGCTCAATATTCTCCACGTCGTCCATCTCTACGCCCGAATCAAAGCTGGGGACACAGCCGAGTGGATACCCCGTTGTGTGTTAATTGGCGGTAAAGCGGCACCTGGTTATGCCATGGCAAAGCTGATCATAAAACTGATCAATAATGTTGCCGATGTGGTCAACAATGACCCCGATGTTGGAGAATTGCTCAAAGTGGCATTTCTGCCCAATTACCGGGTTTCTGCCATGGAGGTGATCTGCCCGGGTACCGACTTGTCAGAACAGATCTCAACTGCCGGCAAGGAGGCATCAGGCACCGGTAATATGAAGTTCATGATGAATGGTGCTCTTACCATCGGAACACTGGATGGCGCCAATATTGAGATTCGAGAAGAGGTGGGTGATGACCATTTCTTCCTGTTTGGCATGACGGCAGAAGAGGTGATGGATAGGCGGACCTATTATAATCCTGAGGCGGTGATAAAGGGTGATCCGGATCTGAGACAGGTGATGAATCTGCTGGAGAAAGGGCATTTCAATCAGTTCTTCCCGAGATTATTCGATTCGATTACCCAGTCGATCAGAAACCCTCACGATCCTTGGATGGTCGCTGCAGATTTCACCTCCTATATCGCGGCCCAGAACAAGGCAGCGAAGGCTTATCGTGATGTAGAGAGTTGGACAAGAAGCAGTATTCTGAATACCGCAATGAGCGGTAAATTCTCAACCGACCGTACTATGCGGGAATACAATGAAGATATCTGGCACCTTGAGCCCGTAGTGCCATTGCCGTTGGGATAGAAGTATTGAAATGCCCCCATTCTATGGCCACTTGGCGTGTTAGGTTCTCCGCATTTCACGTAATCCAAAATACGCCATCTCTGGCGTGACGTAGTGTTGTGAACTGTGGGGTCGCCGCTCATTATATCGGCAACGCCACTGTTCAATAACAACTCTGGCTTCGGTCAGGCTACCAAATATCTCTGCATTTAAACACTCCTTGCGGAAAATGCCGTTGAAGCTTTCATTGCTGCCATTTTGCCAGGGTTTTCCCGGTTCAATATTGGCTAGCTTAATATCATCCTTTTCCAGTTCCTCGCGCAGTACGAAGGCCAACAGCTCGGCTCCGTTGTCGCTGCGAATGGCTCGGGGAATTCCGTAGCGAATGATTAATTCACGTAGCACCGCTTTCACGTGTTGACTCTGTAGGTATCGACCAGTTTTGATTGCCACACAATAACCGGTTGCTTCGCTCTTGACCGTCAAGCACCGCAGAGGCTCTGCGTCATGATAGCGGTCATGTACGAAATCCCATGCCCACACATCATTCCGTCGTAGCGCCAATCCCTCCAGTTTTACCCCAGTGCGAATCTTCCGTCGAGGGCGATAAGGCGGCAAACACAGGCCATTAAGCCGCCAGAGTCGATATACGCGTTTGTTGTTTACCTGCCAACCTCTGAGCCGCAGATAGGCACCTGATAAACGATAACACCAACTGGGATCCTCCCGCGCCACTACGCGCAACGCGGCCGACAGATGCCGGTCACGATGTTCTCGTTTTGAATATAGTGGGGTCCTAGGGATTTTCCCTCGTAAACGGACATAAACGGCTAGATCCCATGCCCTGCTTACGTTTCCGGATGTGGGTACTTTTCCTGAACAGGCTTATAACCGTCGATTGAGCTCATTAATTCGTCCAGATCCGGCAATTTCCCACTCATTTGGAAGTTGTAGGTGCCTTTCAGGTTGATGTTGTACCAGGCAACTGGGGAGGCTTGATTTGACGATCTGGATTTTTTCATCATCCTTCTGATATTCAAAGCTAGTCAGCAACTGACTGAGTATGGCCGAGTTAAAGTAGATTATAGCGTTGGTAACCAGGCGAGCACATTCGTTCCACAGTTGGATCTCCTCATCCGAGCTGCCGCGGAACTGATCACCATTGACGTTGCTGATTGCACGACGCAGTTGGTGGTAAGCCTCGCCTCGATTGAGTGCTCGCTGAACGTAGTCGCGCAGACTGACGTCATCGATGTAGTTGAGTAAATAATTCGCTTTCACCATACGATTGTATTCCGTTAGTGCCCCGAGTAACGGGTGGCTGCTTTTGTAACCTGAGAGCTTTCTAACCAATGTCGCTTGCGTTGTTTTGCGTTCATAAAGTGAGATCATGATCCGTTGTATAGTATCCCAGTGAGCCGCGATGAGCTTGGTGTTGATGGGCTTTTTCAGACTCAATTGGATTTTCTTATCCTTGTCTTCTTTGACATCGAACATCTCATTGATGACACGACCCACCTGAGCATAGCGTGGAGCAAAGCTGTACCCAAAGAGATCTAGCAATGCGAAGTTGATGTGATTGACTCCGTGCGTATCGGTAGACAGTACGTCTGGCACGATCTCGGAACTATTGTTCATCAGTAGATCGAAGATGTAGTGGGACTCGTGCTCGTTAGCACCGATCACACGAGCATTGATGGCCGCATGATTGGCGATCAAGCTCATGGCCGACACGCCTTTTTGCGTGCCAAAGTATTTTGACGAGTAACGTGTTTTAAATGTCTCACGCCGGGATTCGAACTTCTGACCATCAGCACTGGCGTGGATAACATCTTCTTGGATATTGTAGTGCTTGAAGATCGGAAGCTTAGCCGTTGCGTTGTTGATGCGATCGTTGGCTGCGTTCAGTGTTTCTAACCTCAGATAGTTCGCCTGAATGGTGCTGAGCTGATCGTAAGTGCGATCGGATATTTGAGCGATACCATAAATGCCTTGGTTGGTCGCGTTGCCCACCTTCTTCTGTCCATCGCTCACGATTGACTAGATCAGCCTCCAAAGCCCTGTATTTAAACACATTTGGCAGTGTGAGCTGGCCATTCAACCGATTGGGGATTTGCAAGTAAAGGAACCATTCGTACCGACCTTTATTCATCACGCCGCTCGAGTCTTGCATGAACGACAATTGCTTCTTGGTAGGCAAGCGGCTATCCATTGCGCCGATTGAGATTTCACCATCGGCGATAAGATCACGCTGCGCACGATGCAGTGTAGCTGCCAGGCGCTGTGTTTTTTCACCGCCTTCAAAGTGCAAGCACAGGAATAGATCACGAAGTAAGCCTTCTCGTAAGCTCACCCGGTGATCGAAGTACTGCCACGTGGCCTCTTCAACCGATCGCTTTTGATCATTCAAAAACAGGCAAACGGATTCCAGATCTTTCGCCGCTAGAAGTTTAAAAGCATGCTGCCGTAACGCCCCAAACGGTTGTTGTTGATCTACTCTGTCGTCGATAAAAAGACGCAACACTTGCGCCGCTTTACTGACGTTACTCGCAGCTCGTTGCCAGTCTTGATAAACAGATTCTCTCGCGTATATTTTGGCTTTCTGTTTTCTTTGAAAAAGATGATGAACAAAGCCATCGGCTATTCGTTCCAGTGCCTGTTGCCAACGCGATTGCAAATAGCACAACAAGTAGAGGCGTTGATAACCAACAGGTTGGCGTTTTAGTTTGGCACCATAGTAAGTCACTCTTTCAGCAAAGTACTGCTGATTCTTCAACGATATTGATAGCTGACTTAAAACCTCATCGACTTCTAGCATCCAAGATTGAATGTGCTGATGTACGGCGAGTTCTTTTTGCAACTCACTCCTTGTAATGTTCTTAGCCGCCATTCTTAACCGCCGTAGAGTCAGTGGGTCATTGCCTTCGACAAAGTCAGACAACATAGAAGTCAAGTCAACAGAGATGAGGTCTTCGAGTTGGCGAATGAGTTGATCGTTGGTAGCACTGACGACATCACTGATCAAGTCTTGCAAAACTGAGTACCCAGGAATGCTAATTTTTTGTGCCGCTAAGTATTCAATAGCCCTGTCAAACAACGCTCGCGGTTGAGCCCATGCTTGTGCGTGTTCGCGAAGGTCTATTGTCAGCGCGGCGCTGTGCCGTTCGTTCTCCCAGCGTTGATGGTTTGTTAATTCGTATATGCGATGATAGATACGCACACGAGTTTTTTGAGTTAGATTGAAGGGACTCAGACCGGAACCGGGAAACACTTCTGAGCAGACATATTTAATATCATGCTTGATCTGGTGGTAGCCGGGACTCAAAGAAATGGGCTTCACTTTAAAGTAGCCGAGCAACACAACGAACATGCAGCGTTGATCACGCCTGCGAATCTTCTGGCACTGGGCCAATTCGATATCATTGAGTGTGAAGAAGAATCGTTGATCGTTTTGATTGAGTGCTGGCGGGCCGAACAAGTCAACAATTTCCGCTTCGGTGAGGATCTTGAGTCGTTTCTCTGTGGTCATAATCGTTACCTAAAGGCCACGATTCTAGCCAAATTACCCTAAAATGTTCGGAAATCGAAAAGTACCCCTCTCGGGAAACGTAGGCGGGGAAAGGGATCTAGCCGTTTATGTCCGTTTACGAGGGAAAATCCCTAGGACCCCTTATTGGCCAGCTCTCTGACTTCTCGATCAATGGTCACCAGGTCGCTCGTTTTTTAACTCAGCTGATTGATCTAAGGAGCGCTCCGGATCAAATAATCTGCGACAACGGTACTGAGTTTACTAGCAAGGCGATGTTCTACTGGCAAAAAGAAAGTGGCGTTAAGCTAGGTTTTATTCAGCCAGGTAAGCCTACTCAGAATGCGTTTGTAGAAAGCTTAAACGGTAAATTCAGAAATGAATGCTTAAATCAGCATTGGTTCAGGTCCATTGATGACGCTAGACATGAAATTGATCAATGGCGAGAGCACTACAATCACGTGCGGCCTCATAGCGCATTAAATTATTTGTCACCTGTGGCCTTTGTAAATAGGGCCGCTTAGAATGAATTATCTCATCCAAGTCTTGGTGTTAAGATGGGGGGAAGGTCACCATATGTGGCCTTTCGTTATTGTATTGACAAAGCCACTGAGTGGCTAATAACTGGGCATGTCACTGCTGTCCCGCTTTGCAGGCAATAAAAAGGCTTGAATCTCAACAAGTTGTTACAATGAAGGTGCGAAGAAACACTGTAATAACAAGAGGATTCAAGCCTTGCCTCATCATAACACTGTGTTCTCTCACATCCTAAAACTGCTCCCTAGACATGAGTTTTCAGTACTTGCCAACAAGCACGATGGACAGCGCCGCTGTGATGCGATGAATCGCTGGACGCAATTTGTTGCTATGGCCACAGCCCAACTAACCGGACGCGCCAGTCTCCCTGATATTGAATCCGCCCTGGCAAGCCAAAAGCATTTGACGTACAGCGCAGCCCGGAATCCCATGGCACCGTCACCGATCGCCAATTTTGGCGGGGTCAGTCCGCGTGACTTCAGTTTCAACAGTACCTCCCACCAGCTCTGTGTGGACTCCCGTACACCATCCTCAATTGCCAGAAAATGCTTCTCACCACGCTCATTCACGCCGATCACCACCAGGGCACACAGCTTCGTCTGCTCTGCTCTCTGTCCGCTGTAGACGTCTGCCCACACATACACCCAATGGCCCTTATCCAGGCGCTCCTCGCACCCGCTCCGATATTCTTCTGCCCAGACCTGCTTCAGACGCGATACCCTGCCGGCCGACAAGCCTGTTGCATCCGGACCCACCAGCACTTTCAGGGCTTCACCCATCTCTCCACTGGAAATCCCCTTCAGGTAGAGCCACGCCAGCGCCGCTTCCAGTGACTTCGTCTTGCGTACATACGGCGGCACCAGAGCTGATCGGAACGTCACCGGCTCGCCGGATCTTCGCGCGAACTTTGGGGATCTTGACCGTGACCGGCCCTAATCCTGTCTGCAGTTTACGAGCTGGCAGGTGACCATTACGCACCACACCCACCTTGCCATCCTCTGTCCGTCGCTCGACGTGCTCCGCCAACAGCTCGGCCTCCACCGCTTGGTAGATCAACTGCTCTGCACCGCTTCTCGGCAACTCTGTCAGCGGATCGATAATCGTATCTCGAACTGCCAGCTTAACAACGTTATTCTTACTCATGGTGGCGTATCTCCAATGGTTGTTTTGATGTCTCGCAACAACAAATCAACCAGATACCCCGCTCTTTTTCAATTCCTTTCAAACAACACTTTCAGTTATAACTCCTGCGGCAATGCGCACCCCGGTAAAGCGGCTTCCCATTCTACACTGCGGTAAGCAGAATCGGCCCTGACACTGCCATTATTGTTGTTCTCATCCAGCAGTTCCTTAAAGACTTGGCTATCACGAACTTCAGCTGATGTGATGGCGTACTTGCGAATGACCTTGTGCTTCCGGTCTATGCTGATGCGGTTTTTGTACCCATAGTGGGTTTTGCCATGCTTCATGGTCCAGTGGGCTTCAACATTCTTCTGGCGGCGTTTGTTATCACTCCATACCTCAGGACTATCCCCGGCTTTGATCTGCTTATTTTCCTCTTGTGTATTACGTTGCCTGGGTACTGGAGCGATAGCGGCATCTACAATCTGTGCGAGCATTGGAGCCTGCTGCATCAATCTGGATCAACAGCTCTGAAAAGAGTTTATCAACAAGGCCCCGTTCTTTCAGGCGCTCACGATATACCCAAACTGTTTTAGCATCGGGCATCTCACCCTCCGGGCTCAGCCCAAGAAAATGACAAAAGCTATAGCGATCCCGTATTTGGAACTCTGTTTGATCATCGTTCAGATTGAACAAATACCGTAGAACCAATACCTTGAACATCAGTGCCGCATCGTAAGGTGGACGCCACCTTTACTGGGACCACTATTTTTATAAATTGAGCCCAACAATACTCGAAAAGCCTTCTAGTCTACGGTCCTTTCCAGCCTTGGCAGCGGGCCTCCCAGTTGCTCAAGGAATTCAAGTCGGTCTTGATGATCAAAAAACTCGGTTGCATGGTTTTTATCATAGGGTCCATTGGATGTATTCCTTCTGTTTTGTTCTCAAGGCCGGTTCAGTTACGCGATGCCTTGAGTCTGGAGGCGATGTCCGCTTTGGCCTGAGCAAGGATTGAATTCCGGTCCAACCCATCGAGGATATCCCTGACCGCCAGTTTGGGGCCGCCTTCACCCCAGGATTTTCCCTGGGCCAGATATTGCTCGGCGGCTTCACCCACGATGCGAGTGCTGAAATAGGCCACGGCCCCCTGTGCACTGCCAGTGGCCAGAGTGGAGATGCCTCCGGTGCCCAGCTTCAGAGCGGAGGAGACCAGATGGATTGCCCAGACGGTACCCATCAGCAGAATCATCTGGGCCATGATGGTCTTGATCAATTGTCCCGCTTCGCGCTTTGACAGGGGGAGTCCATAGAGGCGGGAGAGGTGAACCACCAGACTGATATCCACCAGAGCGGCAGTCGCCAGATCGGCAACCGGAATCGGGTTCAACGCAACGGCAATACCCTTAACCACGCAGTAGATGCGGGTCACCTTGCTACCCAGCTCACGTTTTATGGTCAGGATACGTTTTCCCACCTGATCGGAGAGGTTGCCGGCGAACAGCGTGGCATTGATTGCTGCCAGAGTTTTCCCTTCCCGCTCCAGAATATCCCAGAGACGCTCTTTCAGCGGGGCTATGTACGGTGCAGGCTGGCGTTGGCTTTCACGTTCTATACCCTCGCTGTCCACTTGAATCACCAACTGCTCCGCCGGATCTGCCGCAATCGGGATGATGTTTTCAGGGTTGACCATTCCGGTCACGCGCCGCTGCAGATTTTGCAGTAATTTTGCCCGTTCATCCCGGCTGTAGCGGTCTGCTTTATTCAGTACCAGCAGCAGCGGACGGTTCTGTGCAGTCAGCAGTTTCAGGGCTTCCAGTTCGCTGTGAGTGATGTCGCCGTCAACAATGAAGATCACCAGGTCGGATCGCTCTGCCACTTCGTGTGCCAAACGTTCACGTGCCTCGCCTTCCACTTCGTTGATCCCGGGCGTGTCGATAAGAAAGATACTGCCGCTGCTCTGTTCCTGCCACATGCTCATGGCACTTTCACTCGTTTCGCCATGCAACGGACTAGTAGTGAACAGGGGCTGCCCCAGGAGTGCGTTGAGAGTGGCGGATTTACCCACACTCACCCGTCCGAAAGCGGAGATGTGGATATGCTCATGTTCCAGTTTGTCCAGCATCTCCCGCACTTGGCGGTAGTCTCCGGCCAGTGACAGGCGTACCTCATCCGGTACCCGTTGGTCATCCAGCAGGGCGCGCAGGCTCTCCCTGGCAATGTTCAGATTGCCGGGGTTGCCATTCTGCTCCGGATCAGGAGTCTGTGGATTTTTTTTTTGCTTCCGCTGCCACCACTTGGGCAATGCGTTGCGCAGTCGATTCCAGGTCTTCACCCAGATACTCCTCAAATAGTGAAGCCGTGGGCAGGGGGTGCAGTTCGCCGCGACGCTCCAGGCTGTCGGCGACTGCTCTTCCCAGGCTGTCGAATATCATGCCATAGGCCGCCGCGTGCAGCAGGCCGCCGGTGAGTGTACCGACACCGGGAAACGCTTTCATCGCATTGCCTGCCAATGCCAGCACTAGAGTGTGTTTTTTCCCCAAGTGCTTCTGTGCCAGTTCGATCAGTGTTTCGCTGTCTATCCGGCGCAAGGGAACCTTGTAGAGTTCTGTCAGTTCGCGGATCAACCGTGTTCCCAGATAACCCTGGATCACCAGGTCGGTTCCCGGGGTTACCGCAGCGAGGGCACCAATCATCGCTTTTTTTGCGTAGCCGTTGACCAGTTGCTGTGCCTGCTCACGACGGTGGATCGCCTCAGCCTGATCCAGTTGTCGGGAGATTAGCACGAACAGACTGTTGTTACGCAATTGGTCGAGCATCCCTTGGTCACTGTCGATAATCTGTTGCAGTGCTGCTCTCAGCTCATCAAGTTGCGGTGGCAGGGGTCTGCTCTCCAGGGTTTCACTGCCATCGGGCGATACCCGGACCACTTGCTGTTCTCCACCTGTGCGAATGGCGACAAAAGTGTTGATCTGTTCAGCCCTTTCCCCCAGACGTTCGCGCAACTGGATCAGTTCCCCAGGCTGGAGACGGTCTGTCTTGTTCAATGCTAAAATGGTGGGTTTGTGCAGTGAGAGCAACGCGTGCAACTCCCGGTGCTGACCCCGGGTGAGATCGCCATCGCACAGATAGATTACGATGTGCGAGCGCAGCGCCTCTTCCCGTGCTAGGTCGCTCAGTTTCTCTCCGGCTTCATTCAGGCCGGGCATGTCCACCAGGATCAATTCATTTCCGGCCGGGCTGGTCCAGTGATGCTCCACCATTGTACGTGTGGTGCCGCCGAGTACGTCGCTGCTGGTTGTTGCTCCGGGGATCAGTGCGCCGGCAAGAGCGCTCTTGCCACTGCTGATTTCGCCAAACAGCGACACCCGAATAATCCCAGCCTCACGGTCTTGCTGCAGGGTGGTCAAGGTGGACTCTGCAACTCCGGCATCTACCCCCAGCTCCTGTGCCTCCTGCAGTCGCTGCTTCAGTGCTTCCTCATTTTGAGGCTTTGGCTCCGGGGATTCTCTCTTGATCTGCTTGGACCGTGACAGCAGGCGCCAGATCCAGATGACGAAAGGGATACCCAGAATACCAATGCCTGCAGCGTAAATAAAATTGAACCAGACGGGGGCCTGCTCAAGGTGTCCCCATACCCGGAAGGCGATGTCGGTAGCTAGCAGCAATAGTACTACCAGCAGCAGAAATAGCAGGCCAATGACCAGGGCGATCAGGGTTCTTGGTAACTGGAATTTCAGCATTAGGTTGTTTGGCTATGGCCTCTGGAGATCCAGATGGTAATTATCTGGAACATTATACAGATCATCCGGTCGGGAAGTGCTACAGAGGTGGTCTCTTCAACTCTCTTCTGGAGTGGAGGGCGATAACCCTTTCATTTCAGCTTTGTAGCAGGGACTTTCCTAATTAGAAACTGGTGGATTCAACTCTAAAGGGCACCACCTGGATGACTAAAAAGAGATGATTTGAATATTTGGTAAAATGAGATTGTAAAACCTTAGGGGCTGTCCTAGATAAATAAATTATTTTAGGATGACAAAGATGAGAAAGAGCAGATTAAGTAGGTACAAACAAAGTCGATTAATCGAGTTATTTGTAGCGGGTACAATAGCACGAACAGATGCCTCTTTGAAGTTGGCGTCAATAAAACAACGGAGGGATATTGCTTTCATCGACTTAGACAGGTTATCTATGACCACAGTGAGTATCTGGAATTGCTGGACAGAGGAATAGAAGCAGACGAAAGTTATTTTGGTGGTAGGCTCAAAGGAAAAGGAGGTCGAGGTGCGGTCGGTAAAGTTTCTGTATTTGGCTTGCTAAAGCGCGACGGTAAGGTACTTACCGTTATTATCCTCGATGCTAAAGCCAGAACATTAATGCCGATCATTAGGCAACAGGTAAAGCACGACAGTATTGTTTATATCGACATATGGAGAAGCTATAGTGCAGATGTCTCAGAAATTTAAGCACTATCGAATAAATCACAGTAAGCTATTCGCAAACAAGCCTAACCACATTAACGAAATAGAGGATTCTTGCAAGACGCATATGTCGCCTTGCCTGGCTCCAAGAATCCTCTGAACCAGGCAAAGCGACATATGCGTCTTGAAGGGGTGTGAATGGCAATCTAACAGCAGTAATCCAAAAAGTCAGTTAAAACAACTTAATTAATGGGTTAAAGACCAAAGTTACCTGACTGGACAAAAGCCATCGGCGAATCGATACAAATCGAAAACCCGTGCCAGAGTAGAGCATGTGTTATGAACTATCCAACGATCGAACAATTTGTCGGGAATACCCCTTTGGTACGCCTGCAGCGCCTGCCAGGAAAGAGCACTAATAGCATTCTGGTCAAGCTTGAAGGAGATAATCCAGCAGGCTCCGTAAAGGATCGTCCGGCTCTGAGCATGATACAGCAGGCCGAACTTCGCGGTGATATCAAGCCTGATGATACGCTGATAGAGGCTACCAGCGGTAATACAGGTATTGCACTGGCCATGGTTGCAGCCATTAAAGGGTACAAAATGCTCCTTATCATGCCCGACAATATGAGCGTTGAGCGGAGAGCTTCAATGCGTGCCTACGGTGCAGATATTCTTCTTGTCAGCCGTGAGAAAGGAATGGAAGGTGCTCGTGATCTAGCGCAGCAGATGGAACTGGAAGGGAGAGGGATAGTCCTTGATCAATTTTCCAATCAGGATAATCCAGAAGCGCATTATCAAACGACAGGGCCTGAGATTTGGCGAGACACTTCAGGCAGGATCACCCATTTTGTCAGTGCAATGGGAACAACGGGCACCATCATGGGAACATCCCGTTATCTTAAAGAGCAGAATCCGGATATCCGGATAATTGGCGTACAACCAGCCGAGGGTGCGAGCATTCCAGGAATACGGCGTTGGCCGGAGGCTTACCTTCCCAGCATCTTTGACCGCTCAAGGGTCGATAGAGAGATGGATGTTACTCAGCAAGCGGCGGAAGAGACGACACGGAGACTGGCCACCGAAGAGGGTATTTTTGCCGGTATCTCTTCCGGCGGCTCGGTTTCGGCAGCGCTCACACTCTCCGGCGAAGTTGAAAATGCTGTGATTGTTGCGATCATCTGTGACCGTGGTGATAGGTATCTATCTACAGGTGTTTATCCAGCAGAATAGAGTCCGGATATGCTGGCAGCAGCCTTTAGTTTGCTGCTGGTGCCTTACGTTGCCACAGGCATAGACAGCATCACCATAGACTTGGGGAGTGTTTCCGGACCGGACTGGCTGGCGAAAGAGATTACCATCGCCCTTTCATGGAGAGACGGCGGCGATAAATTCAGGATTTCTGCTGTCAGCCTTAATCATCCCTTACTCCCTTTTCCCCTTGAGTCACCCTGGATAGACTGCCGCAAAGGGCGAGTCAATGATCAAATCATCTGTGATCAGGGAAAGCTGCATTTCAATCATCCTGCGTTAAAAGCCCAGGAGATACCAGTTAGATTTAGCTGGAATAATAATTCATAACATCTTGTTTTAAATATAGATAAGTTTCATTTTTTAAAAGGATCCTTAGCCATTTCAGCGGTTTATCAAAATCCCGACTAGCATATCAGAATCAATGCAAAAAAGGTAGATCTGGTGCAACTTGCGGAGCTGTTTCCTATTCAGGATGAGTCAGCAAATAAAATGGCACTTACCGGACGTGTTGATATCAAACTTGCCATGCAAGGTAGAGGCAGCGGTATACGAAAAGGTGACTGGGATATTTACTTTGCTGCTTTGGGTTTTTCTGACGCAGATGCCGATTATCTGGGTGAAGGTGTCGGCGGCGAATGGAATGGTACCTTTTCACAGAAAAACACTCAGTGGAAAGGGCATCACTCCCTGATTGTCGAGAAGGGTAAAATTCTCACTTCTAGCCTTTATCTTGCTCCAGAAGGCAGTGAAATAATCCTTCAGTCAGACTATCATCTGTCAGAAAATAGTGAACGGCTCTCATTATCCGGTTTTTCATTTAACCATCCGAATATACTGAATCTCACAGCATCTGCAGTTCTCGGATTGGGTGAGAATTTCAGCATTATTCAACTGCAGGCAAAGACCGGGGTTTCAGATCTGGCCAGACTCTTCTCAGCCTATTTTCAACCTGTGCTGGCTGACCCACTCTTCGAAGAGATTGAATTAGCCGGGCAAGTCCGGCTCGAACTGGAGATAGATGGCATTCGGGAGACCCGGGTAAAGATAGAATTGGATGATATCTATCTGGAGCAGGGAAAGGAGAGCAGTGAATCCGTAGGCGGACAATTTGCTCTCTACGGCCTCGATGGCACACTAAACTGGACAACCCGTAATGAGAGTGAGAGCGAAAGTTACCTGAGATGGGAGGGAGGCACACTTCTTGGTGGCATCGACATTGGCCCGGCTGAACTCTTCATCACCCTAGGAGAACAGCGTATTGTGCTCGGCAGGCCAGCGGCAATCCCTCTGCTCGACGGCAAACTCATGGCAGAAAAGTTTGTGTCGATTCAAAGGGAGAGTGGTGCAGAACTCCGTTTTCAAGGCTATCTGACCCCTATCTCCATGGAACGCTTCAGCCAGGCTATGGGCTGGCCTACTCTAGCAGGCCAACTCTCGGGGATGATTCCCGGCGTCTCCTATCAGTCAGGGGTCATCAATGTCGATGGTGTGGCGCTGGTGAAGATGTTTGGGGGGAGCATCCTTATTCAAAATCTGCAGTTGGATGATCTGTTCGGGGCACTGCCCGCACTCGATGCCGATATTGAACTAAAAGAGCTTGATCTGGAAACCCTGACCAAAACATTCTCATTTGGTAAAATAACAGGCAAATTGGAAGGCCGTATTGATAATCTTCGACTCGAAGATTGGCAGCCCATCTCATTTGATGCTTGGTTTGCCACTCCAGTTGATGATGACAGCCGGCACCGAATCAGTCAGAAAGCGGTAGATAATATCTCCAACCTGGATGGTTCAGGGGTGTCAGGTGCATTGTCACGCAGTTTTTTACGTTTTTTTGATGAGTTTGGCTACACCCGGCTGGGCATCAAATGCAAACTGGAAGAGGGTATTTGTGACATGGGCGGTATCGAATCTACAGAACGCGGCTATTATCTTGTCAAAGGTGGCGGTATTCCACGGATTGATATCATAGGATTCAACACCAAAACAGACTGGAATCTGCTGTTAAGCAAATTGCAGCAGATTGCATCGGGTAGTGCACCCGTTATCGAATAAGCACCAAAGGAGAAGCATGAATGAAAGCATTTAAAACACCGGTACTGCTCGCTGCATGTGTCACGATAAACATCTATTTTCCCTCAGCCCAGGCAGAAGAAGCTGCTGAACGGATTGTCGATGATATCCTGGGAACTCAGAAGCAGGATAAAAATCCCATAGATGAAGATAAAGGCGCAAGGCTGGAGCCGGCGGTTGAAGCGAGTTTTGCAAGCCAACTGTTGGAATTGATTATTCCTTCAGCCCAAGCAGCACAACCCAATTTCAATATCAACACGCCGGGGATTCGTAAACTGCAGGCGAGTATGAAGAAGCGTAACAACAGCCTGAAACGTTACTACGCCACCGGCGGGATAGGATTCACCAAAAATGCCCTGGTGTCGATTCATGATGCATCCGTGATTTCGCTAAAAGAGCGTAACAAAGCAAAAAAGCTGGTCAGTGCAGAGAACAAAGACCGCAATGCACTCTACAAAGCCATTGCCAAAGCCAATGGGCATCCGGAGTGGGAGGCTGATGTTCGCACGACCTTTGCCAGAACCTGGGTACAGAAAGCCTCTGCCGGCTGGTGGTATCAAACATCTAAAGGCAAATGGAAAAAGAGATAAAAGGGACTTAACAGTCAGCTACTCGTCAATTTCTGTATAACGCATTTACTTGACAAAACGGCGGCCAATTGTGCCGCCGTTATCTATTCTCCGTGACTAAATATTGAGGTTTTAAAATGGGGCGTTCCAGACGGCGAAAACTGCCTACTGAACCCGTGTTGGCAACAATCGACTCTTTGAGTCACGATGGCAGAGGTGTTGCTCATCTTGATGGAAAGGCTATTTTCATACACGGCGCCTTGCCGGGTGAAGAGGTCATGTTCACCTATACCCGAAAACAGCGACGCTATGACGAAGGCATCGTCAGCGAGGTACTCAAGGCATCTGAAGATCGAGTTGAACCAAAATGCGAATATTTTGGAATCTGTGGCGGTTGCAGCCTGCAGCACGTCTCACCTTCTGCTCAGATTGCTGCAAAGCAGACCTCTCTGATGGATGCTTTTGAACGCATCTGCAAGGTAAAGCCTGAAACCATTTTGCCGCCGCTGTTGAATGAGAGTGTCTGGGGATATCGAAGGAAAGCTCGCCTGGGTGCAAAGAACGTCATAAAAAAGGGCAAAGTGCTTGTTGGTTTTCGTGAGCGTGGTTCAGGCTTTGTTGCCGACATAGACCGCTGTCATGTATTGCACCCCAAGGTGGGGGAGTTGCTGACTCCCCTGGCTGACCTGATCGAATCACTGACGATAAAAGATAAAATACCCCAGATTGAAGTTGCCATGGGTGATGAGACCTGTGTATTGATATTCAGAATACTGGAACCTCTTGCCGAACAAGACAAGTTACTACTGCTCCAATTTGGGGAACAGCAGAATATTGATATCTATAGTCAGGACGGTGGTCTGGATACCGTTCGTCCACTCTCAGGTCAGGCGGCAGAACTCAGCTATTCTCTACCCGCTTATAATGTGACCATTCAGTTTCAGCCCAATGATTTCACCCAGGTGAACAGTGAACTCAACCAATTAATGGTTGAACGTGCCATCGGCATGATGGAATTGACCCCGGACGACAAGGTGCTGGATCTGTTCTGTGGACTTGGTAACTTTACATTGCCCATCGCCCGACAGGTACAAGAGGTGGTTGGAGTGGAGGGTGACGCGGGACTGGTTTCCCGGGCGAGAGAAAATGCCCAAAGTAATGGAATATCCAATACCCGTTACTACACGGCCAACCTCTACGAATCCCTGGAGAAAGAGCCCTGGTTGCTGGATACATTCAGCAAAGCACTACTCGACCCGCCAAGATCCGGGGCTCAGGAGGTACTGGAACATCTGCCTAAACTGGGTATTGAACGGATCGTCTACGTCTCCTGTTATCCGGGCACTCTAGCTAAGGATGCTGGAGAACTGGTTAATCAACATGGCTACAAGCTTATTTCTGCAGGGGTGATGGATATGTTTCCTCACACAGCCCACGTCGAATCAATTGCACTATTTCAGAAGTGATTTAATTATGGGAATTGAAATAGAACGTAAATTTCTGGTGAAAAATGATCAGTGGCGAAAGTCCGTTGTCTCTGATGCTGTCATGAAGCAGGGATATGTAGCCAACCAGACAAATGCTTCAGTGCGTGTTCGGATTGCCAATGGTAAGGCACACCTGAACATCAAGAGCAGCACCATAGGAATTAAACGAGCTGAATTTGAATACGAAATTCCTCTGGAAGAGGCAGAAGAAATTTTGGCTCAGATCGCAGAGCAGCCATTTATCGACAAGACACGCTATAAAGTGAAATGTGGAGAACACATCTGGGAATTGGATATCTTTGAAGGAGCTAACAGGGGGCTGATCGTTGCTGAGATTGAGCTCAATAGTGAAGATGAAGCCTTCGAGCTGCCTGAATGGGTAGGGGATGAAGTGTCAGGTGACCCCAAGTACTACAACGTTAGCCTGGTTAACCACCCCTTTAATCAATGGTAAACACGTCTGAAAAAGTAACTGTTAAGTCCGGCCTGCATATCAGAATTGATATCAGCAGGCAGACGCTCGAGCTACTCAACAAAGAAAAACGGCTGTATCTATTCCCTGTTTCCACAGCAGCCAATGGTGTGGGTGAAGAAGAGGGTAGCGGCTGCACACCACGCGGGCATCACCATATCAGAGCAAAGATTGGCGCTGAGTTACCTGAGAACAGTGTTTTTATCGCACGCCGCCCTACAGGAGAGATCTACACGCCAGAACTGGCAAAAGCCCATCCAAAGCGGGACTGGATTTTAACCCGGATTCTCTGGCTAAGTGGCGATCAGTCAGGTTTCAATAGAGGTGGAAAGCGGGACACACTGCGCAGATTCATCTATATACATGGCTGCCCAGAGACAGAACCCATGGGGATAGCCAAATCACATGGCTGCATCCGGATGCGAAATGACAATCTCCTCACTCTTTTTCAGCGAATCCCTGTCGGCACACCGGTTGAGATCAGAGAGTCTTTTGATTAAGTCCAGCAGGCTGTTGGGTTACTGAACAAAGAAGCTGGTTAAAAGAGATCGAGACAGACCTAAATTCTGTGTAACTGCCTGTCATTAAACCCAAACAAGGGAGAGGACAGGCAGATGATCGACAAGAAAGAGCTCCAGGCGATAGCCTAGGCGGCCGCTAAAAACATCAAAACTGAAAAAGATCTCAAAGAGTTTCGGCAAATGCTGACCAAAATCACGGTCGATGCAGCACTCAACGTTGAACTGGCTGATCATCGAGTTATAGTCAAATCTGGTGTTTAGCTAGTTGAATCAAGCGGCGACCTGATCGACTCTTGCTACCTCAACACCCTTGTCCCCGACACACTCATATCCAAAGTTACTGATGCGGTTACCGAGCAGGTTATCGAATGGCAATCTCGCCCCTGGATGCGATTCAGCCTATTGTTTATCTGGACTGCATTGTCGTTAAAATCAGGCAAGACAAGAAAGTGATCAACAAAGCAATTTACCTCGCTTTTGGCGTCAACCTGGAAGGCCACAAGGAATTATTGGAGATGTGGCTGTCGGAGTGTAAACCCTCCTGTTTCAGTGCCACCCAACTTTAGAGTTTTCTGATTCATATTTAAGCCGGCATTCTACGGGCGTTAATTTCCCAAGTGACTGATGTGAGTGGTCTTCATTATATTTCCTGATTCAGTTTTCAGTGATTTCTCTGGCTTCCGATAACCTGCTGAACAGGTACAAATCCAAGACCTCCGTCCGGTAGGTTCGATTGAATCGTTCAATGAATGAGTTCTGTGTAGGCTTGCTTGGTTCGATGAAATCAAGCAAAACGCCATGTTCTTCAGCCCAATCGGCTAACGCGACTGATGTCATTTCCTGGCCATTATCCAGCCTGATTTTCTCAGGATAACCACGTTCCGCTATCATTCTATCCAGTACTCGAATAACGCGAGTTATAACTGAAAGTGTTGTTTGAAAGGAATTGAAAAAAAGCGGGGTATCTGGTTGATTTGTTGTTGCGAGACATCAAAACAACCATTGGAGATACGCCACCATGGGGTTCTGGGGACATTCCGTCCTAAAGTGACACTTATCGCTACAGCCCATGCCTCATAAGGCTTCTAGAGGTGCCTTAATTTTCAAAATCACTGCAATATCCCAATTATAGTAATATTCCGGCTTTTACGAGAAGCCTATGCCTTATAAAGAACGCCTGACCGTACTCCACGAAGCAGAAATTAACGATTTATATGGCGTTCCCAGCCTGTCACTGGAAGAAAAACGTATCAGTTTTACTCTGAATGATCTGGAGCAGGACGTTATTAAATCCATCAGGGATCGCAATCATAAATGCTATGCTATTGCTCTGCTGGGTTACTTTAAGATCAAGCCCATTCAGCTCAATCCGGCCTACAAGGAATTGAAAGCAGATCTCACCTTTATTGCTGAAGAATATTTCCCTAAATTTAAAGTCCCTCGCTTCAGTGTTAGCAATAAGCAGAAAACACGTATCTACGACAAGATTATAAACCTTCAGGGATTCAAAACATGGTGTGTGGAACAACATCAGGAACCTCTCATTACCTATTTGCAACAGGTTGCTAAATCCTGGATTGAGCCGCGCTTTTTATTTGATGCCTCCACCGAATACTTAGCTCGAAATCATACAGGAATCCCTAAATATACCGTGCTTCAGCGAATTATCAGTCAGGTAATAAAACAGGAACGTAAGCGACTTTCTGATCTATTAAAGACAACCATATCAGATGAATTAGCTACTAACTTGGCTGAGTTAGTTGATGGAAAAGGTATGCTAACCGTTAAAGAACTTAAGCAGGCGGCGAAAAGTTTTAATGCTCCAGAATTGGAGAAAGAGTTAAACGTCAACAAGTTGATTCAGCCCTGGATGGATGAAGTTAATCAAGTGGCCTATGCTCTATCACTATCGCAACAAAACCGACTGCACTATGCGGCGATGGTTGATTACTACTCTATAACCAAGCTTAAACGCTTCGACCGTGTCACGCAGCAGCTTTATTTACTTTGTTATCTTCAGAAGCGGGTACAAATCAATATTGAACGTTTGGCTGATGGGTTTATTTATCATGTCCGAGAGTTACGTGAAAAAGCTAAAGCGTATGCCAAGGAAATGGCCTATAAAGATTGGGATGGCGCGGTAGTAAATATTAGCAAAGCCGCTGAATTATTATACTTTTTTATTGACGACACCATTGATGACCATGTATCATTTAGACAAATAAAACCTTGGGTACAAGGCTTGCTTGGAGCACGGGAAATAGAATCACTGTGCTTGTATCTGAAGAAACAAAAACGCACGAAAAATGATTACATCTGGGAATTTTATGATAAGCAGCGTGAACTGATTCAGCACTTAATACGCCCCATTTTTTTATGCCTGAGCTCAATCACCTGAGTTAAAAAACGAGCGACCTGGTGACCATTGATCGAGAAGTCAGAGAGCTGGCCAATAACTTCTCTTGAGTAATCATCAATCACATTAAATACTCGAAAGCGGCGACCATTAGCCAACTGATCACTGACAAAATCCATTGACCAGCGTATATTTTTACCAATGGGCATAATCGTTGGCATTCTTGGTCGTATTATCTTCTTGCGTTTTTTAGTCCTCACTTGAAGACCTTCTTCGTTATAGACTCGGTAGGTCCGCTTCTTGTTTTTCACAAGCCCCTCTCCTCTCAGGAGGCCATGTAAAAACAAATAACCATAACTCGGATGCTTTTTTGCCAGCTCAAGTAACCGTTTGCGTAGAGGCTCATCTTTTCCCCATTGAGTAACGTACCGAAAAGCGGTTCTACTTAAGCCTACTAATAGGCAAGCTCTACGCTCACTTAATTTGAACCGCGACTTAAGGTAGCTCACGATTTGTTTTCTATCAGCAGGCTTTACCACTTTTTTGAGAGCACATCCTTCATCGCCTCAGCTTCAAGCATTTTCTCGGCAAGTAACTTCTTAAGCTTGTTATTTTCGCTTTCAAGCTCTTTGAGCCGTTTGGCTTCTGAGACATCCATCCCGGCGTATTTGCGAAGACGATAACGCAGGCGACCCTTGTTAGAAAGCTTTCTGCCTATAGTCAAAACCACCCCTTGCTGAAAGCTTTAACTGAATATAATCGTATGCTCAAGGCCATGTACTTACTGGACTATATTGATGATGCCAGTTTAAGAACTTATGTACAGCGAGCCTTGAATCGTGGGGAAGCTTATCATCAATTACGGCGTGCTATTGCACATGTGAATGGCAATCGTTTCCAGGGAAAATCAGACGATGAGATTGTCTTGTGGAATGAATGCGCGAGGCTATTAACCAACGCCATTATCTATTTTAATTCGCTGATACTGACGCGATTACTTGAGCATTTTGAGGGGGAAAGTGACGATAAGAAGTTGGAAATTATTAAGCAAGTTTCGCCAGTGGCTTGGCATAACATCAATTTGAACGGAACTTACAGCTTTAGCTTTGAACAAAACCTACTAGATTTGGATGAAATTATGCAATCAATCGTGCAAAATGAAAATTAAGCCACCTCTGTAGGCCTTGTGGGGTATGGGCTGTAGAGATAAGTGTCACTTTAGGACGGAATGTCCCCAGAACCCCACCATGAGTAAGAATAACGTTGTTAAGCTGGCAGGTCGTGATACGATTATCGATCCGCTGACAGAGTTGCCGAGAAGCGGTGCAGAGCAGTTGATCTACCAAGCGGTGGAGGCCGAGCTGCTGGCGGAGCACGTCGAGCGACGAACAGAGGATGGCAAGGCGGGGGTGTGGTGCGTAATGGTCACCTGCCAGCTCGTAAACTGCAGACAGGATTGGGGCCGGTCACGGTCAAGATCCCCAAAGTTCGCGCGAAGACCGGCGAGCCGGTGACGTTCCGATCAGCTCTGGTGCCGCCGTATGTACGCAAGACGAAGTCACTGGAAGCGGCGCTGGCGTGGCTCTACCTGAAGGGGATTTCCAGTGGAGAGATGGGTGAAGCCCTGAAAGTGCTGGTGGTTCCGGATGCAACAGGCTTGTCGGCCGGCAGGGTATCGCGTCTGAAGCAGGTCTGGGCAGAAGAATATCGGAGCGGGTGCGAGGAGCGCCTGGATAAGGGCCATTGGGTGTATGTGTGGGCAGACGTCTACAGCGGACAGAGAGCAGAGCAGACGAAGCTGTGTGCCCTGGTGGTGATCGGCGTGAATGAGCGTGGTGAGAAGCATTTTCTGGCAATTGAGGATGGTGTACGGGAGTCCATACAGAGCTGGTGGGAGGTACTGTTGAAACTGAAGTCACGCGGACTGACCCCGCCAAAATTGGCGATCGGTGACGGTGCCATGGGATTCCGGGCTGCGCTGGAGGAAGTGTATCCGGAGACGCGCCAGCAGCGCTGCTGGATGCACAAGACCATGAACGTGCTGAACTGCCTGCCAAGGTCAGCTCAGCCGAAAGCGAAGCAGGCACTGCATAACATCTAGCAGTCGGAGGACCCAGGCCGATGCGGAAAAGGCCTTTGATCTGTTTATCAAAACGACCGAGAGGAACTGATGGCTTTCTATCAATTTCCTGCGCAGCATTGGCAGAGTATTCGGACCAGCAATCCGCTTGAATCCACCTTCGGGACAATCCGCCATCGAACCAAGCGTTCCAAGGGCTGCCTATCGCGTGACGGCATGCTACACATGATGTTCAAACTCGGCCTGTGTGCCGAGAAGAAGTGGAGACGATTACGGGGTTTCGATTATCTGGCGAAGGTGATAACCGGAATCAAATTTAAAGAGGGTCTTGAGGTAGCAGGAGTCGATCAGGTCGCCGCTTGATTCAACTAGCTAAACACCAGATTTGACTATAACTCAATAATGCGCGGTGCCGGTAGATTTAAATCAATCTCAATGGCCAACGCCTCTCGGTTAAAATCATCGAGAATGTTGAATGTTCTAAAACGCCTCCGGTCATCAGTGAATCACTCATAAAATCCATTGACCATGATTGATTCATTGCCTCCGGAACAACCAGCGGCTGAGGATTACGGTTAGGCAACCGCTTTTTACCCTTGCGTCTGAAATTAAGCTTCAGTAGCTTGTATATGCGGTATACTCGCTTATGGTTTCAGGGCTTTCCTTCGCGCCGGAGCGTGTCGAATATCAAACCAAATCCATACGTTGGTTGTTTCGTCTCCAGCTGTTGCAGTGCATCTATAACGGGCCGGTCTCGTTCTGTATCAGGCTCATAGAGTCAGAACATGCTCGTCTTGCAGATAATCAACCAGTTCGCGCTTCTCAGCTGGCTTTAGAGCTTTTTTCAATGACATCCTTAAGTGTGGCATGTTCCAGGCTTAAATTGGCGAGCATCTGCTTGAGACACCTGTTCTCATTTTCAAGCTCTTTTAGACGCTTGATATCTGATGCCTACCACCATATTTTCTCTTCTAGTTGTAGTAGGTGGCATCGGGTATACCCTACCGTCCTCTACTTCCTTCAAAATACGGATAATCTGGCTTTCGCTCTTCTTCATCTTCGTTCTCCTGTCTGTGGTTAGTTTAACCGGAGAACTCTAGTTTGTGATGGGCCTTTTATCAGGGAGGATTACAATTTTTTGAGCAGAAAAGTGCAGAAAAAAGTTCGATTAATGGTTCGCAGAGCGCTTTTAAAGGATTTTAATCGGGTAAAACCGCTATTTTCTCCGTAAGTAGCTCCTCAAGGTTGACCCCATCACGATAGACCGGGATAATTCGCCTGGGTTGGTGGGTTGGTGGGTTGGTGGGTTGGTGGGTTGGTGGGTTGGTGGGTTGGTGGGTTGGTGGGTTGGTGGGTTGGTGGGTTGGTGGGTTGGTGGGTTGGTGGGTTGGTGGGTTGGTGGGTTGGTGGGTTGGTGGGTTGGTGGGTTGGTGGGTTGGTGGGTTGGTGGGTTGGTGTCTGTAATGGTGGCCTGTATCGGTCCCCCGCAACGAAAAACTGTGAATCCGGTCAGGCCCGGAAGGGAGCAGCCGCAGCAGTGGACTTGTGTGCCGGGGTGTGGCTGGTACGGGCCGCCACCATATTGGAGGGGGGCGTTCTATTCTGAACAGAAAATGCTCAGAATTACCACGAGACTGCCCACGACAATTCGTGGTACCTCGAACTACTGCGGACATCCATCCAGGATTCTGCCTCGCCTCTCTACCACTCCAATGGCTTCAGTCGTTTCAGCTCAGAGCCTTTCATTCGGCCGATAAACAAATCCCCCCATTTCCGCATATTCATTATCTGTAATCGCCCCATTTATAACCTGAGTTTTAAATAGAGGGTTAAGCTGCCTTTAGCAGTTGCCTCGGAGGTACTCTTCCATTGCCAAAGCCACTGAGTGGCTAATAACCGGGCATGCGCAATGCTCTCAAACAGGTGCATGTCCAACCATTCATGCCTCGCTGTGCGGTTAAACCGCTCAATACAGGCATTCTGTATCGGCTTGCCCGGTTGGATATACAGCAAGGTAATTCGGTGCGCATTCGCCCAGTTCACCAGGGTTTGACTAAGATACTCTGGCCCGTTGTCACACCGCAGTGCCGCTGGTTTTCCACGCCACTCAATGATTTGCTCTAGCGCCCGAACCACGCGCGATGAGGGTAGTGATAAATCCACTTCAATTCCCAGCCCTTCACGGTTGTAATCATCCATCACATTGAACGTAAGGAAGTGGCGCCCACCACGAAGCTGGTCTGACATAAAATCCATCGACCAGACTTGATTCTTTGCCTTGGGCACATCCAATTCTCCGGGATAATCCCGTTTGATCCGTTTTCGGGGCTTAATCAGAAGGTTAAGTTCTAACTCCCGATAAATGCGATACACCCGCTTGTGGTTCCAGCCATAGCCTTTCACATTGCGTAGATACAGAAAGCACAAACCAAAGCCCCAACGCTTGTGCGTTTGTCTCAGTCGCAATAGCCAATCGGCAATCTGCCTGTTTTCACTAGAGCATTTAGCCTCATATCGGTAACAGGTCTGACTGATACCAAAAGTAATACAGGCTAAACGGATACTGATACCATCACGGCTCACGGTGTGCTTCGCCATCCCCCTTCGACGAGATGGCGCTACAACTTTCCCTCAAGGGCTTCCTGTCGCAGTTCCGCTTTGATCCGTTCTTCTGCGTACATCTTCTTAAGTCGGGCATTCTCAGCACGTAGATCTTTGACCTCTTTCATCAGGGAGGCATCCATTCCACCGTATTTGGCACGCCACTGATAAATCAGTGCCGTGCTAACCCCGTGCTCGCACGCCAGCTCTGACACCGAAACACCGGCTTCGTGCTGCTTCAAGATTGTGGGTAGCAATCGCATCTGCATTTATGTTTTATCATTCTGTTTTATTTTTAGCATTAATTAGTCGAGCCTGAAATATTCATTCCAGGCACTTAATAATACTGTTGTTTCTGTTTTGCAAACAGGAACAACAGTATGGACATGATATTTTTCAGCACAAAAAGAACCTCCCTCATCCATTTTCTGAAGTTGAAGGCAGCCGCCGCCATAAGCAAGTTAATCTGATCCCCGGCAAAGCCTTTAAGAAAGTTCCTTTTTAGCCTGTGGTCACTCTTTAAGTGACCACAGGCTCAATGCCAGCTCGTCTTCTGAAACGTTTTCTGGCTAATGCCATGGCTTCTTCTGAGGTATTCTTCCTAGCAGGCTTTGGCGTTACTATCTGGGTGTCATTAACCTTTGATTTGCCCCGATAACCTCGATCAGCAATACCCACTTTGGGTACTCGATTGATGAGACGTTTCACCTGTGCCAAGACCTCAGGTACGGTGTGACCATCAAATACATTCTTCTCAAAAGCCAGGGCACCAATCACAATGCCCGCGTCCCTTGTGGTGGTGATTGATGCCTTGGTGCCAAACTCATAACGCTGCTGTGCCTTGCCTTTGCTCATACAGTAAACATGAGGTTCATGTAGGCTGTACAACTTGTTTTTATCAGCACGCTTCTGATTCAGCATGCGCTGGTACAGGGCGAACTTTTCTGCATAGAATTTCTGTTGTTCTGCGGTCATCTTACGCTGTATTTCACGCAGTAATCGGCCGCTGATGGTCTTTAATCGCTTTACAGCCTTACGTGCCTTTTTACGATTCCTCGGATGTGTGGCAAATCGGGTGGGGAGCTTGAGAATTTTTACTTCCTTCTCATGGCTTCGACTGAGCACGATACCTTCTGCTCGGGCCATCTTGAGTAACTGCCCGTGTATCTTTCGGTACTGCTTTGCATCAGTTGGAAAGGTAATGTTTTTCTCTTGTACGGTAGTGTCGATACACATTTTATCTTCGATCGCCTTTTCTTGATGTAAGGCGATAGAGGCAGCCAGGACCTTTTCAAAACCTTCGTTGCCAATACGCTTTCTGAAGTAAGTCAGGTCGGAGGGGTCACAAGGAAGTTGCCATTGGAATTCGATCTCACCCGTAAAACTCGGGTAGTAGGGATTTTGTATCCAGCGTTGAATCAGAACCTCGTCACTGAGGTTTTCCAGATGCTTGAGTATCGAGAGACCCACCATTAGGCGGATGGGTTTTGAGGGCTTTCCAAGATGAGAATAAAGCGGGGCAAATTCAGCATCAAAATATGACCAGTCTATCTGTCTGGCCAGTAGCAAAAGTGGATGCTTGGGGTTCAGTTGATCCAGTAAGTTCTGGTGCAGGAAACTTTGCTGGTTGGGATTGTCTGTCTTGGGTTTGCTCAATTATCCACCTCTGTTTCGTCCAGTTTTTCTCTGCTTTTACCCCTTTCACGGACGTTTATTTTATCAAATTTAGACGCTTATTTTATATAAATCATTGCGTTATGAATATTTCAGGATCGACTAATTACTATTCAGATTTCCTTCGTATTGTAGGCTACGGCGGCGGATCTAAAATAAATATTGAATATGTAGAAAACACAGGGTTGTTCTAGTTTAATTGATCTGGACACTTGAATAAAAGACAATACCGTTGGTTATTGTAGCGGATATGAATCAAAAACGAGTTTACAAGAGTTACCCTCAAGCCTTTAAAGAAGAAGCGGTTGGATTGGTGACAGATCAAGGTTATTCGGTCGCTGAGGCGGCTAAATTACTGGGTATTCGAGCAAATCAACTCTATGATTGTAAAACAAAGATTGAAGCCTCAAAACAAGACGGTGCGTTATCAGCCGATGAGCGGACGGAGCTTCACCGATTACGCAGAAGGCTTCAGCCTTGTTCGCCAAAGAAATGAAATAAAGCATCAGTTTATTCAGTGTCACTCAGCCCAGTTGCCGGTTAACCGCTTATGCCAAATGGTTGGATTGAGTCGATCAAGCTACTACGCGTGGGTTAAGAGGTATAGTCATTTCTGGTGTATGAGGAATTAAAGCAGTATATCCTGTTGGAAGGAAAAAATCCTAGCCGATCACCAACCAACAAGAGTACGCTACATGAAGAATGATAATATTGTCGGGCTGAATAGGCCAGCGCGAGATGTCCTTTCTGAGCTTTTACATACCGGATCCCAGCAACTATTAGCCCAAGCCATAGAGGCGGAAGTCGCCACCCTGTTAGCACAATACCAAGGGTTGCTGAGAGAATCAGGCTTACAAGGTGTTGTGCGCAATGGGCACCTGCCGGAACGTATGATCCAAACAGGGCTTGGTGATATTGGGGTCAAGGTTCCCAAAGTAAGAGATCGTACCGGGCAAGGCATCAAGTTTAACAGCGGTTTGGTGCCACCGTACTTGAAGCGAGCGAAGACCATTGAAGAGCTGCTGCCCTGGTTGTACTTGAAAGGCATCTCTACAGGCGACTTCAGGGACGCACTGGCAGGTTTGCTTGGCGCTCTTGGGAAAGCGAATATGGGGTTCTGGGGACATTCCGTCCTAAAGTGACACTTATCTCTACAGCCCATACCCCACAAGGCCTACAGAGGTGGCTTAATTTTCATTTTGCACGATTGATTGCATAATTTCATCCAAATCTAGTAGGTTTTGTTCAAAGCTAAAGCTGTAAGTTCCGTTCAAATTGATGTTATGCTAAGCCACTGGCGAAACTTGCTTAATAATTTCCAACTTCTTATCGTCACTTTCCCCCTCAAAATGCTCAAGTAATCGCGTCAGTATCAGCGAATTAAAATAGATAATGGCGTTGGTTAATAGCCTCGCGCATTCATTCCACAAGACAATCTCATCGTCTGATTTTCCCTGGAAACGATTGCCATTCACATGTGCAATAGCACGCCGTAATTGATGATAAGCTTCCCCACGATTCAAGGCTCGCTGTACATAAGTTCTTAAACTGGCATCATCAATATAGTCCAGTAAGTACATGGCCTTGAGCATACGATTATATTCAGTTAAAGCTTTCAGCAAGGGGTGGTTTTGACTATAGCCAGAAAGCTTTCTAACAAGGGTCGCCTGCGTTATCGTCTTCTGCTGTAGTGATATAATAATGCGCTGTATCGTATCCCACTCATCGATAATTAATTCTGTATTAATAGGCTTTTTTAATGAGAGCGTTGCCTTATTGTCTTCTCCCTCATTTACATCAAAAAGATCTGATATCACGGTTCCAAACTGAGCATAGCGCGGCGCAAAGATATAGCCAAACAGGTCCAGCAAAGCAAAGTTAACATGATTAACGCCGTGCGTATCCGTTGACAAAATATCCGGCTTAATCTCCGAGGTATTGTTATGAAGCAGATCCAAAATAAAATGAGATTCATGTTCATTGGAACCAATAATCTGGGCATTCAAGGCTACATGATTGGCAATCAAGTTCATCGATGTTAGTCATTTATTCGTGCCAAAATATTTAGATGAATAGCGAGTTTTAAAAGTCTCTAACCGTGATTCGAATTTTTGCCCGTCAGCACTGGCATGAATGAGTCCTTTTTGGATATTGTAATGCTTGAAGATTGATAATTTCGCTGTCGCATCGTTAATTGCATCATTGCCGAGGTTTAGCGTTTCAGGTCGCAAATAATTGGCCTGTACTGTGCGTAGATGATCTATCAGAGATGCTGGCCATGCCGTGTAGGCCATAATAGGTTCCATTGCCAATGAGAGCCGCCAGTAAATCATTCAAATGATCACTCTGTCCGGACTGTACCTGGCGAACATGCTCAAAGTGCTTTAAAAATCCTGTTTCCTGATGAACGAAGCGTAATACATCGGCAATGTTAATCGGTTTCATACGATCGAAAAAGGGATTGTTTAAAGCCGATTTTGTGCCTGAATACGGCAACCTCCATTGAGTTTTTCCTGAGCGATTACGCAATACCACATTTCGATTGTCGCCCTCATCAATGCGCTGGCCAACCCGTTGCAGCTTATCGTTCATCTTTTTCTCCATCGATTTAACCCGCTGGGCAGGCTCTGTATTCATGCTATCTAGCATGGAACCTTTAAGTAGCTTGTCTTTCTGTGCCCAGGGGATATCTCCAACAAGGTCGCCGTTGGTATAAAGAGTTTCCCACCAAGATTATTTTGAGCTGCTAAATACAGCATCAACTCGTAACGCTCAGAGAGTACGTTGTTATCAATATTGATAACATACAATTGGTGTTTGGCTGGAATCAATCGTCGATCTGACGATGCTAATTCACCAGCACCTAACAACTCTTTTTTCATTCTATTTAATTGTGCAGATAAAGCCTGTGTATTGTCTGATCCTTCAAAGGTCAGGCATAAAAAAATGGGGCGTATTAAGTGCTGAATCAGTTCACGCTGCTTATCATAAAATTCACAGATGTAATCATTTTTCGTGCGTTTTTGTTTCTTCAGATACAAGCACAGTGATTCTATTTCCCGTGCTCCAAGCAAGCCTTGTACCCGTTGTTTTATTTGTCTAAATGACACATGGTCATCAATGGTGTCGTCAATAAAAAAGTATAATAATTCAGCGGCTTTGCTAATATTTATTACCGCGCCATCCCAATCTTTATAGGCCATTTCCTTGGCATACGCTTTAGCTTTTTCACGTAACTCTCGGACATGATAAATAAACCCATCAGCCAAACGTTCAATATTGATTTGTACCCGCTTCTGAAGATAACAAAGTAAATAAAGCTGCTGCGTGACACGGTCGAAGCGTTTAAGCTTGGTTATAGAGTAGTAATCAACCATCGCCGCATAGTGCAGTCGGTTTTGTTGCGATAGTGATAGAGCAGAGGCCACTTGATTAACTTCATCCATCCAGGGCTGAATCAACTTGTTGACGTTCAACTCTTTCTCCAATTCTGGAGCATTAAAACTTTTCGCCGCCTGCTTAAGTTCTTTAACGGTTAGCATACCTTTTCCATCAACTAACTCAGCCAAGTTAGTAGCTAATTCATCTGATATGGTTGTCTTTAATAGATCAGAAAGTCGCTTACGTTCCTGTTTTATTACCTGACTGATAATTCGCTGAAGCACGGTATATTTAGGGATTCCTGTATGATTTCGAGCTAAGTATTCGGTGCAGGCATCAAATAAAAAGCGCGGCTCAATCCAGGATTTAGCAACCTGTTGCAAATAGGTAATGAGAGGTTCCTGATGTTGTTCCACACACCATGTTTTGAATCCCTGAAGGTTTATAATCTTGTCGTAGATACGTGTTTTCTGCTTATTGCTAACACTGAAGCGAGGGACTTTAAATTTAGGGAAATATTCTTCAGCAATAAAGGTGAGATCTGCTTTCAATTCCTTGTAGGCCGGATTGAGCTGAATGGGCTTGATCTTAAAGTAACCCAGCAGAGCAATAGCATAGCATTTATGATTGCGATCCCTGATGGATTTAATAACGTCCTGCGCCAGATCATTCAGAGTAAAACTGATACGTTTTTCTTCCAGTGACAGGCTGGGAACGCCATATAAATCGTTAATTTCTGCTTCGTGGAGTACGGTCAGGCGTTCTTTATAAGGCATAGGCTTCTCGTAAAAGCCGGAATATTACTATAATTGGGATATTGCAGTGATTTCGAAAATTAAGGCACCTCTAGAAGCCTTATGAGGCGTGGGCTGTAGCGATAAGTGTCACTTTAGGACGGAATGTCCCCAGAACCCCGTATTGCTGCTGTCTTAGACGCTTTTGTGCCACCTCAGTAGATGTTGGTACAAAGAATCGCCTTGTGCAGCATCCCCGTATATCCATCGATAGATAGTCGTCCCTGAAGTGTCAGGCCGAGAATCTGGTTCCCTGAACCTTTCAGATCTGATTCTCTGCCTATTATCTGGAATAATCATACGATTTCCCGCTAACCTTATCTAAGCACAATAAAACCAAGCTAACAACTTGGCTAAATTATATCCCGCTGCCGCCAAAGCCATATTAGCTTCATTACCATATTCAGCTTTAAGGTAGTTTCGATTTAGTCTATTGTCTGATTTAAGGTGCCCAATAACCGGCTCGATGGCGGTTCGGTGCTTCATCCATTTTCAGGTTGACCGAGTCGCCCTCTTAGGGAGCCTGCCACAAAGCTTAACGTCAATTTCATTGCCTACGCGGTGCCCAGAATAGCCCTGATGCACAATATGCATTCTTGAGTTCTCTAGTCTGCCTCGCCGAACGCTTCATCTGCTGAGCATGAGAATATCGTCCTTGCATGATCAAGGCGTTCTTTCTACCTTGACATAGCTCTGGCCTCATTATAGTGTCGCTCTTTTGAGCCGCAGACACCAATAGGTCACGTATTTTATGGTAGAGCTTTGCATCTCTGCGGGAAAGGTGATGGCCTTCTCTTGAACGGTGGTGTCCACATTGACGTGCTCTAACTCACGCAAGCTCATTGCTTTAGTATTCAGCGCTAGCTCGATGGTTTGTTTCAACAGTGCGTCAAATTTATACCGACTCAGTTGCGCCAACGAACCAGTCTGGAGGGGTGTAAGGGGAGTTCGTGTTGCAGGTATTGGAATCCACAAAAGTACGGCCAATATGGGTTTTCAACCCAGCGTTTCACAACGCTTTAATCGCTCTGATTAAAGGTGTATTTGAGGTATCGCCAGTAAACGAGTGGGTAACGGAGGACTGGCCAGCACTTTCATTGTAAATGATATTAATGTCAGCCTCAAGTTTTTCCCCGTTCATTTTCTCGGATAACCGCACCAATGGGTGTCAGAGATTTAAGATATGAGAAAGTTTCGAACGGAATAAATTAACATTGTTATCCGGTTTTTGTGGTTTCATGATTGCAAGATATTGATATTGATATTGATATTGAAGGGAGATTTTTCTTGCAAACTAAATAGCTTATTGGGGGAGTCTCTAAAAAACCTCGTAAATCAGCGATAATAGTAACCAACTCAACCAACCATTGATAAAAGCCATGCAACCGAGCTTTTTTGATCATCAAGACCAACTTGAACACCTTGAGCAACAGGGAGACTCGCTGCCAAAGCTGGAAAGGACCGTAGACTAGGAGGTTTTTCGGGCGTTGCTGGGCTCAATTTATAAAAACAGTGGTCCCAGTAAAGGTGGGCGCCCACCTTACGATGCGGTACTGATGTTCAGGTGTTGGTCCTACAGCATTTGTTCAATCTGTCCGGATGATAAAACAGAGCTCCAAATTACGGGATCGCTATAGCTTTTGTCGTTTTCCTGGGCTGAGCCCGGAGGGTAAGGTACCCGATGCCAAAACGGTTTGGGTATATCGTGAGTGCCTGAAAGAACGGGGCCTTGTTGATAAACTCTTTTCAGAGCTGTTGATCCGGATTGATGCAGCGGGCTTCAGTGCTCGCAAGGGACAGATTGTAGATGCCGCTATCGTTCCAGTACCTAGGCAACGTGATACGCGAGAGAAAAATAGGCAAATCCAAAGATGGGGGCAGCCCTGAGCATGGGGTGATAACAAACGCCGCCAGAAGGATGTTGAAGCCCGCTGGGCCATAAAGCATGGCAAAACCCACTATGGGTGCAAAAACTGCATCAGCATAGATTCCGAAGCACAAGGTCATGAGTTATAGTCAAATCTGGTGTTTAGCTAGTTGAATCAAGCGGCAACCTGATCGATTCCTGCTACCTCAACACCCTCTTTAAATTTGATTCCGGTTATCACCTTCGCCAGGTAATCGAAACCCCGTAATCGTCTCCACTTCTTCTCGGCACACAGGCCGAGTTTGAACATCATGTGTACCATGCCGTCACGCGATAGGCAGCCCTTGGAACGCTTGGTTCGATGGCGGATTGTCCCGAAGGTGGATTCAATCGGATTGCTGGTCCGAATGCTCTGCCAGTGCTGCGCAGGAAATTGATAGAAAGCCATCAGTTCCTCTCGGTCTTTGTGCAGACAGATGGCAGCCTGCGGATACTTTGGCTCATACGTTTTGATAAACAGATCAAAGGCCTTTTCCGCATCGGCCTGGGTCTCCGACTGCCAGATGTTATGCAGTGCCTGCTTCGCTTTCGGCTGAGCTGACCTTGGCAGGCAGTTCAGCACGTTCATGGTCTTGTGCATCCAGCAGCGCTGTTGGCGCGTCTCCGGATACACTTCCTCCAGCGCAGCCCGGAATCCCATGGCACCGTCACCGATCGCCAATTTTGGCGGGGTCAGTCCGCGTGACTTCAGTTTCAACAGTACCTCCCGCCAGCTCTGTGTGGACTCCCGTACACCATCCTCAATTGCCAGAAAATGCTTCTCACCACGCTCATTCACGCCGATCACCACCAGGGCACACAGCTTCGTCTGCTCTGCTCTGCTCTCTGTCCGCTGTAGACGTCTGCCCACACATACACCCAATGGCCCTTATCCAGGCGCTCCTCGCACCCGCTCCGATATTCTTCTGCCGAGACCTGCTTCAGATGCGATACCCTGCCGGCCGACAAGCCTGTTGCATCCGGAACCACCAGCACTTTCAGGGCTTCACCCATCTCCCCACTGGAAATCCCCTTCAGGTAGAGCCACGCCAGCGCCGCTTCCAGTGACTTCGTCTTGCGTACATACGGCGGCACCAGAGCTGATCGGAACGTTACCGGCCCCAATCCTGTCTGCAGTTTACGAGCTGGCAGGTGACCATTACGCACCACACCCGTCTTGCCATCCTCTGTCCGTCGCTCGACGTGCTCCGCCAACAGCTCCAGCAGCTCGGCCTCCACCACCTGGTAGATCAACTGCTCTGCACCGCTTCTCGGCAACTCTGTCAGCGGATCGATAATCGTATCTCGACCTGCCAGCTTAACAACGTTATTCTTACTCATGGTGGCGTATCTCCAATGGTTGTTTTGATGTCTCGCAACAACAAATCAACCAGATACCCCGCTTTTTTTCAATTCCTTTCAAACAACACTTTACAGTTATAACTCCTAGGTCTCACAGGGCAACCGAATACTCACTGCCTTGTCCAATACCGCTTGTTGTGCCAGATTACGTCGCTGCCGAGACCTTACCACTTTTTTTGAAGAGCCTCCTCGCGCAGCTCAGATTTGATGCGTTCCTCGGCATATATTTTCTTGAGTTGCCGGTTTTCGGCTTCAAGCTCTTTTAAACGAGACATCATGGACGCATCCATGCTTCCATACTTACTGCGCCATTTGTAAAATGTCGCACTGCTCATGCCGTATTCACGGCACAGCTCAGGCACAGGGCTACCAGTCCCCGTCTGCTTTAATATAGCCATTATTTGGCTATCGCTATATCTCGATATTTTCATGAAGAATCTCCTTAAAATCATTATCAGAAAATTCTACTTTTAACCCCACCGGTTTTTAGGGGGGATTACCGAACAGCGTTCGTATAACTTCCCAAAGAGCTCTTCATAAAAACCGGAAGAAAGATTTTGATTGGCTCGACTCAGGGTTGTTCGCTTGATTGACCCGCTTCCCAAGTGATACGTCAAATGCTTTTGGCTTGCCAGGGCGGATTCAATATCAGGGAGACTGGCGCGTCCGGTTAGTTGGGCTGTGGCCACTGAAAACTCATGTCTAGGGAGCAGTTTTAGGATGTGAGAGAACACAGTGTTATGATGAGGCAAGGCTTGAATCCTCTTGTTATTACAGTGTTTCTTCGCACCTTCATTGCAACAACTTATTGAGATTTAAGCCTTTTTATTGCCTGCAAAGTGGGGCAGCAGTGACTGCTACGTCGTTACCTTTCCCAAAGGAAGCGATCGGCGAAAAGTCATTGATCTAATGCTTGCAACTGTGGTGGAAAAGCTCAACAATCGACCTCGGGAATGCCTCAATTATCAGGTGCTCAACGAGGTCTCTCTGAGAGGTCTCTCTGAAGAGTACAGGTGCACTTGCAACTTGAATCCACCAAACATTATCCTGGAGTTAGTTACAGGCCGACTTGAACACCGTGCTGGGAAAGCCAGTTTTTATCCAATTCCCATACGACCCTGTTTACGGATGCAGACTCTATTACGATTTTCTGAGCGCGTTTCTGTACATCCGCCAGTTCATCCTGGGCCTTCATCAGATCCGGGTCGTCCTGAGACCGGTTTGCCAAGTAAGGGTTGAGTAGTCCGAGCACACGATAGACGGGGAAAGCCGCTGAACGGGGTGAACTCATTGTGGCGATCCCATTACTCACTCTTAATACCCGAAATTGATAGAGATAGCTGGCTATCGCTTTATCCTCTTCTAGAAGGTCGTTAAGATCTGATACATCTGGGTTTTCATAGAGTGCATAGGCAATAAACAGTAAAATGATACTGCCCAAAATAATGCTGTAGTTTCGTGTAAATCTATCCATCAAGAGCCTGTAAAGTTTTCTGTGTAACAGCCAAGGTTAAATATATACCGCTAAGCGTTCTACAAACTCAATCATAAATCTATCCAGTGCTGGTTTCCAATGACGGATCGGCATTGTCCACTTTTTCGATGGGGCCTGGATTGCTAGGTGGATTACCTTCTTCGCAGAGTCATCGGTTGGAAACAACTTCCGCTTTTTGATCGCTTTGCGAATGACGCTGTTCAGCGACTCAATGGCGTTGGTCGTGTAGATCACTTTTCGTTTGTCCTCCGGGTAGTTGAGCAGCGTGTTGAAATTCTGCCAATGGGTGCTCCAGGAGTGGCTGATCTGGGGGTATTTATCGTCCTATCGGTCAGAGAATTTATCCAGCGCCGGTAAGGCTCTTTCCCCGGTGATGGACTGGCAACTCTTTTTCAAATGAGCCGCCACAGGCTTGTGGTCTTTCCAGGGCACCTGCTTCATCGAGTTCCGTAGCATATGCACAATACACAGATGGATATTCGGAAAAGCCGTGTTGATTGCATCAGGAAAGCCCTTTAGGCTATCAAAATATCCTTCACACCGCGATACAGATTGTATTAGCTCAGACCCAATCAGAATTGTTTTCAGCCCCTTCATCGCATTAAGGCATAAATACGCTAACTAGTACTTTACGTAAATAGTATATAAGCGTATTATCTTACACATACGCAACAGTAGAAGCTATGTGGAAGACATACTATGGAATTCAGACACCCGATTGCAGCAGCAGAGACAAATGCAAGCTACCGTGAATATTTGACGAAAGGATTAAATGACCCGGAAGGTGGGTATGCCACATTTGAAGAGGTTGTGGCCAGATTGGGAAACGCTGTTAAAAATTACCCCGACTGGCATCCGATATTGACAACACCTCCAAACAAGAGCGGTCGTAATTTTGTTTCAATTGGAGAATTGGACACCTATAAGGGCATCGATCACACGGTTTTTTTTGTGCGTGGGTTTGTAACCTGCCCCTACTCGGAAAAGGTAGCCAACAAACTTGTCGATTCAGTCAATAAAATCACATGGCTTCACGCTGATCGCTTGGAGGCTCCTTTATATAGCGACTCTGCATTTCCTGTATTAGTTGAAGCTGTAGAAGTTGAGCTTGAGGCAGATGGGACTATTCGCAGCCGCGATGCCTTAATTTGGCATACAGAAGAAATGCTCAAATTTGCCCACGATGCTCAAGTCGCGGAAACTTGGTGGAATTTGAGAACAAATATTCTTGGTAGTCCCCATGGGTCACGCTCATCTTTATTGGTGAATCAGCATACAGGCGGGCACATGCGCAAAATAGTAGAGACACTAAACAATAGTGGAATGTATGGGCCAGTTAAAGAGTGGTCATTAGACATGCTTTCAGAAAAGAAAAGAAAAACCATTAGTGAGACCCTTGTTAGAACGGCAGTTGACAACTGGAAAAAGGGAAAGGATAAGTTTGAATTTGAATTAAGGGACGAGATTTGCAAAGCTGAAGTACGTGATACTTGGGATGATGGATATGAACTATCCGTTAGGGTGACGATTGGAGACTTAGATTTGAGCGCTAATGGATTCTACTACCCAGAAAAGGACAAGCTTCAAACGCTCGACCCGAATGGTAAGCGAAAATTGGCAGAAAAGTTTCTCTGATAGTATTTCTCTCAAATTGGAGAACCAATCCCCGTGATGAACTGGACGCCGTTTACCTATCAAGGCAATGAGTATGATCTATCACACCTACACCCTTTCGAGTGGGAGTGTATTCAGCCTGCTCAAGGGGATAAGCCTGAGCGAAAATATACCTTTGACGTGACTTTTAGCTTACACACCTTCACCAAAGGCATAGACCAAGGCACAAACGTTAACCCGGCGCTGCACTATCGGGATTCAAGAGAGACACGTGAATTCGACTTTGATCGCTATGCGCTGTCGAAGCAGCTACCAGGAATTGTTAACAGTCTCGGACAACGTAAATGCCACCATACCCAACACGGTAATTACTTCACTGTAGATTTAATTGGCACCGGTAATCAGAAACAAAGCTATGAGGTCTATTTCGCGGTATCTCGATCAGGGAAAAATAGGGGTCGGATGAACCTGTCCATCCAAACAGCGTTCGAGCGTACCCGTCAGCATGGGTCTAAACCGAAAAGAAAAAAGCCTATCCGCTTTCATGTAGTTGCCTACAACACGCTGCACAAAAAACCAATAAAAGCCCCAAAATAAAAAAGCCCACCTTACGGTGAGCTTTTCCTTAATCGGGCCTCTTGGGTATTTCTGCACTTGGGCGGAAACCGGTTTCCCGGCGGGGTAGTCGCATCGCCGAAGCGATCCCGTTCATACAACTGTGTTAATAATGTTACCGGGTAACGCGTTACCCTGTCAAGTTGGTACCCCGAAAAGCCTTTAAGTAGGGGCCTACATTACCCCCTCCCCCACCACGGCAAGTGTTTTCTGCACCCCTTTCTCACAAGAATAAGGTTCTTAAGTGGTATATGTTACTCATCTAGGCCCTAAAACAAGCGTTTCTACGTGGAATCCGGCGAAGTTAGCACGGCTATCCCTCTAAGAAATGACGTAAATAACGATTTTCGGCCAATTTCTTTAGCAGCCGTTTACGATTCACCCAAAAAACCACGGCTACGGGCACTACAGGCAATAGTAACTTGATTGTTTCTGTATCGATCTGAATTAAAACCTGCATATTATTGATGCCTCTATTTGTCAGTCAATACTAATAAGACTGCCCTTTGAAAAGCATTCCGCATCAAAATAGTGCCTTTGTCATTACTTAACTGCACAAATAGAAACATTTTCTAGCCAACGCGCAATACAACTGCTTGTTGGGCATGAATCTAGCTAAAAAAGCTGCATTTGGTCTAGCTGTGACAGGCTACTTGTTACCGGATTGGCCACTGCTTCGGCTACTGCTTTCTTTACCTGCGGGCTGTCTGCCTCGTGGATCTCCTCTGGTAGATCTCTACGTGAATAATGGCAAACAGTAGACCATTGGGTTGGGTCGCCCAAGGTATTGCCGTGATATGAAATCAATTCACCCAACTCTATCCGATTCACAAGGAGGCTAGAAAGGACTTGGCAAGGAAATAGGCGGCAACACATACGATCCAAATCTATTCCTGTAACTGAGATCCACTTAATGGCCTCTGGCCCCTGGCGTTCCAATATTTCAGCCAAAAAAGCCAGCACCATTCCCCCCGCTCCTACGGCAGGCTCTTGCATTCTAATGAGGCGTTTCCTCTCTGCAAGATGATCAAAATCACTGCCTATGGTCATTCTAGCTAGCAAACGACAAACAGACTCTGGTGTAAAAAACTGGCCCATCCCTGACCGTTGATAATTACTGCCCATATCCATGTAAACCGTACTTAGCAAATCAGTAAAGGGTTCTGCTTTTAGAACCTCCTGGGCATACATTCCAGTTAGATTAAATAGCACCTCTCTAACCGGCTCGGCTGGTATCTCCGTCAGTTTAATACCAAAACCGGCCAATACATCATCTATCATCAAGCTAAACCATTGATCAGCTCTTAGCCCTTTCTGATTGTGAAGTGAAATCAATTCCTTGGTAAGTCGGTTCATTTCTAACCCCTGATTTTGTTGTTTTGAATGTTGAGCGTCATGCGCTCCTGCAACACTGGCGAAGTGTGGGGGTAGAGAGTGAAAGGGAGGGGAATCACCCAGCCTGCACAAAAGAGCGCAGCGAAAGCGGAAGGTTGGGGATACCCTTTTGCGAGCGGGGGGCAAACAGCCCCTTATCAAATCACTTCAAGCGGAGCGCGGAGCGACAAAGGAGCGAAGGCATTAGTGAGATGTAGGGCTTGTCCCGCAGGGATGCAGCGGAGCGAAACCCAGAATGGAACGGCCCGCAGGGAAATGCACAGCATTAAAGCCTACGGATCTCGTCGGGTCAGAACGCAAAAAAGGATCGCTAGAAACAGAAAAGAAAGCGACAGGCGAAGGTGAAAGGGTAGAGCGAAAAAAGCATCGATCAAATCAAACATAAGAATCTCCGGGGAAATAATGATGGTAACCGGAATGTGGAAGAGTGAATGTTGGCTGAGGGTACGAATCCTCTAACACCAATGGACAACCGAACAAGCGGAAAAAAAAGAGAAGGCATCTGTATAAAAAGAAGACAACCGGGGGAGAGGTAGGTGCAGGCTGGTATCGAAGGAAATATAGACAGGGTTATGCACCAAAAATGGGGATAACTTTAGAAAGAGGGAAGCGATATACTAAGCAGGCATATCGAGTATCCTAATCGTCCTCGATGTGTCGCCCTGGTCATGTTGGCGCATGACCAGGGCACCCCCTAAAAAGAAGTGGCTCTATTAATAAGAGAGGCTTCAGCTAAAGGGAAGTAAAACTCCCGCAGCCGGTCACGCTGCGTTTGGTAAAGAAGATCACCAGTAGCGAAACCCAAACGACCGTAGGCTTCCATACTGGCGATAATACCCGCCGCTTCAGCACTCAAAGAAGCCTTAAGAAAGCAATCCACTCTGACCAGTTGAAGCAGAATAGTTGCGTCTGGGGCCATAAAAAAACCGCCATTAGACAACTTATAGTAGACCCACCGGCCAAAGCTATAGGCGGGGCAAAACTCCTCAACCACACCCATAATAGTTAGCCGCGATAGATTGGCCCGATCAGCAAATATATCTTTAAACAAAGCATCACTAAAATTTTCACTTATCACTTCCGAAGTAACCATGCGCTATCCTTTTCAATCGTCACGAAAGCCTAGTGTTTCGTTGGCGCTCCACACAAGGCGTTTAAGGGGTCCTAGGGATTTTCCCTCGTAAACGGACATAAACGGCTAGATCCCTTTCCCCGCCTACGTTTCCCGAGAGGGGTACTTTTCGATTTCCGAACATTTTAGGGTAATTTGGCTAGAATCGTGGCCTTTAGGTAACGATTATGACCACAGAGAAACGACTCAAGATCCTCACCGAAGCGGAAATTGTTGACTTGTTCGGCCCGCCAGCACTCAATCAAAACGATCAACGATTCTTCTTCACACTCAATGATATCGAATTGGCCCAGTGCCAGAAGATTCGCAGGCGTGATCAACGCTGCATGTTCGTTGTGTTGCTCGGCTACTTTAAAGTGAAGCCCATTTCTTTGAGTCCCGGCTACCACCAGATCAAGCATGATATTAAATATGTCTGCTCAGAAGTGTTTCCCGGTTCCGGTCTGAGTCCCTTCAATCTAACTCAAAAAACTCGTGTGCGTATCTATCATCGCATATACGAATTAACAAACCATCAACGCTGGGAGAACGAACGGCACAGCGCCGCGCTGACAATAGACCTTCGCGAACACGCACAAGCATGGGCTCAACCGCGAGCGTTGTTTGACAGGGCTATTGAATACTTAGCGGCACAAAAAATTAGCATTCCTGGGTACTCAGTTTTGCAAGACTTGATCAGTGATGTCGTCAGTGCTACCAACGATCAACTCATTCGCCAACTCGAAGACCTCATCTCTGTTGACTTGACTTCTATGTTGTCTGACTTTGTCGAAGGCAATGACCCACTGACTCTACGGCGGTTAAGAATGGCGGCTAAGAACATTACAAGGAGTGAGTTGCAAAAAGAACTCGCCGTACATCAGCACATTCAATCTTGGATGCTAGAAGTCGATGAGGTTTTAAGTCAGCTATCAATATCGTTGAAGAATCAGCAGTACTTTGCTGAAAGAGTGACTTACTATGGTGCCAAACTAAAACGCCAACCTGTTGGTTATCAACGCCTCTACTTGTTGTGCTATTTGCAATCGCGTTGGCAACAGGCACTGGAACGAATAGCCGATGGCTTTGTTCATCATCTTTTTCAAAGAAAACAGAAAGCCAAAATATACGCGAGAGAATCTGTTTATCAAGACTGGCAACGAGCTGCGAGTAACGTCAGTAAAGCGGCGCAAGTGTTGCGTCTTTTTATCGACGACAGAGTAGATCAACAACAACCGTTTGGGGCGTTACGGCAGCATGCTTTTAAACTTCTAGCGGCGAAAGATCTGGAATCCGTTTGCCTGTTTTTGAATGATCAAAAGCGATCGGTTGAAGAGGCCACGTGGCAGTACTTCGATCACCGGGTGAGCTTACGAGAAGGCTTACTTCGTGATCTATTCCTGTGCTTGCACTTTGAAGGCGGTGAAAAAACACAGCGCCTGGCAGCTACACTGCATCGTGCGCAGCGTGATCTTATCGCCGATGGTGAAATCTCAATCGGCGCAATGGATAGCCGCTTGCCTACCAAGAAGCAATTGTCGTTCATGCAAGACTCGAGCGGCGTGATGAATAAAGGTCGGTACGAATGGTTCCTTTACTTGCAAATCCCCAATCGGTTGAATGGCCAGCTCACACTGCCAAATGTGTTTAAATACAGGGCTTTGGAGGCTGATCTAGTCAATCGTGAGCGATGGACAGAAGAAAAAGACGCGCTATTAGAGCGCACCCAGTTGCCTAAATTAGCCGCCAATCCCAACAAACTCATTGACCAAATGGCCAAAAACCTGGGTGTTAGATTACAAGAAGTGAGTCACTATCTAGAACACGATGACAACCGAAATATTATCCTGAGAAACCCCAAAGGAAAGCGCCATTGGCGCTTACCCACGGCCAACAAAAAGTACTTGGTCAATAATCCGTTCTTCCAGCAACTACCCACGACTGGCGTTGCCGATGTGTTGCGAATGGTCGATCGCGACACAGGCTTCCTTGATGACTTTAAGCATGTACTGGGTGCACAGTCGAAGAGCCGAGCACACGAGTATGACCTGTTGGCTATCTTGGTGGGCAACGCGACCAACCAAGGCATTTATGGTATCGCTCAAATATCCGATCGCACTTACGATCAGCTCAGCACCATTCAGGCGAACTATCTGAGGTTAGAAACACTGAACGCAGCCAACGATCGCATCAACAACGCAACGGCTAAGCTTCCGATCTTCAAGCACTACAATATCCAAGAAGATGTTATCCACGCCAGTGCTGATGGTCAGAAGTTCGAATCCCGGCGTGAGACATTTAAAACACGTTACTCGTCAAAATACTTTGGCACGCAAAAAGGCGTGTCGGCCATGAGCTTGATCGCCAATCATGCGGCCATCAATGCTCGTGTGATCGGTGCTAACGAGCACGAGTCCCACTACATCTTCGATCTACTGATGAACAATAGTTCCGAGATCGTGCCAGACGTACTGTCTACCGATACGCACGGAGTCAATCACATCAACTTCGCATTGCTAGATCTCTTTGGGTACAGCTTTGCTCCACGCTATGCTCAGGTGGGTCGTGTCATCAATGAGATGTTCGATGTCAAAGAAGACAAGGATAAGAAAATCCAATTGAGTCTGAAAAAGCCCATCAACACCAAGCTCATCGCGGCTCACTGGGATACTATACAACGGATCATGATCTCACTTTATGAACGCAAAACAACGCAAGCGACATTGGTTAGAAAGCTCTCAGGTTACAAAAGCAGCCACCCGTTACTCGGGGCACTAACGGAATACAATCGTATGGTGAAAGCGAATTATTTACTCAACTACATCGATGACGTCAGTCTGCGCGACTACGTTCAGCGAGCACTCAATCGAGGCGAGGCTTACCACCAACTGCGTCGTGCAATCAGCAACGTCAATGGTGATCAGTTCCGCGGCAGCTCGGATGAGGAGATCCAACTGTGGAACGAATGTGCTCGCCTGGTTACCAACGCTATAATCTACTTTAACTCGGCCATACTCAGTCAGTTGCTGACTAGCTTTGAATATCAGAAGGATGATGAAAAAATCCAGATCGTCAAACAAGCCTCCCCAGTTGCCTGGTACAACATCAACCTGAAAGGCACCTACAACTTCCAAATGAGTGGGAAATTGCCGGATCTGGACGAATTAATGAGCTCAATCGACGGTTATAAGCCTGTTCAGGAAAAGTACCCACATCCGGAAACGTAAGCAGGGCATGGGATCTAGCCGTTTATGTCCGTTTACGAGGGAAAATCCCTAGGACCCCCAAAAGGACTTTCTGGAGGCGAGTGGTTATACCGACCTGTTTGGCTCTAAAAACGTTGCCCATAAAGCCTTTAAAGTGGGGCTGGTGGAGAAGGGTGACGTCTGGATGCAGATGGTGGAGAGCCGAAATAAATCCTCCCATACCTATAACAAAGAGACCACCGATGAGATTGTGAATGCCATAATCGATGACTATTTTGCGGCCTTTCGTGCGTTGAATGAAAAGCTCAATGGGCTGGCAGAGAAGAGCCGGAGCGAACAGGGATAGCGCGCTAATGATTGAGCCGAAAAACAGGAAGGAAGAGACCTGGGGGCTGCCCAACGAAACCATTGCGTTGGTTCAGCAGGTATTCTACTATTGATCTGACGATAAAGACGCTCACCTCCCCTGATACAAAACTACTGTTTGATGTTATCGGGGCCTTGGATGCGCTTGATCTGGCTTATGGTTTTGATGTTTCACTTTTTAACCATATTGAAAATAAGAATCTGCTTGAGCACATTCAGCGGGTGGGTGTCGAGTTCTATAACAAGGCAGCATTTGAAGCTAGGCAACAGCGTAAAAACAGCCGATTGGACTATGCAGAAGTCTCCACGCAGTCCGAAGCGCAACTGGAAGCGAGTCTGGTTCAACGCCTGACAGGGTTAGGTTATGAGCGAGTCAAGATCACCGATGCCGACCAGTCACGCGCTAACTTAAAAAAAACAGCTGGAGATTCATAACAGCGTCAAACTGACTAATCAGGAGTTTGCCAGGGTGTTAAACCATCTTGGCCGGGGTAACGTGTTTGAGCGCGCCAAAACCCTGCGTGACCGTTTCCAGTTTACCCGTGATGATGGCAGTAACTGTTACCTGCAATTTTTAAATACCGAGCACTGGTGTCGGAACCAGTATCAGGTCACCCATCAGGTGACCATCGAGGGCAAGTACAAAAATCGTTACGACGTGACCCTACTGGTAAATGGCTTCCCCCTGGTGCAGATCGAGCTGAAGCGCCGGGGCATGGAGCTGAAAGAGGCGTTTAACCAGATCAACCGTTATCAGCGCCACTCCTTCTGGGCCGAGAGCGGGCTGTTTCAATATGTGCAGCTGTTTGTCATCTCCAATGGGGTGAATACCCGCTACTACGCCAATAACCGCAAGCAGGAGTTTAAACAGACCTTCTACTGGGCGGATGCGGAGAACAGCCTTATTACCCAACTGGACGATTTTGCCGATAAGTTTCTGGAGAAATGCCATCTCTCAAAGATGATCTGCAAATACATTGTGCTGCACGAGTCCGACAAAATATTGATGGTGTTGCGCCCCTATCAATACTACGCGGTAGAGGCGATTGTCGAACGGGTCAAATCGGCCAACGGTCGGCTGGACCCTGAGGGTAAGCCGATAAACGGCTATATCTGGCACACCACCGGCTCGGGGAAAACCCTCACCAGCTTCAAGGCTGCGCAAATTCTCACCCGGCTGCCCAAAGTACACAAGGTGGTGTTTGTGGTGGACAGGGCTGATCTCGATTATCAAACCTCCCGTGAGTTTAACTTCTTCAGCGAAGGCTCTGTGGATGGCACGGATAACACCACGGCGCTGGTGAAACAGATGGCGGGGGAGAACTCTCTCATTATCACCACCATTCAGAAACTCAACGCGGCGATAAAAAAACCAAAACACCGCAAGCAGATGGATGGCCTGAAAGAGCGACGCATGGTCTTTATCTTTGACGAGTGTCACCGTTCGCAGTTTGGCGATACCCATAAAAACATCGTCGCCTTCTTCAGTAATGTTCAACTGTTTGGCTTTGCCGGTACACCTAGTTTTCAAAGATAATTCCATCGGTAATGCGTACGGCAAACGCACCACCAAAGACCTGTTTGGCGAGTGCCTGCATCGATATGTCGTCACCAACGCCATTGCTGACGATAATGTACTCAAGTTCTCAATAGAGTACTGGGGCCGGCTGAAGCGCAAAGACGGTAGCCTTGTCGATGAGCAGGTGCCTGCCATCAACGTGAAGGAGTTCTTTGAAAACCCCAAGCGTATCGACGGCATTGTTGATTGGGTGGTTGCTCACCACAATCGAAAAACCCACAACAGACAGTTCTCGGCCATGATGTGCGTAGGCAATGTCGAGACGCTGATAAAATATTATGAGAGCTTCCAACGGAAAAAAATAGCAGGCAACCATAACTTGCGGATGGTTACTATTTTTACCTACGGCACCAATGAAGAGGACGCCGATGCCAATGGCCTGATCGGAGATCCCGATTTTGATATTAAAAAGGGTGACATCAAGAATAAGCACAGCCGTGAAAAGCTGGAAGCGTGTGTAGCAGACTACAACGCAATGTACCAAACCAAACACTCGGTTAAAGACAGCAGGGCCTTTTATACTTACTACAAAGATATCGCCAAGCGCATGAAAGAGCGGGATAAAGAGAGTTTTAAAGATAAAGACCGTGCCGATATTCTCTTAGTTGTAAACATGTTTCTCACTGGCTTCGATGCGAAAAAACTCAATACCCTCTATGTGGATAAAAACCTCAAATACCACGGCCTGATACAAGCCTATTCCCGTACCAACCGTATATTGGGCGAGCTGAAGTCTCAGGGCAATATTGTCTGTTTTCGCAATCTCAAGAAAAACACCGATCAAGCGATTGCACTTTTCTCAGACACGGGAGCCCAGGAAAGCATACTGATTGAACCCTACGATAACTATGTGGAGCTGTTTAATGCCGGTGTGCTGGAGCTGCGTCTGATAGCCAGAACACCTGAAGCGGTTAACCGGTTAATCATGGCAGTGAATACAAGTGTGCCTTCGATCTGGTGACGCGTTTTGAGACATCCTAATCCCCAACAGCCTGTTATTGCTCCGGCCGCCCTGCGTACGCCATCGACTCCTGGGTCCTGAAAAATGGAGAACCACCTGCCATCCAACTTCTGGAGTCCTAGGTGGCAGACGAGAGTTTCAGATAGAATTACCCCAATGACCAAGAAGCAGAAAATCATTGTCGGCCTTTCCGGCGGAGTGGACTCATCCGTCGCCGCGCTTCTTTTGCTGGAACAGCAATATCAGGTCGAAGCCCTGTTCATGAAGAACTGGGAGGAGGATGACACGGCTGAATACTGCTCTGCCGCTGAAGACCTGGCAGACGCTGAGGCCGTGGCAAGACAGCTTTCAATACCGCTCCATACTAGCAATTTCTCCTCTGAATACTGGGATAATGTATTTCAATACTTTCTCAAAGAGTACCAGGCCGGACGGACACCAAACCCCGATGTTCTCTGCAACCGGGAGATAAAATTCAAGGCATTTCTCAACCATGCCCTGGATCTTGGTGCAGATGGGATAGCAACCGGACACTATGCAAGCACCCTCGTCAAAGAAGATGGTATTTACATGTGCCGGGCAAAAGATGAAAACAAGGACCAGACCTATTTTCTCTACATGCTCGGCCAACCCCAGCTCGAGCACAGCCAGTTTCCGCTGGGTCACCTGATTAAAAGTGAAGTGCGTCAACTGGCGGAGGAAGCAGGATTCCCAAACCATAGAAAAAAAGACAGCACGGGCATCTGCTTTATTGGAGAGCGGAAATTTCGTGATTTTCTCAGCCAGTACCTGCCCACTAACCCGGGACAGATGATGACCCCCGAAGGAGAGACGGTGGGAGAACACCAGGGGCTGATGTACTATACTCTCGGCCAGCGCAAGGGCCTGGGTATCGGTGGTCGCTCAGATGCGGATGCAGAACCCTGGTTTGTGGTAGAAAAAGATATCATCAATAATATACTGATCGTCGCACAGGGACATAGTCATCCACTCCTGCTAAAACAGAAGCTTATCGCATCCCAGCTTCACTGGGTCTCAGGAAAGGCCCCCCAGGCCCCGCTTGCATGCCAAGCACGAATCCGTCACCGCCAACCGTTACAGATGTGTGAGATCGAGCAGATTGGAAATGACCACTGCCGGGTTGTTTTCGAAGAGAAGCAGCGTGCAGTGGCCCCAGGCCAATCCATTGTTTTCTATTTTGATGAGGTTTGTCTTGGTGGAGGCGTGATCGATCGGGCATTTTGAATAGCATATGAAAATGGGATGCAGAAGGCCCCGGCAGATCCAGAGGACAGAGAGGAATAAATGGCAATTCAACTTTCAGATGCCGCATCCATAGATTATGGTTGAATATTCGAACCTCAAGCATAAGTATGTAGATCAATGAAAACAGACAGAGACCGATGTATCGCCATTGCCGGCGTGTTTCAGGCGGCAGAACTCGCCTCCCAGATTGCTCACCGGGGAATGGCGGACAGTTTGGCAGTGGAGACCAGCATCCATAGCCTTTTTCAGACAGATGCCGATACAGTCAGCGAAGTCTATGGCGGGATATTGGGGATTGCCACCGGTCTCAATGCCATGGCTGCCAGATTAGAGGGAGGGGATCTGAAAGAGGTAAACACCATCCGCTATGTGGTTGCCCTGCTCAACCTGGAGCGCAAACTATCTAAAAAAAGAGAGATGCTAAAACAAGTTAGTAAAGGCATCAGTCTGGCAACCGAACGCCTCTCACACTTTAATCTGCCCCATTCCAATATCATTGCTCAGCTAGCTGATATCTACGCTTCAACCGTCAGCACATTTGCAAAACCCCGAAAATGCCAACCGCATCCGCGCTCTTGTTACTGGCAGGCATGCGCTCAGCCATGTTGTGGCGACAATGTGGCGGAGGCCGTTTCCAGATCCTTTTTGCTCGAAAGCATCTGTTAAAAGAGATTCAATAACTGACACAAATTACACCTCGGTAAATCGTTCAACTGTGATAACAGTGCCTATGCTACAATTGTCTGCATCTGGGAACCTGATCCGATGATAAATGAACGCTCTGAGACTTTCTCAAACAACGGCTCCACTGATACCTAAGGAATAACTAATGAAAACATTTCAAGCTCTCCTGTTCGCTCTCGCTTTCATGCTTTCCGGCTGTACTGAAAGCACTTCGCCTCAGGCAGAACAAACACAACCAGAAGCTATGGAGAAGCCAACAGAGACACCGATCGTCGAGAGATCCTCGGGAGAAAAAAGCATTATCGATTCCACAAAAGAGATGGGACGGGAGACTTGGGATAAAACCAAAGAGATTTCCAGCCAAGCAGTGGATAAATCAAAAGAAATTTATCAATCCGCCAAGGAAACAGGGAGTAAGATTGGAAGCACTGTAGTCGAAAAGTCCAAATCTGCCTGGGGGAAAACCAAAGAGATATCGGCTGATGCCATGGAGAAAGCCGGCGAAGTTGGCGAGTCATTATAAAGAGAAATCCAAGGGGCTGTATGACAATGCCACTAATAGTGAAAAAAGTCAGGACGCGCCAGTTTAAGTCTCATGAGATTTAACAGATATCACCCTCCACATACGGACTATTGAGTGGATTCTACGGGTCATTGCATCCGTTTTGATCGTTTCCGAGCACGAATGGGGACCCGCCAGGAAACCAATAACTCACCACGCAAGACGCGAGGAGAAGAGACCGGTTAACATTTATTTTTCTTCATCTGCTTGGTGGTAAAAACGGTATGATTTGGCAGACACTAAACTTTAATCACTCTGCCAATTGGGATGGTACAATGCATCGTTTTGTTCAAATAGTTGACATAGGTATCCCATGGAAATCTCTACTCTTACCGCCGTCTCACCGATAGATGGCCGATACGGTGGAAAAACAGCCAATTTACGCCCTATTTTCAGTGAATTTGGTCTTATTAGGCATCGCGTTCTGATTGAGGTTCGTTGGTTGCAGGCCTTGGCCAGGCATCCAGATATCTCAGAGGTGCCTGCGCTGAGTGGACACGCAGATAATATTCTTAACAGTATTTCTGATAATTTCTCCAATGAAGATGCTCAACGGATAAAGAATATTGAGCGAACCACCAATCACGATGTGAAAGCGGTGGAGTACTTCCTGAAGGAGAAGATCACCGGTAACCAGGAACTGGAAGCGATTAGTGAATTTATTCACTTTGCCTGCACCTCGGAAGATATCAATAACCTCTCCCATGGACTCATGTTACGCGAGGGCCGGGGGCAAGTACTTCTTCCCCAGATGGATGACCTGATAAACGCGATTCGCCAACTTGCCCATGAGCACGCCGATAAACCCATGCTATCGCGCACCCATGGTCAGCCAGCCTCCCCGACGACCCTTGGCAAAGAGATGGCCAATGTGGTCCATCGGCTTCAGCGGCAGCGTGATCAGATAGCTAATATCACATTACAGGGTAAAATCAATGGTGCCGTGGGTAACTATAATGCTCACTTCTCCGCTTACCCGAACGTTGATTGGCCTGAGTTTGCTGAAAACTTTGTGGAATCGCTGGGATTGACCTGGAACCCCTATACCATTCAGATAGAGCCTCATGACTACATGGCGGAACTGTTTGGTGCGGTCGCCCGTTTCAACAACATCGTCATCGACTTCTGTCGGGATATCTGGAGCTATATATCACTTGGCTACTTTAACCAGAAAACCATAGCGGGAGAAGTTGGCTCGTCAACCATGCCACACAAGGTAAATCCGATCGATTTTGAGAATGGCGAAGGTAATATGGGGCTTGCCAATGCTCTGCTAGGCCATCTGGCCATGAAGCTACCGGTTTCACGCTGGCAGCGCGATCTGACAGATTCCACAGTACTCCGCAACATGGGGGTTGGCCTTGCTTATACCACCATCGCCCTTCAGTCAGTGATGCGAGGGATCAGTAAGCTGGAAGCCAACCCGCAACGTCTGGCGGAAGATCTGGATGCCAACTGGGAGGTTCTGGCCGAACCTATCCAGACAGTGATGCGGCGCTATGGTGTAGAGAAACCCTATGAGAAGCTCAAGGAGCTAACCCGTGGCCAGCGCATAGGGGCTGAAGAGCTGGCAGTTTTTGTTGATGGACTGGAGATTCCGGAGGAAGCAAAAGCCGCACTGCGGAAGCTTACTCCCGCCAGTTATATCGGTAATGCAGAAGAGCTGGCTAAGAATATTTAGTCGTCCCTGAGGTATCGGCTGAAGATCTGGTTCTTTGAACCTTTTGAGACAGACCTAAATGCTGTATAACTGCCCGTCATTAAACCCAAACAAGGGTGAGGATAGGCAGATGATCGACAAGAAAGAGCTCCAGGCGATAGCCTAGGCGGCCGCTAATCACATCAAAACTGAAGAAGACCTCAACGAGTTTCGGCCAATGCTGACCAAAATCACGGTCGATGCAGCACTCAACGTTGAACTGGATTGACCTTTCCCCCAAAAATAGAGCCATGACAAGGATGAGATTTCCAATTAGTCTGTAGCATTTTGAGGGGGAAAGTGACGATAAGAAGTTGGAAATTATTAAGCAAGTTTCGCCAGTGGCTTGGCATAACATCAATTTGAACGGAACTTACAGCTTTAGCTTTGAACAAAACCTACTAGATTTGGATGAAATTATGCAATCAATCGTGCAAAATGAAAATTAAGCCACCTCTGTAGGCCTTGTGGGGTATGGGCTGTAGAGATAAGTGTCACTTTAGGACGGAATGTCCCCAGAACCCCAATAGCATAGCATTTATGATTGCGATCCCTGATGGATTTAATAACGTCCTGCTCCAGATCATTCAGAGTAAAACTGATACGTTTTTCTTCCAGTGACAGGCTGGGAACGCCATATAAATCGTTAATTTCTGCTTCGTGGAGTACGGTCAGGCGTTCTTTATAAGGCATAGGCTTCTCGTAAAAGCCGGAATATTACTATAATTGGGGTCCTAGGGATTTTCCCTCGTAAACGGACATAAACGGCTAGATCCCATGCCCTGCTTACGTTTCCGGATGTGGGTACTTTTCCTGAACAGGCTTATAACCGTCGATTGAGCTCATTAATTCGTCCAGATCCGGCAATTTCCCACTCATTTGGAAGTTGTAGGTGCCTTTCAGGTTGATGTTGTACCAGGCAACTGGGGAGGCTTGTTTGACGATCTGGATTTTTTCATCATCCTTCTGATATTCAAAGCTAGTCAGCAACTGACTGAGTATGGCCGAGTTAAAGTAGATTATAGCGTTGGTAACCAGGCGAGCACATTCGTTCCACAGTTGGATCTCCTCATCCGAGCTGCCGCGGAACTGATCACCATTGACGTTGCTGATTGCACGACGCAGTTGGTGGTAAGCCTCGCCTCGATTGAGTGCTCGCTGAACGTAGTCGCGCAGACTGACGTCATCGATGTAGTTGAGTAAATAATTCGCTTTCACCATACGATTGTATTCCGTTAGTGCCCCGAGTAACGGGTGGCTGCTTTTGTAACCTGAGAGCTTTCTAACCAATGTCGCTTGCGTTGTTTTGCGTTCATAAAGTGAGATCATGATCCGTTGTATAGTATCCCAGTGAGCCGCGATGAGCTTGGTGTTGATGGGCTTTTTCAGACTCAATTGGATTTTCTTATCCTTGTCTTCTTTGACATCGAACATCTCATTGATGACACGACCCACCTGAGCATAGCGTGGAGCAAAGCTGTACCCAAAGAGATCTAGCAATGCGAAGTTGATGTGATTGACTCCGTGCGTATCGGTAGACAGTACGTCTGGCACGATCTCGGAACTATTGTTCATCAGTAGATCGAAGATGTAGTGGGACTCGTGCTCGTTAGCACCGATCACACGAGCATTGATGGCCGCATGATTGGCGATCAAGCTCATGGCCGACACGCCTTTTTGCGTGCCAAAGTATTTTGACGAGTAACGTGTTTTAAATGTCTCACGCCGGGATTCGAACTTCTGACCATCAGCACTGGCGTGGATAACATCTTCTTGGATATTGTAGTGCTTGAAGATCGGAAGCTTAGCCGTTGCGTTGTTGATGCGATCGTTGGCTGCGTTCAGTGTTTCTAACCTCAGATAGTTCGCCTGAATGGTGCTGAGCTGATCGTAAGTGCGATCGGATATTTGAGCGATACCATAAATGCCTTGGTTGGTCGCGTTGCCCACCAAGATAGCCAACAGGTCATACTCGTGTGCTCGGCTCTTCGACTGTGCACCCAGTACATGCTTAAAGTCATCAAGGAAGCCTGTGTCGCGATCGACCATTCGCAACACATCGGCAACGCCAGTCGTGGGTAGTTGCTGGAAGAACGGATTATTGACCAAGTACTTTTTGTTGGCCGTGGGTAAGCGCCAATGGCGCTTTCCTTTGGGGTTTCTCAGGATAATATTTCGGTTGTCATCGTGTTCTAGATAGTGACTCACTTCTTGTAATCTAACACCCAGGTTTTTGGCCATTTGGTCAATGAGTTTGTTGGGATTGGCGGCTAATTTAGGCAACTGGGTGCGCTCTAATAGCGCGTCTTTTTCTTCTGTCCATCGCTCACGATTGACTAGATCAGCCTCCAAAGCCCTGTATTTAAACACATTTGGCAGTGTGAGCTGGCCATTCAACCGATTGGGGATTTGCAAGTAAAGGAACCATTCGTACCGACCTTTATTCATCACGCCGCTCGAGTCTTGCATGAACGACAATTGCTTCTTGGTAGGCAAGCGGCTATCCATTGCGCCGATTGAGATTTCACCATCGGCGATAAGATCACGCTGCGCACGATGCAGTGTAGCTGCCAGGCGCTGTGTTTTTTCACCGCCTTCAAAGTGCAAGCACAGGAATAGATCACGAAGTAAGCCTTCTCGTAAGCTCACCCGGTGATCGAAGTACTGCCACGTGGCCTCTTCAACCGATCGCTTTTGATCATTCAAAAACAGGCAAACGGATTCCAGATCTTTCGCCGCTAGAAGTTTAAAAGCATGCTGCCGTAACGCCCCAAACGGTTGTTGTTGATCTACTCTGTCGTCGATAAAAAGACGCAACACTTGCGCCGCTTTACTGACGTTACTCGCAGCTCGTTGCCAGTCTTGATAAACAGATTCTCTCGCGTATATTTTGGCTTTCTGTTTTCTTTGAAAAAGATGATGAACAAAGCCATCGGCTATTCGTTCCAGTGCCTGTTGCCAACGCGATTGCAAATAGCACAACAAGTAGAGGCGTTGATAACCAACAGGTTGGCGTTTTAGTTTGGCACCATAGTAAGTCACTCTTTCAGCAAAGTACTGCTGATTCTTCAACGATATTGATAGCTGACTTAAAACCTCATCGACTTCTAGCATCCAAGATTGAATGTGCTGATGTACGGCGAGTTCTTTTTGCAACTCACTCCTTGTAATGTTCTTAGCCGCCATTCTTAACCGCCGTAGAGTCAGTGGGTCATTGCCTTCGACAAAGTCAGACAACATAGAAGTCAAGTCAACAGAGATGAGGTCTTCGAGTTGGCGAATGAGTTGATCGTTGGTAGCACTGACGACATCACTGATCAAGTCTTGCAAAACTGAGTACCCAGGAATGCTAATTTTTTGTGCCGCTAAGTATTCAATAGCCCTGTCAAACAACGCTCGCGGTTGAGCCCATGCTTGTGCGTGTTCGCGAAGGTCTATTGTCAGCGCGGCGCTGTGCCGTTCGTTCTCCCAGCGTTGATGGTTTGTTAATTCGTATATGCGATGATAGATACGCACACGAGTTTTTTGAGTTAGATTGAAGGGACTCAGACCGGAACCGGGAAACACTTCTGAGCAGACATATTTAATATCATGCTTGATCTGGTGGTAGCCGGGACTCAAAGAAATGGGCTTCACTTTAAAGTAGCCGAGCAACACAACGAACATGCAGCGTTGATCACGCCTGCGAATCTTCTGGCACTGGGCCAATTCGATATCATTGAGTGTGAAGAAGAATCGTTGATCGTTTTGATTGAGTGCTGGCGGGCCGAACAAGTCAACAATTTCCGCTTCGGTGAGGATCTTGAGTCGTTTCTCTGTGGTCATAATCGTTACCTAAAGGCCACGATTCTAGCCAAATTACCCTAAAATGTTCGGAAATCGAAAAGTACCCCTCTCGGGAAACGTAGGCGGGGAAAGGGATCTAGCCGTTTATGTCCGTTTACGAGGGAAAATCCCTAGGACCCCTTTTGGGTTTTCCAGGCCAATTCATGGTTATATTCAAAAGATTGGATCAACCCCTGCTCTTCCAGGTCATTCAGCTCTTTACGGTCGAGAAATTTGGTTAATTGTGCCAAGGCACGGTTCCAGTTATCCAAGCGTTGTATCCAGCGAATGTCTTCTGTCATGGGGTAATCCTCAAGTGTCTCGCCATTATACAAACATCTTCTGCAGAAGGCCTTTTTTGAAGGTTTCTGTATGGGTAATTTGATTGGTGACGGCTTGGATTTTTTTGTCTATTGAAGAGAGGGAGTTGGCGATTTTTTGTTGTTCTTCTGGTACCGGCTGAGGTATATCCAACTTCTCAAAATTGGTTTTTGAAATCCCTAATACTGAGACACCTTGCGCAATACGCTTAACTTGCTTTCGGAAATCGTTGCTTTGAAATAGGTATCCTGAAAATCCACTTCTGAAACTATCTTTTGGCCTCGCTATATATGTATGTAGGCCTGCCACTAAAGAATTAGATTTAACATTAATAATCTCAATAGACTTCCCAATATCATCAAGATCCTCTGAAGCATCAGCAATGACTATATCACCATTTTTACAAAATTCTGTCTCTGTAATATTTTTACTTGATTTTCTATCTTTAATAAATGGTGCATCCGCAACATCTTGATCGAACTGTACAAAATATTTTGTATGTATATCACCATAGTGGATATTCTGAATATCCCCTTTTTGACATGTAAGTTTTTCACGAGACAAGCTATTTGTTTTTACCCATCTATAGACATCACTTACTTTTTTTTCTTCCCAATCAAAAAAATCCGTGCCATCATCCTGTGTAAAGCGCAGTTGCTGCGAGAAGATTTTTTGCATCAGGCTGCGCTTCCAGGTTTCCAGCCGCTCGCGCTTGCGACGTAGTTTGTTGAGTTTGGTATCGATCGAGCCTAGAAAGGTTGCAATTTTTTGTTGTTCTGCTAATTTCGGTAATTGTAAAAAGAACCTTCTTTGCATTGTAATTGGTACTTGATTTCTCGTAGACTGAGACATCACCCTTGAATATTGTCTTTATGAAATATATCGTGCTGAGAGAGCTGAGTAGAAAATAATTATCGATCTTGTTTAGGTTACACCGATTAAGTAAGTAACCGTAGTACTTAAGAATCACATAATCTAAGTTGGTCACCAATATGCCTACTGGCCCTACTGTTGCATTATGGGCGAATATGACATCGCCATTCATAGCTATTCCTTTCTTGAATTGCTTTGCTCGTGGCACAGGCAACCGCTTTGAATTACGTAGATTTACAGTATTCCCATCTAAATCGCTTGCAGTAACATACGGTATACCTTTACTCGAGAATTCTTCACTTCTTGGCAAGATCTACCGGCTCCTCCTCCTCAAAAGTATCCACATAACGCGGTATGTTGAGGTTGTAGTCATTCTCCGCTATTTCACTGAGCGTGGCTTTATAGCTGTATTTATCCTCCTCACTCCGTTGCCGGTAGGTTTGTACAATCTTGTCGATATCCCGGGGGCGCAGTTTGTTCTGGTTTTTGACCTTTTCAAAATGGGCGCTGGCATCGATAAACAGCACATCTTCAGGGGTGTTCCCGGCATTTTTTGAACACCAGTATGCTGGTGGGGATGCTGGTGCCGTAGAAGATATTGGCGGGGAGGCCGATGACGGCATCGAGCCAGTTCTGCTCTTCAATCAGGTAGCGGCGGATATGGCCTTCGGCAGCACCGCGAAACAGGACGCCGTGGGGCAGTACCACGGTCATGGTGCCGTTTTCGCCGAGCTGGTAGAGCATGTGCTGTACAAAGGCGAAGTCGGCTTTGGATTTGGGGGCGAGTCTGCCGTACCGGGCAAAACGGTCGTCAGACTCAAACAGTTTATTGGCGCTCCACTTGGCGGAGAAGGGCGGGTTAGCGACCACCGCCTCGAAGCGTTTATCCTGGTGTTGCGGGTGCTCCAGGGTATCTTCCTGTTTCAGATCGAAGTTACGGTAGTGGACGCCGTGGAGAATCATGTTCATGCGTGCCAGGTTGTAGGTGGTGTGGTTCATCTCCTGGCCGTAGAAGTCACCGACGTGCTCCACCTCACGGGCGACCCGCAGCAGCAGCGAACCGGAACCGCAGGTGGGGTCGTAGACCGATTTGATGCGTTGTTTGCCGGTGGTGACGATGCGCGCCAGTATGGTGGAGACGGCTTGGGGGGTGTAGAACTCGCCGGCCTTTTTACCCGCGCCACTGGCGAACTGACCAATCAGGTATTCGTAGGCGTCGCCGAGGATAATCACTTTCGGCATCGTGCATACCGAAGTCGATCTTGTCGAGGTGAAGCAGTATTTTGGCGATGAGGGCATTTTTGGCTTTTTCCGTCCGGCCCAGTTTGGTGGAGGTAAGATCGAGATCTTCGAACAGGTGGTCGAAGTCGTCTTCACTCTCGGTGCCCATGGTGGAGCGTTCGATATGGTTGAGCACTTTGGCCAGGTCATCGAGGATAAAGTTATCGACAATGATGTCATCTGCCGCTTCATCACCCTTGTGGGCACCCCGTTGAGCCATGCTGCTGAACAGCTCGGAAGGTTTTAGAAAATAACCCAGTTGAGCGACGGACTCCTCTTCGATGGCGGCGAGCATCGCCTGCCCCTGCTCGCTGCTCTCATCGATCTCGGTAAAATCGATACCATCTTCACTCAGAATGGTGTTAGCATACTGGTGCAGTGTTTCCGAGAGGTATTTGTAAGAAGATGAAACCCAGGCAGTAGTCGCGGAATTCGTCGGCATTCATTTTGCCTCGCAGTTCGTTGGCAATGCTCCAGAGCTGTTGTTCCAGTTTTTTCTTTTGGTCTTCGGTCATCGGCTCTTCACTGTGATCAAACCACCCCAACAGTTATAGCCTTTGGGGTAGGAAAATTAGTCAATTTGAAAATATTCCGCAGACTGGACCATACTCTGTTTCGGCTTTGCCTGGTGGTCCCCACGAGAATTAACACCCTAGCGTTCTGCTCCCGGGTCTCTCTTTCGTTGTGGGCTCCTTCCAGTGGAATCATATACTGCCCTCTATGAATCTGCGGCAATGCTTTTGGCTGCCGAATTATGGCGTATGTAAAAAAGCATCATACTGCTGAAGAATATTAACAGATTCAGACAATTAGGGAATAGATTTAGATTAGTTTGTCGAAATCTTTGGATTTATGCAGCGATAGGCAAAGTGTTTGCACCCTCTGAGAGATATTTGCTACCTACTGATCTCTGCGAACAACCTGTTCATACCCAATGTAGGCGACACCTTGGTGCCTGAATGCCGTAGAATTTACCCTCTCCTTCTGGCCGCGTTACAAACTGTTACACACTGTTACCCAACGGCGAGGTTTCGACTTCTTGGGGAGACTACTCTATCTCTGTCAAATCAACGAACGGAGAGAAAAATGAAACGTGTAACCAAAATTTCCCTATCAGGATAAAGCGGTTGCTCTGGTGAATTCACAGACCCGGTTTGTCGATGAACGGGCGCCTGTTGTTATCGCTGCCTTTGGTGATTTCTATGACAGCCTGACGACCCGGCAGCAAAATGAGATTCGGGGGTTTTTACGTCGCCATAGTGAGCATCGCTATAACTGAGTTGTGGCCGATGAGGATACAAATCATAGGGGGTGGGCATTCTATCCCATCCCTACAGATTATCTTCAATTAAAGTTACCCTTTGCCCATGCATAATATCCTGCTGATCGATGATGATGAGAGACTGGCCAGCCTGCTGGTTCAGTATTTTGATCGCTACGAGTTGCGGCTTGAAACGGCTCGAAAAAGGGGGCTATGCGCTGGTGATTCTGTATGTCATGTTACCTGAGAGGGATGGCTTCGAGGTGTGTAAACTCATCCGTAAAACCAGCCAAATACCGATCATCATGCTGACCGCTCGGGGTGATGTGATGGACCGGGTTGTCGGGCTGGAACTGGGTGCCGATGACTACTTGCCAAAACCCTTCGAGCCCCGTGAGCTGGTGGCGCGAATACAGAGCATTCTAAAGCGCTCTGCACACCAGACACACCAGCCCCATAAGCTCTGCTTTGGCGAGCTGGAGATCGATACCGGCATGAAGCGGGTTGTTCTCAACAATCAGGAGATTCATCTGAGTACCATGGAGTATCAGCTATTGGAGTTTCTGGCGCAGAATGCCGGAATCACCAAAAGCCGGGATGATATTCTTAACGCGCTGAAAGGGGTGGAGACGGAGTTGTTCAGCCGTTCAGTCGATATTGCCGTCAGCAGACTGCGGCAAAAACTCAAACCACTTGAAATAATCAAAACCATTCGTGGCAGTGGTTATCTGTTTGTCGGTAACCTATCATGAGATTCTGGTCAAAAGAGCACCGCCCCTCGCTGACCGGAAAACTGCTGCTGCTTTTTCTGGTTGTGGGGGTGCTGTTTGTCGTGCTCGTCATTTGAAGCGAATATCCGGCCGCATTTAATCCAATATGCTGAATATATGCAGCAGGATATCGGTATCCCGCCTGACCGGCAGCGGGCCGCGACTCTGGCGGAAAAACTGAAAGTGGATATCTACTTTGACGAACCGGATGGCCGCTGGTCTTCAAATGGCCACTCAATCAATACCGAGGATTTAAGGTTTAAACGCAGCTTCTATCACAATGATACAGATGTATGGCATGGCCCGGGGTGATGACCTGGAGTTCTTCTGGGCTCGGTTGGGTGATACAACCGTCTACATCGGCATCCTGAGAGCACGGGGGAAGGCCTTGTTCATCTGCTACTGCCGCTGCTGATACTGTTCATTCTGTATCGTCTGATATTGCGCCTGATTCGCCCGATAAGTACCCTCTCCGACGACGTGAAACAGGTGGCTACGGGTTGGGTCTCTACCTTTGCCGCGTAATCGCTGAGGCCCACGGTGGGAATCTGGTCATCAGCAGCACACTTGGTGAAGGAACAAGGGTGATGGTGAAGTTGCCGCTATGAATGGCGGTTTTTCTCTCCATTCATGCCCGGGATTCGCTGATCTGATTCAATCGCGTGAAGTGGCTCTGCTATGGCCTCTTCATCAAGAGACCAGTACAGGCTCTTCACGGTAACCAGACGAAAAGGTGGTGCCTTTACCTAATTCGGATTCAACTGTGGTGTTTCCATCATAACGCCGAATCAAGCCATAACTTACCGATAACCCAAGTCCGGTTCCCTCCCCTTGCACTCTGGGTGCTGTAGAATGGATTGAATATCCGGCTGAGCTGATCCTGTTCCATCCCCGTGCCATTGCCCTGAATCGAGGTCATAACGCCTTTATCCCGCCAGTCACTGGTAGTCATGCGACTAAGGCCTTTATCTTTTTCCAGCTTCGACAGCCGGTTATTGCCCCGGCCGCCAGTCTCCCGACAACACCCGCCTATCTACCGCTGCTGAATCTCAACAAGGTCGATGAGGTTGCCATCTTTATGCTAAGGAGCCTCTGATTAATTCATGAATCGGTGTCTGACGGCTGAAATCTCCCAGCTCTGCGTTGAAAATCTTGGCAATAGCCGACTATTATCGCCTTGATCCGAAAGATTTCAACTCGTCATCCATCCGATCCAGAATTAATCAGAGGCTCCCTAAACTTCACCCATCAGAGGATGCAGCACGATCCTTATAAAATTTTATACTTTCAGCATGAAAACCAAGTCATGCAGAGATGCCGAAAGCAAAAATGCCCCCCAAGCCGAGGATGAACAAAAGAGGCCGCTGCCAGAAAGCGATTTGACCACCAATCAGGCCCCTGCTCATCAACCATAAACCTACCGCAACCTTGGCAAACGCCGCCAGTGCCAACAGGAGATTATCGCCTGGATAGAGCAGTGCTGTATTGGCGACAAAAGCGAGCGGCACAATATAGAGCCCAAGACCGAGACGCATCGCCTGACCGGCGACCGGCACCCATGAAGTCTGCGCCATACCTGCTGCGATAAAGACCGTGCCACACACCGGCGGCGTTATCGTGGAGAGCAGTGCATACCAGAAGACAAACAGATGTGCATGCAGAGGTGCCATGCCAAGTTCCTGCAATGCCGGGCCTGCAACCGAAACACAGATCACGTAAGCAGCTGTGGTTGGCACCTCCATTCCCAGAATCAGGCAGGCCAGAGCCGTCAATAGCAGCGCCAGCCATAACTGGCCTCCGGCGAGATTCAATATCACCGAAGTGACTTTGATGCCCAGTCCGGTCTGGTTCAACACACCGATCACCAGCCCGGCACAGATAATAATCGAGGCTATCCCGGCAATCTGCCGTGCTGCATTGATGCATTGATGCAAGCATTGGAGAGCCGGGTTATCCAGCGGCTCAGTGAAAATTTGAATCTGTCATCTGTAATCAACAGTAATGCGGAAGAAAAAATAGCGCCTGCAGCGGCAAACTGAGGCGTATAGCCGGTAAAAAAGAGCACCGTCAGCAAGACAGTAAAAGGGATCAGAAAAAACGGGGCCAACCGGGAAACAGTCAGCCCATCGGGAATCTCTTCCCTTTTCATCGCGGTCAATCCATAACGCCGTGCAAACAGATCGACACCGATCCAGGCCGCTAAAAAGAAGAGTATCGCCGGTAGCAGTGCCGCCGTCATAATGTCGGTGTAACCGGTGCGCAACAGCTCCATCATGACAAATGCGCCCGCCCCCATCAGCGGCGGCATAATTTGCCCGCCGCTGGAGGCAACCGCCTCAACCGCAGCGGCAAAACTCGCCGGGTAGCCAAGGCGCTTCATCGTCGGCAACGTAATGGCACCGGTGGATGCCACATTGGCAGAGGCGGAACCGGAGATAGAACCGAAGAATGCCGATGAGAGTACCGACACCTTGGCTGCACCTGCCCGGTAGCGGCTGGCCAGTTTGGTCGCCAGCGACATAAAGGCAGTGCCGCCCTCACCTGCGCCGACAAACGCGCCTAGTATCACAAAAACGGCCACAACATTAACCGATACACCGGTCAGGGGTCCCCAGATACCGCCCTCCGCGATAATCAGTGTTCCGAGAAAACTGCCCAATGGAAGTCCGGGGTGACCAAATTCACCGGGGAAATATTGCCCCAGGACACCGTACATCAGGGCGATAAAAGCAACCGTGGGGAGAGCCAGTTTAATTGCTCTCCGGGCCATTTCAAGCACCACCAGAATCAAACCGATGGCGAGAATATATTGGCCCGTTCCCTCAAGGTAGGCGTATTGCTCAACCAGCTGATTCCGGTTGAGTGCTATATAGGCACAGGCAGAAAGCCCAAAGGCACAGATAAGGTAGCTGCTGATCCGCTGCAGCAGCCCTCCTTTTACTTCGATGAGAAAGATCCAGGGCAGTGCGAGAGCTAGGTGAATCGGCCTGCTGATCAGATTTGGTATAAGCCCGGTGAAAATCAGATAGAGATGAAAAAAGACCGAGATGATTGCCAGCACAATCACCCCGTATCGGCGCAGCAGAGTAATCATTCAAGTGTTCATTGACTCCCCACACCTCCTCGGCACGGGAAGTTGTTCAACACAATCAGAGTAGCTGTTCAGGGATTGTCGCACCGGCTTCCTTATAGTATATCACGGCGCCTGGATGGAGCTTCCCACCCAGCGTCTTCAAGCTGTCAAACGTCACCGCATTCCACCAGGGATTGGCTTCGCCCATTGCCTGTTTCTGCTCCCAGTAGGTTTTGGTCAGCCGGTAGGCTGTTGTATCGTCCATGGCGGTGGTTGTATAGGCGCCAACGGGCAATGAGGTGGTGGTCACATCGTAGTTAACACCGGGATAGGTACCCGCCGGGATCACCAGTTTGGTGCGCTTGGTTTTAACCACCTGTTCATCCGTCATGCTGATCAGGCTGATTTCAGTCCCGGCGGCAGAGTTGAGCTCCACATCGACCAGATCGACCTTCCCTTCCAGACCAAACAGTTTGATATATTTTGCCGCTTCCCTGGCACCAAAACTCCCCTTGCCGATGAGGAATTTTTTACCGGTCAGGTCACGGAACTGCTTAGTACCGGAATCCTTTCGCACAACCAGATGCATGGTGAGCGACGGGATAACAAACAGAGCACGGATTTTTTGATAGTTGGGACTGGCATCCTTGAACATCTTTTTGCCACCCTGGGCTAACTTGATCAGCATCGGTGGTGTGGTAAAGACATAATTTCCGCTCCGATGGGCCACCTCTTTGACATTCTGAACAGAGCCCTGGCTCTCTTCAACGGTGGTAATAAAATCGCCATTGGAACCCCGCTTAACCGCCTCAGCAATCTGCACCGCCATCTGATAATAAGATGACGTGGATTTAGCTGATTTATAGGCAATCCGTGTCTCCGCCATTGCAACACCGGCAGCGAACAGTGAAATTGCTGTGGCAGCAATCACTCCCTTGAGGCTCAACCTCCACCAATTTTGCATTTTCATCAGATCTTTCCCATAAATAATACTGTGAACCAACATGTTTTTAAAACTGACCGAAAGAGACAAAATACAACCAGGTCAGCAGAATTCACTCATCGGTAACCATACTAAATAAAGAACCTTTATGGAGCAAAAAAACAGATCTTTCAGCGTTATTCCGGCAGCACTAAAATGCCGCCTGTTGAAACGGATTTATGTTCGTCAATGAGAGCCTATGAACGGATATGGAAAATAGGATAGCAGAGACAACTTGACCTCTTTTATTACTCTTCCCCCAATAGAGTGGGTAGATTAACGTACCCCCTATGAGAGATAAAGATCTACACGCCCAGATCCTGGGTATCAAGCCCTTGGCAGGTTAGCAGTGTAGAGTTGGCTCTGTCAGAGGGAGAGGTAACGGTACAGGTTGAGCAGGAGGCAGGTGCCAAGCAGTGTTGTTCAACCTGTGGGAAGATCTCATCAGGCTATGACTCACGCAAGCCCCGCTGGCGGCACCTGGATACCTCTGCCAGTACAACACTATTCTGATAGCAGATGCGCCCAGAGTGAAGTGTGAAGAACATGGGATGGTCACCGTGCCAGTTTCCTGGGCGGAACCGTGCTATGGATTTACTGCAATGTTTGAGGCACTGGTGATCGACTGGTTGAAAGAGGTATCGATCTCGGTAGTCTCCCGATTGATGGGGCTGGGTTAGAATGCCATTGATGGAATTATGCAGCGAGAGGTTAAGCGAGGACTGGCACGTAGAACAGAGATCAGCTCAACACGATAGGTGTTGATGAGACGGTCTTCAAGAAACGCCATGATTATGCAACAGTCTTACCAGGCCAGGATGCAGGTACAGTGCCACACGTGGGCAGTGACCGCAAAAAGGCGACGCTTAAAGCACATGGTACGAAAGTCTGACAGAGGAGCAGCGAGAAGCGATAGAGAGTGTCTCCATGGATATGTGGCCAGCCTTTATCAATGCCACACTGAAAAGCCTGCCTAGGGCTGAAGAGAAGATTGCCTTTGATAAACTCCATGTCGCCAAGTATCTCGGTGAAGCAGTAGACAAGGTACACGCTGCCAAGAGCACAAAGCGCTGATGGCTGATGGCTGAAGGCTATGAGGACCCTTAAAGTCAGCCAGTATGACTGGCTCTGCAACCCGGAGAACATGACGTGCAGACAGAAATTGAGGTTCAGCACAGCTGAAGACTGCCCGCGCCTGGGCGATCAAAAGAGTTTGCCATGTCGCTCTGGCACTATGCCAGCAAGGCATGGGCAAGGAAAGGCTGGGAGCGGTGGTTGTCATAGGCAGCACGCAGTCGCCTGGAGCCAATCAAGAAGATGGCGGGAACAATCAAGGATCATCTGTGGGAAATATTGAACGCTGTTGTTTTGGAAGTAAGTAATGGTCCGGCAGAAGGCCTCAACAGCCGAATCAAGATGATCAAGGTGCGTAGCAGAGGTTTACGTGGTTTGCCAATGCAATCTACTTCCAGCAATTTATATTGTCCTGCATAGGCAGGATCTCCCCATACACGTGTTTCGTTTCCATGTATCAGGTCTTCCAACACCTGGGAGCCATGGACATTGGCCGGTGTCACCACTATTGAGTGGATCAGTTTGGTTCTGTGGATGCGTAGCATGCGTTCTAGACCAATGGACTTTCTATCTGCTCCCTTGGATTTGGGTAACAGGGTGCTATAACCTCACCAAGCTCCTTCCAGCGGGATGACTTGCTCCATCTCATCCAGAAACTGTTCCTTGCGATTTTTTTCGGTATTTCTCGAATCCGTTGGCTTCTAAGCTTTGCTGCTCCATTATTTTCCTGACATCGGTAATCAATAGGGTGATGGTATACGATTTCTAGAATTAATCAGAGATGCCCTAACATACAGCACATTTAGATCACTCCTACCTACCGAGAGAAAAGCAACTAAATTTTCTGTAACATTAACATGTTAACCATACTCTAAGCAGGCCAAGAAATAACACGTGCAGATGCTTACGAGAGGGTAAGGAGAGCTCTCAAGGACACGGATTTTTTGGAAAACAGTCGACAGATGGAAGAAACTATTGAAAAATATTGTTTGTTTCTATTTGACATTTTGAATGGGTATATTATATGGTTCGGACAGTGACAGTATTATCTTGTAGCAGTTTCGGTAGATCTATAGCAGTGTATATAGCAAAACCTTCCGTTATTTCGCAACAACGATCTGCACGCTAATGCATTGTTTTTAAAATTGTTTGAGGTAACCGTAATGGCTACAGGCATAGTAAAGTGGTTCAACGAAAGTAAAGGTTTTGGATTTATTGCCCCCTCCGATGGCAGCGATGATGTATTCGTACATTACAGCGCAATTCAGAACTCAGGTTTCAAAACTTTGGTTGAAGGTCAACAAGTGACTTTTGATACAGAGCAAGGCCAAAAAGGCCTCAGCGCAGTAAACGTTCAGCCATAATGTAGAACGAATTGCAGGATCGACTTTATCCAGAATAAAAGCCCCGCCTATATGGCGGGGCTTTGTTTGTGGTTGCAATAAAGGCTTCCTTTCAGGCTGCTGATTGGTGTTTCAGCATCCACTTACGCCTCCTAGCCTTTCCATCTTATCTCTAAAGCCATTTCGAGGAGGTGCATGAACCCAGCGATTCATCGGGTATCAGGCAACTGAGGAGGATAGCCGGAATTCCGGAATCAGAAAAGTGACAAGTAAGAGATTAGTCGCTCCAGCCGATGCAAAAATCCGAAAGTACAGGATGTAGGCTACCGCAGTGGATAAGATGGCCAGACTGATGATTACGGCAACTGTACCCATCCCAGAAATCTCAAGACTGAACGGCCGGTCTGTATAGACAGCAACAGGGCAGAACAATTGAAGACGCAGCAGTAACCTGACCCGCTGCAGCGACAACCAAGTTTATCCCCATCGCCTTGAACCGGCGACCGAACACGCTTGCAAATGTGTACGACATCACTACGCTAGGCACTGTAACCTGGGCTGAAACATCCGCACCCAAAGCCGACAAAGCGTGGAAGACCCAATTACTAAAATGACCCAGACGCCAAGAAATTGCCGAACAGCTTCATCCGTGTTGTACGTTCATCTGCCAAAAGAACCCCGACCACGGTGACAGTGAAAAGCAGTGTGGAGGCGTCTAGGATAGAGGCAAATCTGGAACTATACAGGTTTGCCGCCCCTCAGACAATGAGAGTGAATAGAATAACCTTATTGAGCAATCTCATTATGAGAAATGCCCTCCATGCTCTGACAGTCAAGCGAAGAACCGGAGCGCAGCTGCTGCCAGGGTCATGCGTAGAAGTATAATTGTCAAGGGCGACAATTCGGATATAGTTACCTCGATGAGGGAAAAAGAGCCACCGCAGAGCGTGGATAATGTCAGCAACATTACCCACTCCTTAGTACCCATCTGGAGATTGACTGAAGGGTTCATTGCCCCAGCATCACTGACTTGAGTAGCATTCTAGCGGGCGTTCTCTTCCTGCGTATTCCGGTTTCTTGCTATTTTCCTTCGCTTGGATTGCCCCCCGAACACTAGACCAGTGGTATGTTAGGTTTTCCTCTACCTGAGGAGGACCAGGATGAAGAAGGGACATTTTTCGGATGAGTAGATCGTGGCTGTACTGCGCGATGCAGAGGCAAAACAGCCGTGGCGGCAGCACGCAAACACGGCGTATCGGAGCAGTCGATCTACCGTTGGCACAACAAGTATGCCGGGATGGAAGTTTCAGATGTGCGGGAGCTAAAGCGAGTCAAGGATGAGAACATGCGGCTCAAAAAGCTGCTAGCAGAACGTGACCTGGAAGTAGAGGTCATGAAGGAGATACAAGCAAAAAAGTGGTGAGCCCCCACGCAAAGCGCGCCATTGTAGATTCAAGGGGTTGATGCAACACATTATACTCAATGATCAATTTATGGGGATTATGTGATGGCAAGACTTGGCAGACCTGGACTCACAGATGATCAAAAACAAGAACTATGGTCACGTTGACGGAAGGGAGAATCACTTAGTGATATAGGCCGTGCCCTCGAAAAACAGCCTGGATCAATTTTTGGTGTGCTAAGACTATTTTGAGGGTATTGCCCTTCAGTTCGGAAACGATCTCAAAATGCTCTCAGCCTGGAAGAACGTGAAGAAATATCCAGAGGGCTTTCCGTAGGCTTGTCTTTGCGTCAGATAGCAAGAGACCTTGATCGCTCACCCTCAACCATAAGCAGGGAAATTCAGCGCAATGGGGGAATGAACCGCTGTAGCGCTTCATCTTCGGTGACAGGCTTATATATTTTCTTCAGGTCTGCCGTCACTGCCTTGTAGTCTTTCCAGGGCACGTACTTCATCGAGTTGCGCACCATGTGAACAATACAGAGCTGGATCTGAGTCTCTGGAAACGCTGTATTGATTGCGTCTGGAAAGCCCTTCAGGCCATCGACACAGGCTATCAGGATATCCTTCACGCCGCGATTCTGGAGCTCTGTGAGTACATTGAGCCAGAACTTGGCACCCTCATTCTCTGACAGCCAGAGCCCCAACAATTCCTTGTGGCCCTCCATGTTCACGCCCAGTGCTAGATAAATTGCCTTATTGGTCACTTTCTTGTCTTGCCGGATTTTTACGACAATACAATCCAGGTAAATAATGGGATAGACCGCATCCAGTGGCCTAGATTGCCATTCAATCACTTGTTCAATAACAGCGTCAGTCACTTTGGAAATCAAGGTGGCGGAGACATCAGCACCGTACATTTCTTTAACGGTCGTGACGATTTCTCGTGTTGTCATCCCCTGGGCATACAAGAAAATAATCTTGTCGTCCATGGAAGTAAATCGACGCTGGTGTTTTTTAGCGAGCTTGGGCTCGAAACTCCCAGCTCTGTCGCGTGGTGTATCGAGCTCGAACTGGCCAGCTTCCGTTCGGTTAGTCTTACTGGCATAGCCGTTGCGGTTATTGGCAGCTTCGGACTGCTCGTGCCTTTCAAAGCCAAGATGATCATCTAACTCAGCGTTCAGTGCCGCTTCGGTCGTAATCTTGGTTAGCATCTGCTGGAAGTCTTTGTGGTCGTCTTCCGTCTTGATATTTTTAGCGGCCGCATGAGCGATCGCCTGTAGTTCTTTCTTGTTCATAGTGCCTATCCTCAACCACGCTTGGGTTTAATGATAGACAGTTACACAGAATTTAGGTCTGTCCCCAGACCCGCTTCTGTTGCGGAAACCTTGCTACGCACCTTGATCATCTTGATCCGGCTGTTGAGACCTTCTGCCGGCAAAATAACGGCGTTCAATATTCCCAACAGATGATCCTTGATTATTCCCGCCACTTTCTTGATTGGCTCCAGGCCACTGCGCACCGCCCATGACAACCACCGCTCCCAGCCTTTCCTTGCCCGTGTCTTGAGAATGACATGGCAAACTCTTTGACCGCCCAGGCACAGGCAGTCTCCAGTGTGCTGTCACGTAGCGCCTTGAACCGCAATTCCTGTCTGCGCGTCATATTCTCCGGGCTGTAGAGCCAGTCATACTGGCTGCCTTTAGGGTCTTCGCTTTGTGCTCTTGGCGGCGTACCTCGTCTACCGCCTCACCTAGGTGCTTGGCGACATGGCATTTACCAAAGATAATCCTCTCTTCAGCCCTAGGCAGGCTTTCCCGTGTGGCATTGATAAAGGCTGGCCACATATCCATGGAGACACTCTCTATCGCTTCTCGCTGCTCCTCTGTCAGACTTTCGTACGCGTCGCCTTTTTGCGGTCACTGCCCACATGTGGCACTGTACCTGCATCCTGGCCTGATAAGACTGTTGCATAATCATGGCGTTTCTTGAAGACCGTCTCATCAACACCTGTCGTGTTGGGCTGATCTCTGTTCTACGTGCCAGTCCTCGCTTAACCGCTCGCTGCATAATTCCATCAATGGCATTCTAACTCAGCCCCATCAATCGGGAGACTGCCGAGATCGATACCTCTTTCAACCAGTCGATCACCAGTGCCTCAAACATTGCAGTAAATCCAGAGCCCGGTTCCGCCAGCGGCGCTTGCGTGGGTCATAGCCCGGTAAGATCTGCCCACAGGTTGAACAACACTGCTTGGCACCTGCCTCCTGCTCAACCTGTACCATTACCTCTCCCCCTCTGACAGAGCCAACTCCACACTGATAACCTGCCAAGGGTTCTTGATATCCAGGATCTGGGTGTATAGATCTTTATCTCTCATAGGGGGTACGTTAACCTAACCACTCAATTAAATGAAAACACCGATGAGCTGCTACGTCATTGCTTTTCTAAAAGAACTGATTGGCGAAAGGTCACTGATCTAATACTCGTAACTGTAGTGGAAAAACTCAACAATCGACCTCGGAAATGCCTCAATTATCAGACACTCAACAAAGTCTTTCTGAAAAGTACAGGTGGTACGCTTACAACTTGAATCCACCTTGTTCACTTTTGGAGAAGAAATAAATGCTGAAAAAAAATCCGATTGCCTCCCTGATGGGAAGCTCCCCTTTCAAACCCATGCAGGCGCACATGCGAATCGTCAGAGAGTGCGTAGCTGAAGTGCCTGGTCTATTTGATGCTCTGATTGCCGGAAATCAGAAAGAGGTCGCTGCCCATAAAGAGCGGATATTTGCCAAAGAACAGGAAGCCGACGATCTGGAGCATAGCCTGCGCACCCATCTACCAAAAAGTCTTTTCATGCCAGTCGACAGACGTGATTTTCTGGACGTGCTGACGGTTCAGGACAGCATTGCAGACACCGCTCAGGATATCGTCGGCCTTATGATGGAGCGAGACATGTCGGTGCCTGAAGGCATGGAAGCCCCTCTCAGAGCACTGGTACAACGCTGCGTCGACACCTGCAACCATGCTGCAACCATTATTGAAGAGCTGGATGAACTGCTTGAAATGGGTTTCCGGGGAAAAGAAGTGACCAAAGTAGAAGAGATGGTCGCCAAGCTCAATAAAATTGAAGACGAGACGGATGAGATGGGAATGGGGCTAGCTCGCATACTCTTCTCGAAAGAAGATGATATGAAGCCTGTATCTGTCATGTTCTGGTATCAGATGATCCAGTGGATAGGCGATCTGGCAGACAACGCTGAAGAGGTGGGCAATCGGATGCGCTTGCTGATCGCCCGGTAACCGGCCGACACCTTCCCCGACACTCACCGGTGAAGGGTCTATTTTCACGCTTCTTGATTTCAACAGATCGGGCGCATATACAAAAAATTGTGCGTTCCTGTGATTGGGTTTTAAGGATTCCATTATGGAAATCATCTCTGAATGGGGCACTGCGTTCCTGGTAATGGCCGTTATTTTTGGCTTCTACATGACATGGGGCATAGGTGCAAACGATGTCGCCAATGCCATGGGCACCTCTGTCGGTTCCGGTGCCATCACCATAAAACAGGCGATTATCATCGCTGCAATTTTTGAGTTTGCCGGTGCCTTTATCGCGGGTGGCACGGTAACTGGAACCATCCGCAAGGGAATTATCGATCCCAGCGCAATTTCAGGATCACCTGAACTGCTGGTGTACGGCATGCTGGCCGCACTGCTGGCAGCAGCTATCTGGCTGATGATCGCCTCCACCCGTGGCTGGCCGGTCTCCACTACCCATACCATCGTTGGCGCCATTGTGGGTTTCGCCTCGGTCGGTATCGGCGTTGACGCGGTCAACTGGGGGAAAATTAGCGGCATCATTGCCAGCTGGCTGGTATCGCCTCTGGTTGGTGGCGTTATTGCGCTGTTGCTGATGATCAGTATCCGCAAGCTTATTCTCAATGCCGATAATGCATTTGAAAAAGCCCAAAGGTGGGCACCCATGTATGTATTCCTGGTAGGCTGGATCGTCTCCCTGGTCACCATCTTCAAGGGCCTCAAGCATCTCAAACTCGAACTCACGGTTATCGAGAGTTTCGTCGCTGCCACCGTGTTCGGCATCATCGTCGCCATTATCGGTAAAATGATGATCAGCCGAGTGAAAGTGGATAAAGATGCAGACAAAAACTTTCATTATGCCAGTGTAGAGAAGATCTTCACGCCATTGATGATCTTCACAGCCTGCGCCATGGCCTTCGCCCATGGATCAAACGATGTTGCCAACGGCATTGGTCCTCTGGCGGCTGTCGTATCCATCATCGACAGCGGTGGTGAAGTGGCACAGAAGGCTGGACTGCCGATTTGGATCCTGATACTCGGCGGTGTAGGTATCGTGATTGGTCTGACTACCATGGGTTATAAGGTGATGCAGACTATCGGCACCAAGATTACCGAACTGACACCGACCCGTGGCTACTGCGCCACTCTGGCGGCAGCCACCACCGTGGTGCTTGCATCCAAGACGGGTCTTCCGGTTTCCACTACCCAAATCGCTGTAGGCTGTGTCATGGGTGTTGGCTTGGCACGGGGTGTTGGCGCTCTGGATCTGCGCGTAATCGGGAACATTGTCATCTCCTGGATCATTACACTACCTGCCGGTGCAATTCTGGCCGCAGCCTTCTTCTTCCTGTTCAAAGGAATCTTTAGCTGATACTGGCCCGAAGGAGAGAAAGCCTCCCAGTGGGGGGCTTTTTTTATCACTGATATTTCATAAGAAGCCTCTGATCAATTCATGAATCGGTGTCTGACGGCTGAAATATCCCGGCTCTGTGCGTTCAAAATCTTGGCAATAGCCAACTATTACCGGCAATTTTCGCCTTGACCCGGAAGGTTTCAACTCGTCATCCATCCGATCCAGAATTAACCAGAGGCTCCTTAACTGATTTACTTTTTAGGGCTATATTGATTATTGTGCTTTTGTCAGGTGATATCAGATAGACTGATTAAAGATGATCAGCCACCAAGATAAAACAATGTTTTGCTTAAAGAGTAAACCAATTGAAAAGCTGAAGGTGATCAAGGACATCCCCTTCCCGAGTGATGTCTCTTTTCGAAAATTGCTCATCAGCGGTCCCCCAGGCGCGGGGAAAAGCACTCTGGTAAGAAAGCTCGGAGGCTGGCTGGAAGAAGGCTACACCGATCTTACCATGCATAAATGGTGGGCTGCCCAATCCCTGGCACTGCGTCCCCGGGAGATCCACCTGGGGCTCCCTTTCAAAGGTTTCAAGAAAGCGCTTGCAGTCTTCGAGAAAGAGTGGACAGAGGCAGACCTTCCACTGGAGCTGGAGCTGGAAAGAATCAAAATCCCGCCGCTTAAACGCCACCTCTTATCGGTCGACTGGCACGCCAGGTATGTATTTGAATTTCTGTTGCCACCCAGGGGCATGCTTTTTGAGCAACGCCAGAAACGAAGCCAGAGCGGCACTCATCATGTGGATGCCAATATAGAAATCGATCAAGTGAACAGGCAAATTATAACTTATCAGATAATTGCACACTATCTTCATCAGCAGGGACTCAATGTCTATATCCGCGAAGGAACCGAGGGGCTTCCCCTCCGCATTATCGACCCAGAGAATTAACACATGGCAAAATCAAGCTCCAAACAACAGAAGAGCTTTCTGAAAAGACTGAAATCAACCTTCGTCGGCCTTACCCAGTGTGAAGAGATCGATATCAAGGAATCTTACCACCTGCCGGATAAAAAAATCGTGGTCCCTCTCCATGTTTACCCGATTCAGTTGAACATTGGTCCCGATGGAAAAGCACTCCACCTGTATCCTGAAAATTGTCTTACAGACAAACAGAATAATCGCTCACTTAAAAGCTATATTCTGTTTGATCCCGACACCTATTACTCGAAAATCAGCGGTTTTTTTCGCCTTAAAGTGGGTAAGAAGTTAACCCTGAGCCGCAATAACAGCCAACAGCGTGCCTTCCTGAATATCTCAAAAAATATCATGGAGCGTCATCTCAGCATAACCAACGACAATGGGAAACTGATATTCAAAAACCATGACTCAAAGTCAGGAAGCTGTATTGCGCCACTCTACAAAGAGAAAAAAATCAATCAGATATTCAACTGGCGAAAGAAAAAACTCAGGAAACTGCGTGATATTTTTGGCGGCCCCATAGAAACGCTTCCAAGCAAAGAGGCTCTCTCGTTGATTCAGAAAGTCAATGCTATCCTGAAAGAGGAAAAATACTGTCAGCCGGATGCCAGCGGCCGGCCCGGTGGTGTTTTATGTCTGCCGAAAGAGACCACCGCTTTTATTCTTGGTGACTTGCATACAAAGCTTGATAGTCTCCTGGTAATACTAACGCAGAATGGCTTTCTTGAAGACCTTGAACAAGGGAGTGCTTCTCTGATCATCCTGGGCGATGCGGTCCATTCCGAGGAGGAAGGGGAGATGGATAAGATGGAGAGTTCATTGCTGATAATGGACTTTATCTTCAAGCTCAAAGTCCGCTTTCCCAAGCAGGTGTTCTATATTCGGGGGAATCATGACAGTTTTTCAGAAGAGATCGCCAAGAGAGGCATTCCCCAGGGTCTGCTATGGGAAAAGAAGCTGAATAAATCACGGGGCAAAGAGTATCGAAAAGAGATAGAGCGTTTTTACGACCAGATCCCCTATGTGGTATTTTCAAAACACTATATCGCCTGTCACGCAGCGCCACCCACCTCCTCCTGCAGTATGGAGAAGCTGATAAACATAAGAAAGCATCCTGGTCTTATGGATGAACTGATCAACAGACGGCTGAAAACCCCAAGCCGGATGTCAGGTTATACAAAGGGTGATATCAAGAAATTCCGCAAATGCCTTGGTGTATCGCCGGAGACCATCTTTATTGTCGGGCACACACCCATGTCAACCGATGAGACCATATGGGAAAATGTGAACGATATAAAAAACCACTGTATTGTCTACGGTGGCGACTCCAACTGGATCGGCGTCATGGCACAGATAGGAGACAAAGTGTATCCATTCAGATACCCCGTAGAGCCATTGACTTCAATCATCAACTCACTCTCAGACTGAGCAGAGAAAAAACTGCGTGGACTTGGCATTCTGGCTGGAATTGGCCCTGTTTATCTTTCTATTTGGACTTTCCGATTTTTTCTCACGCTCAGAGACTGCCATGCCCTCGCTCAACAGCGTCCATCTGGAGAGATGCGCGCCAGGATGGCAGTCCCGCGTTCAGAGCTAATCCAGTGTCTGCTGGGCGAACCCAGACGCCTCATCGTCATATTCTGATCGGCAATGAGTTCGTCAACGTCACTGCATCTGTTATCTCAGCCTCTGTGGTCATTCAGCTGTTCGGCACGGACAGTAAACCGTATAACCTGCTGATCATGGTACCTGTTCTATTGCTGTTTGGTGAAATCATACCAAAGGCTCTGGCGATAAAAAACATAGCCTTCGCCAGCTCAGAGAGCCGCCCGATTGAACTTTTCGCCCGATGCATCACCCCCATACGCTGGATAGCCCGGCATGCATCCGAATTTTTCATTTCGAATGATTGTCGGAAAAGAGCGCTCCAAAGGTAATATTGTTACTGAACGCTGGCGCATGATGCGGTGGGCCAGGGTGCCCTAAATCAGCACGAAGCAGGGTTCATCGATCGGATATTTGAATTGGGCGGCGAGACACCTGACACCCAGAGCAGACATCGCCCAACATTTTGCAGCATCTCTGTCAGAAGGAGAACTGCCTTCAGAAGGTAAAACCATAGTCGTCAAGGATGTTTAGATTCACCGCTTCAAAAGTAGCCAGAAACCGGCTTGAGAGGTGGTGATGGAGCTGGAAGACGAATATGACAGCACAGCTGGTTCTGGAAAATTAATTCAGTGTGTTGGCGAAAATGAGTATCTGGTCAATGCACGCATCGAACTCGATGACCTTTGCGAAGAACTTGTGATTAAGCTGCCGATGGGAAAATACACCACTCTGGCCGACTTTGTCCCCGCAAAAACCATGCTGTGCCAACACCGGGGACTATCATCAAACATAAAGACATTACCTTTATTGCCAACCGCAGCTCAGCCTAGGAAGTCAGAGTCTCATGGTAACTACCGGCTTACGGAAACCATCCCTCCGCCTACAATACCTTTCTCTTGATGATTAAGGCGTAAGGCATATGCCTCAACCCCGTTGTCAATAACCTCTTTTAACCGAACGGCATAACCTGGATCTATCTCTGCGGCTGGGGCGAAAGTATCGCCCTCCGGTCGATTCAGCGCAAACAAGATAATGCCCCGTAACCCCCTCTCTACAGCGCCCATCAGGACATCCAGGTGTTTTTTTGCCCGTACACTGACTGCATCCGGAAACTGCAGAGTGTCCCCGACCAGCAGGGTTACATTTTTTATCTCAACCAATGCATCGGAACTGTCACCTTCGCTCAGCATCAGATCAAGGCGTGATGGCGGGTGATCCGGGAAGTCATATTTCACCTCCCACTGCAGCCGGGCATAACCTGAAAGCGGAGGCACTCTACCTTCAGTAATCGCCTCCGCCACAATGCTGTTGGTTCTGGCGGTATTTACCCCAACCCATCCCCGGCCCATATCGACTCTTTCCAGAGTCCAGGCCAGCTTACGCTTAGGGTTGTCGCTGTAACTGAGTTCCACTGGTGCCCCCGGCTCCCAACAACCCGTCATCCGGCCAGTATTGGGACAGTGTGCCGTCACCAGGGAGCCATCATCCAGCTCTACATCGGCAAGAAATCGTTTATAGCGGTAGAGAATCACGCCTTTGGTCAGTGGAGGGAGCTGCATAGTCTGGTTAAATTCGATAATTCGTCAGGTTCTCATTAACACTGCGTAGATGTTTTCAGGAGGGTACGGAGATGCCATTTCCAAGAGTGTGGGCGGCAAGAGTGCCGCCATCAAGCTTACAGGGAGTATTTACTGCGTCTCTTGGAAGGCCCGCCGTACGGACTATTTGAGATATTACGTCAACCGACAGTAAATCCCTAAAAACTCCGTTTATCCATAAGTTCACAGGAAACGCCGCTCACTCTGGCACCTGGGGATCCACGAGTCAACCATGCTTTGAATTGATCAATCGCCGATAATTCACCGCAAGCCACCACTTCCACCGTACCATCCAGTTCACTTAGCCATAGAAACTCTTCAGGACCATTGGTAGCGCCCGTGAGGTGAGCACGTTTGATGGGATTGTCATTGAGATCAAAAAATGCAAAAATAAGCGTCGCACGCACCTAGGGGCTCTTATAAAGAGGAATTCTTCTGAGCCTGTAAAGTTTTCTATGTAACAGCCAGGGTTAAATATATACCGCTAAGCGTTCTTCGAACTCAATCATAAATCTATTCAGTGCTGGTTCCCAATGACGGATCGGCATTGTTCACTTTTTCGATGCGGCCTGGATTGCCAGGTAGATGACCTTCTTCGCCGAATCATCGGTTGGAAACAACTTCCGTTTTTTGATCGCTTTGCGATCATTTTTCGTCTGTCCTACGGGTAGTTGAACAGCGTGTTGAGATTCTGCCAATGGGCACTCCAGGAGCGGCTGATCCGGGGGTGTTTGTTGTCCCATCGATCAGAGGATTTATCCAGCGCCGGTAAGGCTTCTTCCCCGGTGATGGGCTGGTAACTCTTTTTCAAATCAGCCGCCACAGGCTTGTAGTCTTTCCAGGGCACCTACTTCATCGAGTTCCGTAGCATATGCACAATACACAGCTGGACATTCGGAAAAGCCGTGTTGATTGCATCAGGAAAGCCCTTTAAGCCATCGACACAGGCAATCAAAGTATCCTTCACACCGCGATTCTGAAGCTCTGTCAGCAGGTTTAGCCAGAACTAGGCACCCTCTTCCCCGGCGGCCACATCCCCGATAATTCCTTGTGGCCTTCCAAGTTGACGCCCAAAGCGAGGTAAATTGCTTTGTTGATCACTTTCTTGTCTTTCCGGATTTTAATGACAATGCTGTCCAGATAAACAATAGGCTGAATCGCATCCAGGGGGCAAGATTACCATTCGTCAATCTGCTCGATAACCGCATCAGTGACTTTGGATATGAGTGTGGCGGAGACATCGGCTCCGTACATTTCCTTGAATGCCGTGACGATTTCGCGGGTCGTCATACCCTGAGCATACAAGAAGAGGATCTTGTCATCCATTGAGGTAAATCGACGCTGGTGCTTTTTAACCAGCCGGGGTTTAAAGCTGCCCGTTCTTTCTCGTGGAGTATCCAGTTCAAACTGGCCATCTTCCGTTTGCAAGGTCTTGCCAGTAGTGCCGTTACGGCTATTACTCGCTTCGGATTGCTGCTGCATCGATCGTAATTTTGGCCAGAATTTGCCGAAACTCGTTGTGATCTTCTTTAGTTTTGAGCTGCCAAGATCACAGGGAGCTGCAGTCTGTGCCAGCCCGACAGTCAAAAACAGAAAAGCCAGATCAAACGATGCGCATACGTCATTTCACCTCCCGTCCCGCAATCTGTTGCTGTTTATTGTGTTTTTTAATGTAGTTTTCAATAACCTCACCGGTAACCGTTCCAACCTGACGTGCCACTATCTCTCCCTCGGGAGAGATCAGATAAGATGTCGGCAATGCAGGCACAGTACCTAATTCAGTATGGGTACCTGAAGATCTCTGCAATATAGGGTAACTGATAAACTGCCTTTCCAGAAACACCTTCAATCGCTTAGAGTCCATATCATCCATGGCAACGCCGATTACCATGGCATCCTTCTCTTTATGTTGGTTGTGAAACAGTTCGAGCTCCGGCATCTCCGCCAGACATGGCGGACACCAGGTGGCCCAGTAGTTCACCAACACCCATTTCCCGCGAAAATCGGAGAGTGAGCGCTCCTTGCCATCCAAATCCGGGAGCGTAAAGTCAATTGGCTCAGCCATCACGGACACAGGAAAGATCACCAACCATAACAACAGAGCAAACTTGATAGTCAAAAATTTCCGCATAATTCTCTCCAGTCACGTTCGACCAATATTTTTTTCATTCGTAAGTTCTCAATAAATCTGTGCAACAAAAGTCATGGGCACCTCTAGGTACGTCTGCGCCTGAGATTGGCACACCTGCCGCCTACAGTTCCAGAAACAGCATCCTCACAACGTCTATTAACACGGGCACAGTGCTATTGACAAATCATCGTAGTATGATTACCGTTCCTTTTCACTCAGTAAGTTACAGTTGTCTAAAATTTATGACTGTCGCCTAAAACTTGGACCCTTTACAACGTGTATCTCCTTGTCTCTGATGTATCTCACTGTCTGCAATTTGGTGGTATGCCCAGCTAACGATTGGGGATCTAGCCTTATTTTTTGGCATCGGTAATGTTCTTTGCCCTCAGGTCATGCAGATGAGCATTTTTAACACCAGATATCTCTGTAGATCTCTTAAATAGATCCGCACTCCTCCATAAGTAACGCATCTTGCCGTTTCTCTGTCCTGATAGATAGGTCGAAATTATCTTGCTTCCGTGCATCCTTCTTTCGGCATTTGTCGCCATTTTAAGTACTGGCGACATTCCTACAATCAAACGCTTTCCGGTTTTCTCCTGTTCGAACGCTACGCCGCCTTTGTTGATATCAGACAAGCGAATTCTCAGCACATCCCCGATTCTTTGTGCCGTCAAGTAAGCTATGTCCATAATCGCTTTCATTGCTGGTGGGGCCGCCTTATGGATTGCAGCGTACTCTGTATCAGTCAAATACCTTCTGTGCCTCTTTGAAACGTTTAACGGGTAGAACCAAGTTCCCCGCGCACTGTCCAGATAACACAGCGCATTCAAAGAGCATTTTTAGGACTGAGCGCATTCTATTTGCCATATTTGGAGTAGAGTCATGGTGACCCATGAAGCGGAATACATCCTCTGGCCTAACTTGATCTGGGCCAAAATCAGAAAATGTTGATTTTATTGTTGCTGCTGCTTGTCGGTACTGCTTAAGAGTGTTTGGTTTTAACTGAGCATCTGTGATAAACCTATCAGCCAATGTGGGCATTCCCTTACCTAACACCGCTATTCTGGCGTATTCCTGGAGAGCTGGCGATAGATCGCTACCCAACTTTATCCATTTACCACCTTTCACGTATCGAATAAGTATAACGGGGTACGAATAAAGCCGGTCATGACCTATTTAAAAATAGCATCAATCGAAAAACCATCCTTCTCAAGAATAATCCGCAGCCGCTTCAAAGCACCCATCTGAATCTGGCGCACCCTTTCACGGGTCACACCCAATTCGTTAGCCACCTGCTCCAAGGTAGAGTTTTCATACCCATGAAGTCCAAAACGCCGCTCCACCACCTCACGTTGCTTGTCATTCAGCTTGCCTAGCCACTCATCCAGGTTGGCGTGGAGTCCTTCATTCTGAATGTCAATAGTTGGATCCCGATTCTTCCTGTCGGGAATTGTATCCAGCAAAGGCTTATCCGCGTCTTTACCAAAAGGTGCATCCACAGAGGTTATACGCTCATTGAGACCGAGCATTCGCTTCACCTCATCCAAAGGCTTGTCCAACAGTGTAGCTATCTCTTCGGCCGATGGCTCATGATCAAGGGTTTGAGCCAGCTTGCGGGCCGTCCTGAGATAGACCTTGATCTCTTTGACCACATGTATGGGTAGGCGAATAGTACGGGTCTGGTTCATAATGGCCCGCTCGATAGTCTGACGGATCCACCAAGTGGCATAGGTTGAGAATCGAAATCCTTTTTCCGGATCAAATTTCTCCACCGCACGAATGAGCCCCAGATTACCCTCCTCAATCAGATCCAGCAGGGCAAGCCCTCTGTTCATATAGCGACGGGCAATTTTTACCACCAGACGCAGGTTGCTTTCGATCATCCGTTGTCTGGATGGCATGTCCCCACTCTGGGCCAACCGGGAAAAATAGACCTCCTCTTCCGCCGTCAGTAGTTTGGAACTTCCGATCTCACTTAAATAGAGCCTAGTGGCATCCATCTGGCTGACAGAGAGCGCTTCTGCCGAAATAGCATTGGTTGACACCGCCACAGCCTCAGAGAGATCATTCTTCTTCGATCTTGATCCGGCCGACTTATTTTTAGTTAACTTTTCAAGCTTGGTATCAACGGACTCGTCATCCGAACGCTCTACCATACAATTCCTCCTCACTGGCGGATCAGCTGTAGCTCACGCGCCACATCAATGCTGGCGTGGCAGTAATTTCACCGGATTCACCGGCGTTCCATTTCGCCGGATCTCAAAATGTAGCAATGGTTTATTACTGTCATCGCCCCCCATTTCAGCTATGCGTTCACCTTTAGCTACTTCATCCCCATCCTTCACCAATATTTTTCTGTTGTACCCGTAGGCGCTCAGATAGTTTTTATTATGTTTTATAATGATCAGGCGGCCATAGCCAATCAGTCCGCTGCCGACATACACCACCTTGCCAACCTCCGCCGCCAATACCCGTTGTCCGGTCCGCCCCCTGATCTTAATACCCTGACGCATCAAATCCCCTTTGACAAAAAACTGCGCCACCACACCTTTCGTCGGCCAGCCCCAGCGCAACGCTACCGCTTTGGCTGACTTACTCGTTTTAGTGGATGAGGCAGTTTGCTTGCCCCCGCTCTTTGCCTGTTTCTTTCTACTGGGCGGTCTCTTGGTTATCCGGATAGTCCTGGGTTTTACGGTTTCATTGCCAGTAACGGAGGCAAACCGTAAACGCTTGCCGGGATAGATGGTATACGGAGGCCGTATATTGTTCCATCTCGCTAATGTACGGTAAGAAAGGCCAAAACGCCAGGCGATAGAGTAGAGGGTATCCCCCCGCTTAATCCGGTAATACTTTGGACGTTTGGTTATTCGATGCGCTGGCGCTTCTCTGGAAACCACCGGCGCTTTGGGCGGTGAACTGCAACTACTCAGTAATCCACTAGAGATACAGAGAAGCAATAACAATGATGGAACCAGCCGCCCACTGGGCGAAAAAAAAGCCCACCATCTGGTGGTCATCGCAAGAGACTCATTTTTACACTTATAGTTTGACAACGACTACTACCGCCGCCACCAGAATCACCACCAGCCAACCGATCCAGTCGATATATTTCTTCAACATACCATCCATCCGCTCTCCACCCCAGGCCATCAAGGCAGAAACCAGAAAAAACCGGGCGCCTCGGCCAATAGCTGAGGCCAGAACAAACGGAATCAGCGCCATGGATATAACACCGGCAGTAATGGTGAATATCTTATAGGGTATGGGTGAAAATCCGGCTACAAAAATAGCCCAGAAGCCCCACTCATCAAACCAGCCCTTCGCCTGCAGATACCTCGGATAGTAGCCACCCTCTCGAAGCAATGGTTCGACCATGTCAAAGGCGAACAGTCCAATAAAATAGCCAAGTAGTCCGCCAAGCACTGATGCCGCAGTTGTCAGAGCCGCAAAATTCCACGCCTTGGAGGGTGTAGCCAATGCCATGGGTGCCAACATAACATCCGGTGGAATGGGGAAAAAAGAGGACTCCGCAAAACTGAGCCCGAACAGATAACGTGCAGCATGGCGATGCTTTGACCACCGCATCACCCGCTCATAGAGTGTTGAAAACGGCTTCATTACTGCATACCTCCCAACAGGGGCACAAAGGCCACTCTCTCCAACAACTCCCTATCGTACCCGGAAACGGTGCGGGTCACTCGAACCATCACTTGCTCGGTACGCCTGCCAATAGGAAGAATCATACGCCCTCCCGGCTTCAACTGCTCAACCAAAGCCTTGGGGATCCCTTCAGGCGCCGCAGTGACAATTATGCCATCGAACGGCGCATGCTCCGGCAGCCCCATACCGCCATCGGTATAGCGCAGTCGAATATTACGAATACCCAGCTCCTGAAATTTTCTTCGTGCCTGTTTCTGCAAAGCCTCTATTCTTTCCACGCTGTAAACACGTGCCACCAATCCGGCAAGCACTGCCGTCTGATAACCCGATCCAGTACCGATCTCAAGCACCGTATCCAACGGGCCTGACTCCAACAGCAATTCGGTCATCCGTGCAACAATAAAGGGTTGTGAAATTGTCTGGCCGTAACCTATAGGCAGCGCCGTATCCTCATAAGCGCGGCTGGCAAGCGCCTCATCAACGAAAATATGCCTGGGGGTGTTACGCATTACCTCCAGGACCCGAAGATCTCCGATACCTTCACTCCGCAGACGCTGAATCAGCCGATCCCGGGTACGTAAAGAGGTCATACCGATACCGCGATGCAGCCTATTCATTACCGGCCAATCCTGCTGACCCAGTCACTCATCTGCTCAAGTGCCGAATGACGTGTCAAATCAACTTGCAGTGGCGTAACCGAAATATAACCTTCTCGCACAGCGTAAAAATCAGTTCCGGGACCGGCATCCTGCTCCAATCCCGCCGGCCCAACCCAATAGATGATGCGGCCACGGGGATCGGTGGTTTTTACCACAGGTTCAGCCTTGTGCCTGTGCCCCAGTCGAGTCACCCGGTAGCCTTTCACCTCCGCGTAGGGGAAATCAGGAATATTGACGTTAAGAATGGTATCAGGAGCCAGCGGCTCCTCCTGCAGGTGCCTGATCAGTTCAGCCGCCACTTTGGCACCGGCATCATAGTGTCTGGGCTGATGAGCGTTCATTGAGACGGCAATTGCTGGGTAGCCAAGAAAGCGCCCTTCGGTAGCAGCGGCAACGGTCCCTGAATAGAGCACGTCATCCCCGAGATTGGCACCGGCATTAATACCGGCGATCACCATATCCGGCTCGCTTTCGAGCAAACCGGTAATCGCCAGATGGACGCAATCCGTAGGCGTCCCATCCACCCGGATAAATCCATTCTCAGACCGCTCTGCCCGCAATGGGTGATCCAGTGTAAGCGAGTTACTTGCGCCACTGCGGTTACGCTCAGGCGCCACGACAGTGATGTCTGCCATTTGCGAAAGCTCCGCTGCCAGGGCAGCCAAACCCGGAGCCTGAAAGCCATCATCGTTACTTAATAAAATCTTCATGCCCCGGGGCACCCAATCCTTCTCAAACGGCAACTTTCCAATAACACCGTGCAAATATCGACCTGAGGGTATGAGGATACCATCCAGAACACGAGCTTATTGAAAACTCATCTCAAACAATCTAAAACGCAGACTATACTGGAAATACCCGAAGGTCTCACCCCATGATGGCTGAACAGGAACGCTTCCGGCTGATATACTCAAATGCAAAAATGGGTTAATGGCATGAGCAGTAAAGAAGATCTGGAGAATAGAGAGGCCGCAGCCCTCTTCAAGGAAGAAATGGAGGGGACGGTTCACCATGATCACGACAAGAGAATCCCCTTCAGGAAATCATTAAGACCTATCCCCCTGCCACCAAACCCGTCTGTCACCGATGAACTGCTGGATGACAGCTTTGTGGATCTACCCCTGGAGACCGGCGAAGAATTGCTGTTTGTCCGACCGGGCATTCAGCAACGTCTGTTTCAGGAGCTACGCCGTGGCCACATCCTCCCACAAGAGATGCTTGATCTCCATGGACTGAGGGTCGTTGAGGCGCGTTCACTCCTTGCACAGTTCCTTGTCCACGCCCGCCGGCACAAATTGCGGGTTATCCAGATTATCCATGGAAAAGGCTACGGCTCTGAAGGACAACAACCTGTTCTGAAACAGAAGGTCAATCAGTGGTTAAGGCAGCGGCCGGAGGTATTGGCTTTCTGCTCAGCCCCCAGATTCGATGGCGGAACGGGCGCCACCTATGTTCTGCTCTCCAGGAAAGGTGAGGAGAAGCACAGGCATCATGACTAGCGCAATATCCAATAATGGGCTGCTAGCTGTAACTAATGCACTCGCGAAGGAGTGATGTTGCAAAACTCCCTTTTGGCAGGCTGAACTCAAGGGTTAACCGCGTCCCCTGAATGGACCAGTTAAGATCGCTGACAGGCATCCGCAAAGCGCGACGTTCCATTTTCAAGCCATACCTTTCCAGCCCCTCCCTCAACAGCGCCTCATTTTCAACAACAGCGGCCTCCATCTCGGCGATTTTACCGCTGATCATCACATCTCCCTGCCCCCAGAGCGGACCGGATGTATGAATATCCATACTGTGATAGCGCTGCTCCAGCTCACTATCAATCTGTTCCGCAAGAAAACTGCTACGGCTGCCATCCAGCATCAGACGCTCTCCTAGCAGGGGAGTGTTCCAACTGCCTGACGTGACGCGAAACGCAAGTACCCGGTTAAACAGCAGCGAACGTGCCGCAGAGAGCATAGATACCACGCTTTTGCCGTTTCAGCCGTTTCAACTCTCCCCTGAACAGTGCTTCCGCAGAGACGATATTCCCTCCCCCCCGTCCAAAACGCTGTTCGCCAAAATAGTTGGGTGCCCCCTCTTCCGCCACCCGTGCCAGGCACTTTTTCAGCACGGTCTGGTCCCCATCAAACTTACTTACTCTGATGGTAAAGCGATTGCCTTTCAGAGCACCCGTCCGGAGTTTTCTACCATGGCGGGCACTCTCCAAAATCTTTATTCCAGAACAGTCAAGTTCACTCCAGTCAGGCTCTGGCTGACCTGCGAGCCTCACTGAAAACCACTGCCGGGTAACGGCATTGCGGTCCTTCTGTCCCGCATAACTGACGTCCCGCCTGGGGACACTGGCATGCCTGGCCAATAGACCCGCCACCCATTCCGTGTTGGTGTTTCGTTTCTCAATCCGCAGGAGCTGGTGTTCGCCTTCACCATCGGGGTCAAACAGTGAAATCTCATCAACCAGAAAATCTTCCGGCACGGCGCGGATTACACCCGTGCAGGGAGGACCGCCAAAGGCGAAGGGTAATTCAGAAACAGAGGGATTTGGCAGGATACTCATTGTTATTCATTGCTCTTTTCGTAACATCTTAATAACACAACACTTACTGTTATGAGAGGGTATAGACTCATGGAGAATTTACCGCTTTTCAATCAACGCAACAGCATAGCAAGCAATACCCTCTCCACGTCCGGCAAATCCCATCCCCTCGGTAGTGGTCGCCTTGACATTCACTTTTGAACTGCCGACATCCATATCCAACGCCAGTTTTTCACGCATGGCATCAATGTAGGGAGATAATTTTGGGGTCTGTGCGACGATCGTCACATCGACATTGCCCACCTTCATGCTCTGAGAGACAAGCAGGTCTGTCACCCGCCGCAGTAGTATTCGGCTATCGATATTCTTAAACTCCGCTCCGCTGTCAGGGAAGTGTTGTCCGATATCGCCCAGCCCGGCAGCACCCAGCAGCGCATCACAAAGCGCATGGATTAATACATCACCATCGGAGTGCGCCTCCAGCCCCAACTCATAGTCAATCGCCACACCACCCAGTATCAAACGTCTCTCCCGGGTAAAACGGTGGGCATCATAGCCCTGTCCAATGCGCATATTTCAACTCCTGATAACCCGTTCCCGAGTATCTTCTCAATGACTATTTAGCAGAGGGTATAGAGATGCCCTCCCTCACACAGACTTATGGGAAAACTGTCATACCTGACTGTAAATCACTGTTTGTCACAACATGAAAAAACAGCATACCGCATCAGATCGGCACAGTGCCCGCCAAATACCCTACTAATTCCGTCTATTATTTTTGAAAATCTCTACTATCTTCAAGGAGGGCACCTATACCTCAATAAAAAGTGGTGCCGGAAAAATATAACAGATCCCTATACTGAAGGAGTAGAGATGATACCGATACCAGACCCCCTGGCAACCGAAACCAGCAAGGCCCCTGAAAGCTTTAACGAGTGGAGTGAAGCAACGGCCAGAACGTTGGCAGCCGAAGAGGATATTGAACTGACCGACGCCCACTGGGAAGTGATCCACTTTCTTCGCGGACACTGCGAGCAAAACGGCACCAGCTGTAGCGCAAGACTGTTAATTAGAGCACTCTCCGGGGCATTCAAAAAGCAAGGAGGCAAACGATACCCCTATACTCTCTTCCCACACGGCCCCGTCGTACAGGCCTGTAAAATTTCCGGCATCCCGCTGCCTGCCTATGCACTTGATCTATCGTTTGGCAGCGTTCACTGATCAGACCAGAATGTGGCATTCGTAAAGAAGGCAGAACCCTCTCTGCCTTCTTTTTGATCTCTGCATCACACACAGAGCCGGGCCCCCCTTAATAACCTCCTGCATATGATATAAGAAGGGATGGAGAGCCCATGACAGGATTTTTTCCCGCTTACACACAAAAATATTGACCAGCCAGATAGAAAGCCGCCAACTGCAAATCCTCCGGTCGGGTAATCTTGATATTATCTGCAGCCCCTTCAACCAGCAACGGCGAAAGGCCGGACAATTCAATGGCACTGGCCTCATCTGTAACACGTTTACCCGCTGCCAACGCATCTTCCAGCGAGGAACAGAGAGTGGAATAGCGAAACATCTGGGGCGTATAAGCCCGCCACAACGACTCACCTGGCAGCGTCTCAAGCACGCCTCCTGATTCATTCGCACGCTTGACAGTGTCATGCAAAGGAACCGCCAGCAGACCGCCGACAGGGTGATTCCGGAGGGTATTTATCAACTTATCAAGGTCAAAACTGCGCAGGCAGGGTCTGGCGGCATCGTGTACAAGCACCCAGTCATCCGGGTCTGCTTCATCAGCAAGCATGCGCAGGGCATTCAGCACGGAATCACAACGCTCTCGGCCACCACTAACACGACGTATCCGCGGATCAGTGGCGAACGCGGTCTCACTCCACCATTCATCAGATTCAGATAGGGGGACCAGCACCTCTTTTATCTCAGGATGGTTGAGCAATGACTCCAGGGCATACTCAATAACCGGACGGCCACCAAGATCAAGGTACTGCTTGGGAACAGCGCTTCCCATACGACGACCAACACCCGCAGCCGGAACAATGGCCCAGTGACTGGACATCAATCCTTCTGCCTCGTTTTGGGCTCAATCACCTGGTAAAAGACCTCGTCTTTCCTAATCATCCCAAGTTCACTGCGGGCGCGCTCTTCAATCGCCTCAAGTCCCTGTTTAAGATCGGCCACCTCTGCCTGAAGTGCCTGATTACGCTGCCGCATTTTTCCCAACTGGTTTTTCTGCAGCGCTGCCTCTTTTTGCAGGGCATGTACCTCCGCCAAGCTCCCCTCACCCACCCAGAGACGAAACTGAAGCGTAATCAGTATCAGTAGCAGCAGCACTGTCAGGATTCGTAGCATCAGTTGGATCAGAGATTTTTGAAAGCCTCTTTACCAGCATAGGAAGCCTCATCACCCAACTGATCTTCAATCCGCATCAGTTGGTTATATTTAGCCACCCGGTCCGAACGGCTGAGCGATCCGGTTTTGATCTGTCCAGCGTTGGTCGCAACCACCAGATCGGCGATGGTTGTGTCCTCGGTCTCGCCGGAACGGTGAGAAATTACGGCAGTATAGCCGGCATCATGAGCCATTTTGATGGCATCAAGGGTCTCGGTCAGGGTACCGATCTGATTGAATTTAATCAGGATTGAGTTAGCAATATCCTCTTCGATGCCCCGTGAAAGAATATTGGTATTCGTCACGAACAGGTCATCGCCCACCAGCTGAATTTTGCTGCACAGCCGTTCACTCAACAATTTCCAGCCATCCCAATCACCCTCATCCATGCCATCTTCGACCGTGATAATAGGGTACTGATCGACCATCGCTGACAGATAGTCTACAAATTCAGCTGCATTGAGCTGACGGCCCTCCGATGCAAGATCATAAATGCCATCCCGATAAAACTCCGAGCTGGCCACATCCAGTCCGAGATAAATATCTTCACCGGCCTTAAAGCCAGCCTTCTCAATGGCCTCCAGGATCACCTCGACTGCGGCTGTATTGGAGGGCAGATCCGGGGCAAAACCGCCTTCATCACCCACGGCTGTATTCAACCCTTTTCCCTTAAGCACACTCTTGAGGCTGTGAAACACTTCTGCCCCGTAGCGGATGGCTTCGCGCACAGACGATGCACCGACAGGAAGAATCATATACTCCTGAAAATCGACGCTGTTATCGGCGTGAGCGCCACCATTGATGATATTCATCATCGGCACCGGCATCCGGTAAGGGCCCGCCGAAAGGTAGCGATAGAGAGGCATCGCACGTTCCTGGGCGGCGGCGTGTGCCGCTGCCAGAGAGACTGCCAGGATTGCATTTGCACCTAAGCGTCCCTTGTTATCGGTACCATCCAGATCAATCATCTTCCGGTCCAGATCCGCCTGCTCTGTAACCTCCGAACCAATCAGGACCTGTTTCAGCTCACCGCTGATGTTCTCTACCGCTTTAAGTACACCTTTCCCGAGATAACGTCTGTTGTCACCGTCGCGTAATTCCAGTGCCTCTCTGGAGCCAGTAGAAGCCCCGGAGGGGGCAACCGCCCGGCCGATAGCCCCATCGGCAGTGATGACATCAGCTTCTACGGTAGGATTGCCACGGGAATCGAGTATTTCTCTGGCGCGGATATCGACAATTTCGGACATACTTACTCCATTGATTCAATATTTGTTTAACTAACCAGTGCCTGTTAGAAAAAATCAAAAGCATGGGCGGTAAGGTCACCAAAACCCATACCCTCGCTTAAACATCTGCACCGTGTTATTGAGAATCTATAGCACACAAATATTACGCATTAAAAAAACAGGAAAAATCGCCGCGTACTCTGCGTTCCTTCTTGAAGATTCTAAACGAGCACTCTTTGACACTGTTCTCAAACAAACACAAACGAACCTATTGCAGCCAGAATTCTTTAAAGTCCTGCTTCGGGAAACGGCTTGGATTTAACAGTTTGATCAAGCGTCTTGAGCATTTCAAGCAGCTCGTACATCTGATCCAGGGGCCAGGAGTTCGGACCGTCACTCAGCGCTTTCTCTGGGTTTGGGTGGGTCTCCATAAACAGACCGGAGATACCAGCAGCTACCGCAGCCCTGGCCAATACAGGGACGAATTCACGCTGCCCTCCTGAGGAGCTGCCCTGGCCACCGGGCAACTGAACAGAGTGAGTGGCATCGTATACGACCGGGGCGTTGGTTTCGCGCATCACAGCCAGTGAACGCATATCGGAAACCAGATTGTTATAACCGAAGGAGACACCGCGCTCGCAAACCATAATCTGTTGATTACCAACGCTCCTGGCCTTCTCAACCACATGTTTCATATCCCAAGGCGCCAGAAACTGCCCCTTTTTAATATTGACCGGTAATCCCTGTTTGGCCACCGCATGGATAAAGTTGGTCTGACGGCAGAGAAAAGCCGGGGTCTGTAAGACATCCACCACTGAAGCTACCTCATTCAATGGGGTATATTCGTGGACATCTGTCAGCAGGGGGACATCGGTCTGCTGCTTAACCATCTCCAGTATCCGCAACCCCTCTTCAAGACCTGACCCACGAAAACTCTCCCCGGAAGACCGGTTTGCCTTGTCGAACGAGGATTTATAGATGAACGGAATCCCCATCTCTTCGGTAATCTCTTTCAGCTTGCCAGCCGTATCCAGCGCTAGTTGTTCGCTCTCTACCACACAGGGGCCGGCTATCAGAAACAGAGGTCTTTCCAATCCAACTTCAAATCCACACAACTGCATCAGCTTTCACCGCCCCGGTTGGAGCTTCGTTGATGTTCCCGGGCAGCACGGGCAAAACCGGAAAACAGGGGATGCCCATCACGCGGGGTTGAGGTAAATTCAGGATGAAACTGGCAAGCGATAAACCAAGGATGATCATCGATCTCAACGATCTCCACCAGCTTCCCGTCGATTGAACGCCCGGCCACCCTGAGGCCCGCCGGCTCCAGTGATTCAAGATACTGATTATTGAATTCATAACGGTGGCGGTGGCGCTCTACAATGGTCTCATCACCATAGAGTTCTCTGGCCTTGCTGCCTTCCAGCAACCGGCACTCCTGCCCGCCCAGGCGCATACTTCCACCCAGATCACTGGCCTCGTCGCGGATCTCCAGTTCGCCATCGGCATTCAGCCACTCGGTAATCAGCGCGATAACCGGGTGCGGGGTCTCCCGATTGAACTCCGTGCTTTGAGCGCCCTCTAGTCCAGCCATATTGCGTGCATACTCGATCACGGCAACCTGCATACCCAGACATATACCCAGATAGGGTATTTTCTGCTCCCTGGCGTATCGCGCAGTAGCAATTTTGCCTTCCACGCCGCGCTCACCAAAACCACCCGGCACCAGAATGGCATCAACCTCTTCCAGCTCAGCGGTTCCTTCCTGTTCGATCTGCTCAGAGTCGACGTACTTGATCATGACCCTGGTACGCGTATGAATCCCGGCATGGATCAGCGCTTCAGAGAGAGACTTATAGGCCTCTGTCAGGTGCATATATTTACCGACCATGGCGATAGTGACACTGCCATCGGTATTCTCAAGTCCGTCCAGTACCGCACGCCACTCGGAGAGATCGGCAGCTGGAACATTGAGTTCAAACTGCTTGACGACAATCTCATCCAAGAATTGCTCATGGAGCAACAGTGGAATACGATAGATATGGTCCGCATCCACGGCCGATATCACGGCCTGCTCAGCAACATTGGTAAACAGCGCAATCTTCTTCCGCTCTGCATCGGGTAGAGGCCTCTCTGCGCGACAGAGCAGGACATCGGGTTGAATACCGATAGAACGCAACTCTTTCACCGAATGCTGGGTAGGCTTTGTTTTGATTTCGCCTGAAGTGGGAATATAGGGCACTAGCGTCAGATGCATGAACAACGCACTATCGTGGCCCAGTTCAACACCCATTTGCCTGATTGCCTCCAGAAACGGCAATGACTCGATATCACCCACGGTACCGCCGATTTCTATCAACGCCACGTCGGCATCACCCGCTCCGAGGCGGACACTGTCTTTGATCTCATTGGTGATGTGCGGAATCACCTGCACTGTTCCACCAAGGTAGTCACCACGGCGCTCCTTGCGGATAACACTTTCGTAGATCTGGCCAGTGGTGAAGTTATTGTTACGCCCCATCGTAGCGCGGATGTAACGTTCGTAGTGACCCAGATCCAGGTCTGTTTCAGCGCCGTCTTCCGTTACGAAAACCTCGCCGTGCTGAAAGGGGCTCATGGTGCCAGGATCCACATTGATGTAAGGATCCAGCTTGATCATGGTCACTTTAAGGCCGCGCGCTTCAAGGAGGGCTGCAAGGGAGGCAGATGCGATACCCTTACCGAGAGATGAAACAACACCGCCCGTAATAAATACAAATTTAGTCATAAGGGACGCTTAGAAAGTAGGCAAAAAAGGGTATGCGATAAAAATAACCAGGACGGGGCTAGAGAATACTAGAAGCGACCGGTTTTCACAATCGAAACGCCGCCCCAAAAAGCAATAAATAGCCGATACAATGAGAAAAATTCTCGTTCTTTCCTCAATTTTCTTGTCCAAAACGGCGCTGAATTTCAAGCGTCTATCCTCTCTTTGTTGATTCGTATCAAAAAATCACTTGATCCACATCAACCTAGTCTGCAAAATGGAGCGAATATAAAGGATAGAGACACGGCGTGCGTGTGAGCGGACAAAAAAATATTTCACTTGAAAACATTAAGATTGCCTGCAGAAACTGTAGCTTGGTGGCGCTCTGCCTTCCCATGGAACTGGAAGCGGATGATATTGAAAAGCTCGACGCCATCGTCAAACGAAGCCGTCCGCTGCACCGGGGTGATCATCTGTTCCGCGATGACGACAAATTCCTCAGTATATATGTAGTTAAAACCGGTTCAGTCAAAACCTATGCGCCCAGTGAAGATGGTGGTGAGCAGGTTCTTGGCTTCCACCTCCCGGGAGAGCTGATTGGACTAGACGCCATTGAGGACGGAAGTCATCAATGCTCGGCAAAAGTGCTGGAAACCACCGCCATCTGCGAAATCCCGTTCTACCACCTAGAGGAGCTGAGCAGCAACATCCCCAGCCTGCAACATCAGATGTACCGACTACTTAGCAGAGAAATCGGTCAGGACGAGAATATGCTTATGCTGCTGGGAAAACGAAATGCGGAAGAGCGTCTGGCTGCTTTTCTGTTGGGTCTGTCAGACCGGTTCAAACGACGCGGCTTCTCCTCCAGTGACTTCTATCTCAGCATGTCCCGCCATGAAATCGGAAACTACTTAGGGCTTGCAGTAGAGACCATCAGCCGACTCTTCACCCGTTTTCAGGGTGACGGCCTGTTGAATGTAAAGCGCAAACATATCCAACTGCTGCAGAAAAAGCGCCTACAAGCCATTATTTTACAAGAAAAAATAGATGGTAACGAACGTCAGTACCCATAAGCAAGCAAGTGAGGCACACTCAATCAGCGGCGCCAGTGGCAGTTACCATCACTTCTCTTTTCGATAAAATCTAGCCGCGCCTCATGGGCATCCAGCTCATCACTGCTGGCTCTGATGACTCTCAGACCAGTGCGTTCTGGTGATATCCGCCTGATCTCCCCAACAGCAGCACCCTGACTATCTGATAACCCATCCAGCGATAACACTATCTGCCCGCCGGTCATGGTCAAATAGACTTCTGCCAGAATCTCAGAGTCGAGCAACGCACCATGGAGTTCACGGTGGCTGTTATCAATTTCATAGCGCTTGCACAGTGCATCAAGACTGTTCCGCTGCCCAGGGTGCAACTTCTTCGCCATCACCAGGGTGTCGACCACCTGGCAATAGGTTGATAGCTTCTGCCACTCTTTTCCAAGCAACTGCAATTCGTTATCAATGAAGCCAACATCAAACGGAGCATTGTGAATAATCAACTCCGCCCCGCTGATATACTCCATAAAATCACCCACCAAATCTTCAAAGTGGGGCTTGTCTGCCAGAAATTCATTGGTAATACCATGCACATCCATAGCGACCTGATCGATCACTCTGTCAGGCTGAAGGTACTGATGAAAATTATTACCCGTGAGTTGCCGGTCGATCATCTCCACACAACCGATCTCAATAATCCGATGCCCCTGCCTCGGCTCCAGACCCGTCGTTTCAGTATCCAATACAATTTGACGCATATAAGTTCCAGATAGTGTTAAAAATAGCCTAGGAGCCTATTAGCTCTTCCACGCCTCTATTGGCTAGGCTGTCCGCCAACTCATTCTCAGGATGTCCGCTGTGCCCTTTGACCCAGGCCCAATCGATGTCGTACTGGCCTACAAGCTGATCCAGCTGACGCCAGAGATCGCTGTTCTTTACCGGCTTCCTGGCGGCTGTTTTCCAGCCATTCCGCTTCCAGTTGGTGATCCATTCTGTCATCCCTTTTTTTACATATTGCGAATCGGTGGTGATCAGAATCCGGGTTGGCCGGGTTAACGCCTCCAGTGCCCGGATCACGGCGAGCAGTTCCATGCGGTTGTTGGTAGTCTCCCGTTCACCGCCATAGAGCTGCTTTTCAGTGCCTTTATAACGCAATACCGCCCCCCAGCCCCCGGGGCCGGGGTTACCCTTACAGGCGCCGTCAGTAAATATTTCTACTCTTTTAGACACATAGATTCTCTCTTTACAAAACCTCGATAACATCGTGCAGATGTTGACAAAAGGTTACCTGATTACCTATGAAGCTCAGCTATTGCTCAGCCGAATTGTGGGCTGTAGACCCCATAAATACTTCGTTTGAGGTCCAATAGTGCTGCCGAAATAATACGAATTATCGTTAATATAAAAACAACAGCACATAACGCCCCTGTAACCTAGTGAATCCAAGGTAATTATGTTTCTTGCGTCATAGCTGAGCTTCATAGGTAATCAGGAAAGGTTATGGGGGTCCACCACTCAAACTTATTGAAAACTTACCTTCCAGAACGTGCTGTCGGCTCAGCAATCCGGCCGCTCTGCACACGGGCGCGTAGCTTCCACATTGGTTTAACCGGTGTCAACCGGGAAACACGTTTCACGGCCTGAACCGCATAGACGCCAGAGAGAGGGGGCCAGAATTTTTCGCCTACCTTCTCCATCACAGCCAAACGCTCCATCACCCCCTGCTGCCTGATTGGCGGGCAGAACATCAAAGCCCGGTGCATCTGCACTTCAAAGCCCAACAAGGAGAGCCAATCATTAATCCGCTGCCGGGAGAGAAAATAGCCGCACCAGGGAACCTGGGTCTTATCCAGGCAAAACAGCCGCCTGAGACCCCAGAGGCTCCATGGATTGAAACCCAGAATAATCACCCGGCCCTCCGGAATCAGCACTCGCTCCATCTCACGCAGCACTTGATGGGGATCCTGAGAGAAATCCAGAGCATGGGCGAGCACCACCACATCCATACTTTCTGAAGCAATGGGCAACTGCATCGGACTGCCGGTAATCCAATGTTTTTGATCTGACCCGATGCTATCGGGAGAGAGAACGAACTGGGAGCGTATGCGGCTCGCAAAGAGAGGTTCTGTCTGATATCCAAGGCAGCCGACATGCAGCAGATAATAACCAAACAGCCTCGACAGCAATTGCTCGAGACACTGCTGTTCCAGTGCCAGAAGATCCCGTCCGGGGGAGCTATTGAACCAGTGCCTCAGCTCCTGGGCCAGTATAGGCGCAGATTTGCAGAAAGATCGCTGTTTTGTGATCATAAGGATTGGAGCATACATCACAAACGAAAAGCGTGTCGCCAAACACCCTAAAACCTCGCCTGATTTCTGGAAAAAGCACACTGTATTCAGTATAGTCTGCCGGTATCGGCCTTCGATAGGGCTGTGCTCCAGCCATATTTAGGACGACCCGGGGTTTTACATGCAATTTATCCACAACAAACTGATCATATCCACGCTATTGTCGGCCCTTCTGACAATGGCAGGTTGTAACAGCGTTCCAGCGAAAACCCCGATTGAGAGTGATTCCTCAACAGAAAATCATCTTCCCCCCCAGCCCGATCCCATTGAATACATTACTGAAAAGCCGGCCATGCCTGCATGGGCTGAAACAGTAACTGAGCTGCAGACCACACCGCTGCCGGAAAAGATCTCACTCCCCCCAGACCTTTGGGAACGTATTCGAGTCGGCTATCAGATGCAGGTACCGGATAATCCAAGGATATCCCAGGAGATTCAATGGTACGCCTCTCACCCGGCCTATATTGACCGAATTCAGCAGCACGCCCTACCCTACCTCCACTTTATCGTGGAAGAGGTGGAAAAAAGAGGCATGCCCATGGAGATGGCCCTACTCCCAGTAGTAGAGAGCGCATTTCAACCATTTGCCTATTCACCGGGCAGGGCTGCCGGCATCTGGCAGTTCATCCCTTCGACGGGAAAAATCTATGGGCTGAAACAGAACTGGTGGTATGACGGCCGCCGGGATGTCGTCGCCTCCACCCGAGCAGCTCTGGATTACCTCAAGAAGATGGCAGAGCGGTTCGATGGGGATTGGGAACTGGCACTGGCCGCCTACAATGCAGGTGGCGGCAGTGTTTCGAAAGCGATTCGCCGTAACAGAAAAAAGAACAAACCGATCGATTTCTGGTCTCTCAAACTACCCAAGGAGACTGAAGGTTACGTGCCCCGCCTGCTGGCAATTGCCAGTATCATTGGCAAACCCATAGATTACGGAATCACACTCCCGACAATTGCCAACTCACCCTATTTCCATAGCATCGATATCGAATCCCAGCTGGATCTCGCTCTGTCGGCGGATATGGCTGATATATCCATTGAAGAGCTCTACCGGCTCAACCCCGGCTTCAACCGCTGGGCCACAGCCCCTCAAGGCCCTCATCGGCTGAATATCCCGGTTGACAAGGTCGATGGATTTACCGACAAACTGGCAGCCCTTGACCCGAAAAAACGGCTGCAGTGGAAACGCTACAAAATCCGCAATGGAGATAACCTGAGCGCTATCGCCCGCAAACACAATACAACCATTGCACTGCTGCAACAGGTCAATAAGCTCAGAGATGACCGTATCCGTGCGGGTAAACACCTGCTTATCGCTGTGGCATCGAAACAACTCAATCAGTACAGCCTCTCCGCCGACCAGCGGATGGCAAAAAACCTGAACAGCAAGCGCAGTGGCAAAAAACGTATTTACACGGTTAAGCGCGGCGATACACTCTGGGACATAGCACGCAGTTATAAGGTCAGCCACAAGGCACTGGCCCGCTGGAACGGCTTGTCACCAAAGGACACACTTAAACTAGGTCGGGAACTGGCGATCTGGACCAAGACGAAGAGCAATGAAAAGGTGGCCAACTCAGCGCCTCTCCAGCCTTTCGCCACCTCACCAATCAATACCCTCAGCTCACTCCACTACCGTGTCCGCAAGGGAGATTCCCTGGCGTGCATCGCCCAGAAGTTCAACGTCACAGTAGCGAGCCTGAGGAAATGGAATACTCTGCCAAGCAAGTATCTGCAGCCGGGTCAGCGGCTGAAACTCTATGTTGATGTGACTGAGCTGGTGTTATAATCCGCTCTTTGCCAGATACTACTTTTGTCCTATATGCACTTTTTCGCGTAACTCGTAGAGGATTGCTCTGAGGTTCTCCCAGTTTTACGGACTCATTTAATGAGAGGCATACCTCGCCTCGTATTCCACTGGACTATATACCCCAAATCACTGCTGTCCCGTTAACGGGTGATTAAGGAGGCCTGATTCATCCGTAATTGATACAATTGAGTTTATCTATAACTTATTGAATTAAAACATGAGGATCAGGCCGCGGCTCATTGTAATACGATCTTCTTGAAAATACTAAAATTTGTGCCGTGACATGAATTCTGGACACAGGCAAAACAGCATGCGGATCGTTCCTTTCGGACTGCTTCTCGTTGGTCACAGTTCGTGACTCTCATAATGGCACAGATGTCAGGCCGAAATAGTCTGCGTAATATTGTCGAGAATATCTCGGCACAAGCGCATCAGCCCTATCATCTTGGCAGTGTAAAGCTTTCCCGCTAAAATCTTTCTCGCATCAACGAAGATAAACCCTACGCGCTGTACGAAGCTCTGTTTGGAAAACGGCTGAGCCGCTGCCAGGGAATGACTCCTGGTCATGGTTTTCGTTTCAATAACCTGCTTTATTCGTTGGATTCTTCTACAATCTACCTCTGCCTGTCCGCGTTTCCCTCGGCTGATTTCCGTTCAACCAAGGATGCCATTAAACTCCATATCGGCTTGAATCATGATGGCTATCTTCCGGAGTTCGCCGCCATAACCAAAGACAAGACAAGTAGCATTGAGATTAGCCGTACACTGAAATCCCCCAAAGGCAGTATTGTAGCCATCGATCTGGGGCTATAACGATTATGCTTGGTATAAGCAATTAACGGCGAAAGAAATTTTCTTTGTTACTCGTCTCAAGTCTAATGCGAAATCACGAGTTATGCACCGTCATCCGGCCCTGGCAGACAAGGGGCTAACCAGCGATCAGACCATCCAATTTACCGGTGTCCGGACGGCAAATAAATGTCCAGGCCAACCTCGGCGCATCGGTTGCCGCGATCCAGAAACAAGTAAGCATTACGTGTTCCTGACCAACAATTTCAAACTGGCAGCGAAAACTATTGCCGATATCTATAAGGCGTGCTGGCAGGTGGAACTGTTTTTTTAAATGGGTCAAACAGAATCTGAAGATCAAGTCTTTCATCGGAACAAAATAAGAATGGAGGTATAGTCATTTCTGGTATATGAGGAATTAAAGCAGCATATCCTGTTGGAAGGAAAAGATCCTAGCCGATCACCAACCAACAAGAGTACGCTACATGAAGAATGATAATATTGTCGGGCTGAATAGGCCAGCGCGAGATGTCCTTTCTGAGCTTTTACATACCGGATCCCAGCAACTATTAGCCCAAGCCATAGAGGCGGAAGTCGCCACCCTGTTAGCACAATACCAAGGGTTGCTGAGAGAATCAGGCTTACAAGGTGTTGTACGCAATGGGCACCTGCCGGAACGTATGATCCAAACAGGGCTTGGTGATATTGGGGTCAAGGTTCCCAAAGTAAGAGATTGTACCGGGCAAGGCATCAAGTTCAACAGCGGTTTGGTGCCACCGTACTTGAAGCGAGCGAAGACCATTGAAGAGCTGCTGCCCTGGTTGTACTTGAAAGGCATCTCTACAGGCGACTTCAAGGACGCACTGGCAGGTTTGCTTGGCGCTGATGCCAAAGGTTTGTCCTCCAATACCATAAGCCGCCTCAAGCAAACTTGGGAAGGCGAATATGGTCAGTGGCGTAAGCGCGATTTATCAAAGCGGCGCTATGTGTACATTTGGGCCGACGGTGTTTATTGCAACGTAAGGCAAGACGACAAGCTTTGCTTGCTGGTGATCATGGGTTCCGACAGCACAGGTCGTAAGGAAGTCATTGAGCTTACGGATGGCTACCGTGAGTCAGAAGCGAGCTGGTTAGAGTTGTTAGAGCAGCTCACAGAACAAGGTTTTACGGTGCCGCCAGAGGTGGCCGTTGGTGACGGTGCACTAGGCTTCTGGAAGGCCATTACCAAGCATTGGCCAACGACGAAGCACCAGCGTTGTTGGGTGCACAAGACCGCCAATGTGCTCAACAAAGTGCCTAGGGCGATACAGCCTAAAGTCAAAGAGAATCTGCATGATATTTGGATGTCTGACTCTCGAACCAATGCCGAAAAAGCCTTTGATTTATGCTTGCGAAAATATGAGGATAAGTACCCGAAAGCGATGCATTGCTTACAAAAAGACCGAGACAAGATGCTGACTTTTTATGATTTTTCTGCGGAACACTGGGGGCATATACGAACCAGCAACCCGATTGAATCGGTGTTTGCCACAGTGCGGCTTAGAACCACGAGAACAAAGAACTGCGGTAGTCGATTAACGACGTTGGCCATGGCATTTAAGTTGATGCACACTGCACAAAAAAGATGGCACCGCTTAAGAGGCTATCAACTGCTCGCCGATGTAATTGAAGGTGTGCAACTTAAAGATGGGATCCGAGTTAAACAGGAAGCTACTTGATGGCTTATACACCAGATTTGACCATAGCTCGTAAGAATACAGTAATGACGCAGATCTGGATTGCATTGTGTGTATATCTGCTTTTGGCATTTATTAAGTTCCAGTCAAAGCTGAAGAAAAGCATGCAGCAAATACTACGTTTATTGCAGCTCAATCTCTTCGAGAAACGGAACCTGATTGCCTTGCTACGAGGTGATCCTCTCCGCGCCAATCAACATTTCATCAATCAGATCGCTTTGATATGAAAGTTAACGGGACAACAGTGATTTTGGATATATAAGCCCAGTGGAATACGAGGCGAGGTATACCTTTTATTAAAACTGTCAGAGCCTCTAAAGTTTTCTGTGTAACTGCCTGGATTAAATATATTTCGCTAAGCGTTTTTCGAACTCAATCATAAATCTATTCAGTGCTGGTTTCCAATTGCGAATCGGCATGGTCCATTTTTTTGATGCTTGCTGCACCGTCAGGTACACCACTTTCATTGCCGAGTCGTCGGTCGGAAATAGCTTCCGTTTTTTAATTGCCTTACGAACCACGCTGTTCATTGACTCGATGGCATTGGTTGTATAGATTGCCCTGCGGATGTCCTCAGGGTAGCCAAACAGGGCATTAAGATTGTGCCAGTGGCTACGCCACGAACGGCTGAGCTGGGGATATTTGTCGTCCCATCGGTTAGAGAAATTATCAAGTTCCAGTAGCGCTTCATCTTCGGTGACAGGCTTATATATTTTCTTCAGGTCTGCCGTCACTGCCTTGTAGTCTTTCCAGGGCACGTACTTCATCGAGTTGCGCACCATGTGAACAATACAGAGCTGGATCTGAGTCTCTGGAAACGCTATATTGATTGCGTCTGGAAAGCCCTTCAGGCCATCAACACAGGCTATCAGTATATCCTTCACGCCGCGATTCTGGAGCTCTGTGAGTACATTGAGCCAGAACTTGGCACCCTCATTCTCTGACAGCCAGAGCCCCAACAATTCCTTGTGGCCCTCCATGTTCACGCCCAGTGCCAGAGAAATTGCCTTATTGATCACTTTCTTGTCTTGCCGGATTTTTACGACAATACAATCCAGGTAAATAATGGGATAGACCGCATCCAGTGGCCTAGATGGCCTAGATGGCCTAGATGGCCATTCAATCACTTGTTCAATAACAGCGTCAGTCACTTTGGAAATCAAGGTGGCGGAGACATCAGCACCGTACATTTCTTTAACGGTCGTGACGATTTCTCGTGTTGTCATGCCCTGGGCATACAAGAAAATAATCTTGTCGTCCATGGAAGTAAATCGACGCTGGTATTTTTTAACGAGCTTGGGTTCGAAACTCCCAGCTCTGTCGCGTGGTGTATCGAGCTCGAACTGGCCGGCTTCCGTTCGGTTCGTCTTACTGGCATAGCCCTTGCGGTTATTGTCAGCTTCGGACTGCTCGTGCCTTTCAAAGCCAAGATGATCATCTAACTCAGCGTTCAGTGCCGCTTCGACCGTAATCTTGGTTAGCATCTGATGGAAGTCTTTGAGGTCGTCTTCCGTCTTGATATTTTTAGCGGCCGCATGAGCGATCGCCTGTAGTTCTTTCTTGTTCATAGCGCCTATCCTCAACCACGCTTGGGTTTAATGATAGACAGTTACACAGAATTCAGGACACCCTCGCCTTAATGCATCCTAATCAACGCACCTGCATACATCAACAAAAAGGTCTCACAACCTACGCTACAGCCAGTGATTCCTATGCTTTCTTTAATCTGCTAACCGGCCCAGAGTTTTTCAATCAAATCGAATCATTGCTACCGGAACATCGGGAAAGGCTGTTTCCGCCAACAGAGACGTTATCGATGTTTCTGGCTCAAGCAATGAGTGCTGATCGTTCTTGCCAGAACATAGTTGATGCTGCTGCAGTCAAGCGATTGATGGGTGAGCTGCCAATCTGTAGTACGCATACGGGAGCATACTGTCGCGCACGGAAACGGCTGCCATTGGACATGGTCTCTACGCTAGCCCGTTACACGGGGCGTATGATGACTGAGCACACCCCGGATTCCTGGCACTGGCGGGGGCGACCGGTCAGACTGGTGGATGGCGCTACCGTTACGTTGCCCGATACAGAAGAGAACCAGGCTGTCTATCCTCAACCCCGTAGCCAGCAACCCGGATTGGGTTTCCCTCTTTGCCGGGTGGTTGGTATCGTCTGCCTCGCCAGCGGTGCTGTACTTGATGCAGCATTGGGACCTTGTCGCGGAAAAGGAAGCGATGAGCAGTCATTGCTTAGAACCATACTTGGTACCTTGGACGCTGGTGATCTCCTTCTGGGGGATGCTTTTTATGCCACCTATTTTCTATTGTGTGCTCTTCAGGCCAAAGGAGTGGATGGCGTTTTCGAGCAATATGGTTCACGGCGGCGCAACACGGATTTTCGCCAAGGAGAGCGTCTGGGCCCGCGAGATCATCTTATCGAAATAGACAAGCCAAAAGTCAAACCCGCCTGGATGAGTCAGGCAGAGTATGATCAAACCCCCGATAGATTGAAAGTGCGGGAGTTGCGTGCTGGCGGTAAGATCCTGGTGACAACACTACTTTGCTCAAAAAGTACGAGCAAAGCCGCCCTGAAGGCACTCTATCGGAACCGTTGGCAGGTAGAGTTAGATATACGCAACATCAAGACCACTCTGGGAATGGAAACATTAAGTTGTCGCACACCGGAAATGGCGGAAAAAGAGCTGTGGGTCTATCTTTTGGCTTACAACTTGATCCGTTTACTGATGGCTCAGGCGGCATTACTGGCTGACATCATTCCTCGACAACTTAGCTTCAAGCATACTTTGCAGCTATGGATTGTGTGGCAAAAAATCGGTCGTTACGACATCGATAAAATTGAGGGCCTTTTTATCCTCATTGCACCGCAGCAGGTTGGAAAACAACCGGGACGTATGGAGCCGCGAGCTATAAAACGAAGACCCAGACAATTCCCGCTACTTACCAAACCAAGGGCTATTACGCGAGAGAATATTCGGAAAAATGGCCAACCCAAAAAACTTAAGTAAGTAGCATTCCAACCTGACCCCATTTTTTCAAAACGGGAATCTCTCAGGAGTTTAGCTCGAAGGTAAGTGGTATCGGTAACACCCTGTCTCTCAAATGTGGGGTAGATACTTACCCGGTCTTTGTCTGCAAGTATGCAGAAGAATTTCATCGATCACTGGTAACCAGGATCAGGACAATCTCGGTATGTGGCACGCCCATGGATTCGATGCAGTCTTTGATGGATGCCTTGCGTCGATCGCTGGGTAGAAAGTGGTTCAGTTCTTCGTAGAAACGAAATATGGCAATCAACATGATTCGTCAGCCAAGTATACTATTCACTCAGTCTGTCGATGGTTCTTTGCCGTTGTTCGGCGGCCTCCAGAACTTTTTTTTCAACCTCTCTGGCTTTTTCCAGCATTTTCATCTGCTCTTTCCAGACATGATTCGTATTTGTCGATGTTAAACCTGTCTCATCTCCACCGGAATTGCAGGCGGTTAATAGAGTGGTAAGTAGTGCGGCTGTTAGCGTTGGTGTTCTGGACATGATGTTCACCGGTTATATTAATCGATTAATTACTGACTATACTACTATGTAGCCGGCTGGCGCGCACCATCTCAAGGATAAATGAATAACGTATGGTTCAATTACAATAATTGTAATGTTTTCTCTCCTCTGGAGAGTCAACCCAGTCATGGCAGGCGGTGTGATTAAACTTTATCAGGATGAAAGAAAAGAGTTCTCTTTTGAGTTGAAAGACCTCGATAATCGCCTGCCACCCCGGAGGAATACCGGAGAAAAGTGGTACTTATAAACTTCTGGGCCAGTTGGTGTACACCCTGCATCAAAGAGATGCCGGCGATGCAGCGTTTATCAGACATCATGGATGGGCGTCCGCTGGAGATCGCTACGATTGGTGTTTCCGAGCGCAGAAATCCGGTTCAGCGAATATTGCAGCGCCTGGATGTGGATTTTACGATTTTGCTGGATCAGGATGGACAGACATTCAATCGCTGGCAGGCTCGTGTATTACCCACAAGCTACCTCATCGATGCTGCTGGGTTGATTCGTTACAAGGCACTGGATCCGATGGAGTAGGATGGGTTGAGGTCATTCAAATTATCAAAGAATTGATGGAAGAGCAACCATAAAAAATGATGACAGTTACTCTTGCCATCCTGGAAAGCGAGTTCCTTCCCGCGTCGTTCAGAGAAGGAATGCAGGTGACAATCAGTTTTTTAAAATATCCATTTCACTATCATAGACGTTGGTTTCGATCTCCAGTAGAGCCAAGATGGTGTGAAACAAATTGTCATGCGAGTAGCGTTTTCCGATTTTTTGTTGTAAAGCGGTAATATCCATATCGTCGAAACTTTCTCCAAACCACATAATCGCAGGGACGTGCCGCTGCTCCTCTGGAGAAAAGAGATAGGGCAGGCCGTGCAAGAACAACCTGTTTTCTCCAAGCGATTCGCCATGATCACTCACATACATCATTCCAGTCTCGAAATTTGCAGAATTTTCTTTCAGAAATGCAATAACTTTCGATAAAAAATAATCGGTATAAAGGATAATGTTATCGTATGTGTTGTTGACCTCCTCTTTGCTGCACTCTTCAAGTTGATTGGTCTTGCAGACCGGAGTGAAACGCTCGAAGGATTCTGGATAACGTTTATAATAGGCCGGTTCATGGTTGCCAAGTTGGTGCAGTACAATAAAAATATCACCGGATTTATGGTTGTTGATGTATCTCTGTAGTCCATTCAACATGCCTTCATCACGACACTCACCATCACATAGCGGATTGGTATCTGCTGTTCTAAAACTTTCATAAGGCACTCTCAGTGCAACACCTTTGGATGATGAGTTATTATCTCTCCATAAGACGTTGACACCGGAACGCTGCAGAATATCGAGTACATTCTCTGTTGATTGTACTTTCGAACTATCATATTCTGATCGGCTATAGATGGAGAACATGCAGGGTACTGAAACTGCTGTTGAGGTACCGCATGACCAGAAGTTGTTATAGCTGATAACGTCTTCCTGTTTCAATAGGGGATTAGTTTCCTTTTGATATCCGTTCAGGGAAAAACGGTCATATCTGGCAGACTCACCTACAACAAAAATAATCAATTCCCTGTGTTCGTCGTCCGCTGGAATTATTGCGTCCTGACCTATAGGTTGCAGTACATCTATTTTATTTTTTGTAAATCCTTTTGCATATTTTATTGTTGAATAGATAAAGGTGGCCGGATTGGTGTAATAGCGCAGTGGTTTGTGCTCACGGATAAACGATGCATAATGACTGCTGAACATAAATACTACAGCGACTGCCAGAGATAAAACGGTAACTGACAGGATGATTCTTGACGTGACCGCCTGTCTGATCTGGCGCTTATCTATGGCTGCACGGTAAACAAATATTGATGGCGCGATTCCCAGTAAAAGAAGATACATAGCCAGCTTCAGACTAACTAGGTCAATCGCCTAGCTGGTGTCGGTCATGACCATATTCCGGATCATCTGATCATCAATGACTACGTTATAACTATCCATAAAGTAGGCAGATTAAGCTGAAACTATCAAGAGAGTTATGATTATCGGTTTAATGGTCTTTCGATAGCAGGTAAATGATAGAAGTAAAATAAAAGCACAGACGAGAACAAGTGCGATGGATACAATAAACCCTAAGTTATTCAAATTGATTGGGTATACTCTGACAAGGTTGGTGAAGAAGGTAATGTTGTAAAATAGGGTTAAAAAAATGGCAATCAGAATGATGAGCTTATTGCTGGAAATGTATTTACTACCGGTTATCAAAGGGTGATCCTCTTATATTGTTTGAGTATTAAATAAAGATAAATAACATGGCTCATTCCCGCGTTCTGTATGGAAGCCTGGGCCTTGAGTATGTACAGAGAAATATCTGTGTTTTCAGTTTGGAATAGAACGGGGAGACTATTGGATAAGGCTCGTAATTCTATAACCAGAATCACTGCTATCCTGTTAACGGGTGATTAAGGAGGCCTTATTCATCCGTAATTGATACAATGAATTTATCTATAAACTTGTTGAATAAAAATAGAGAATCATGCCATGGATCATTGTAATACAATCTTCTTTCAAATACTATAATTTGTGCCGAGACATGAATTCTGGACACTGAAAAAACAGCATCATATGGGTCGTTCCTTTCGGACTGCTTCTCGCTGATCACAGTTCGTGACTCTCATGATGGCACAGCTGTCAGGCTGAAATAGTCTACGTGATATTGTCAAGAATATCTCGGCACAAGCGCATCGGCTCTATCATCTTGACAGTGTAAAACTTTCCCGCTTAAATCTTTCTCGCATCAACGAAGATAAACCCTACGCGCTGTACGAAGCTCTGTTTGAAAAACGGCTGAGCCGCTGCCATGGAATGACTCCTGGTCATATTTTTCGTTTCAATAACCTGCTTTATTCGTCGTTTCCATGGGCTGATTTACGTTCAACAAAAGGAATAAAGAGGAGTAGGGGTCAGGGTGAACCTCCCCCAGTTTAACGGACACTTTTAATCCGCGACAATGTCGCTTAAGGAGTGTTCAAATGACTAGAAAGCGCAAGCCATATAAAACCTATACAGGAGAGTTCAAGCAGGAGGCTATCAGACTGATGGATGAGTCTGACAAGCCTGCCTCAGAGATAGCCCTGGAGCTTGGGATCCGAAGAAACCAACTTTACAAATGGAAGGAGCGGTTGGATAGCAAGGGTGAACAGGCATTTACCGGTAATCTGGGTAGGTAAAAAAAGAGAGATTACCACGCTACAGCGGGAAAACGAGCGGTTAAAAGATAAGCTTTAAATACTAAAAAAAGCCGCTGTAGATTCAAGTGGTCGATGCAACACCGTCATTTAGTTTATCTGCAGAAGTGGCGAAGTCCAATGTTTTTCTCGGTCGTTAATTGAGTTTTTTCGCCACGCGATCTAATTGTGCCTGAGAGTAAATCGATAAGTCTGTTTTCTTCTGAAAGTACTGCCTCAATAGCCGATTTGTATTTTCATTGGTCCCTCTTTTCCATGTATTTTATGGGTCACAAAAGTAGACTTTTGCATCTGTCGCCATAGTAAATTTCTTGTGACCGGAAAGCTCCATCCCCCTATCCCAAGTTAATGACTGTACCGAGTTACAACTGAAAGTGTTGTTTGAAAGGAATTGAAAAAAAGCGGGGTATCTGGTTGATTTGTTGTTGCGAGACATCAAAACAACCATTGGAGATACGCCACCATGAGTAAGAATAACGTTGTTAAGCTGGCAGGTCGAGATACGATTATCGATCCGCTGACAGAGTTGCCGAGAAGCGGTGCAGAGCAGTTGATCTACCAGGTGGTGGAGGCCGAGCTGCTGGAGCTGTTGGCGGAGCACGTCGAGCGACGGACAGAGGATGGCAAGACGGGTGTGGTGCGTAATGGTCACCTGCCAGCTCGTAAACTGCAGACAGGATTGGGGCCGGTCACGGTCAAGATCCCCAAAGTTCGTGCGAAGAACGGCGAGCTGGTGCCGCCGTATGCACGCAAGACGAAGTCACTGGAAGCGGCGCTGGCGTGGCTCTACCTGAAGGGGATTTCCAGTGGAGAGATGGGTGAAGCCCTGAAAGTACTGGTGGGTCCGGATGCAACAGGCTTGTCGGCCGGCACGGTGTCGCGTCTGAAGCAGGTCTGGGCAGAAGAATATCGGAGCTGGTACGAGGAGCGCCTGGATAAGGGCCATTGGGTGTAGTGTGGGCAGAGAGCAGAGCAGACGAAGCTGTGTGCCCTGGTGGTGATCGGCGTGAATGAGCGTGGTGAGAAGTATTTTCTGGCAATTGAGGATGGTGTACGGGAGTCCGCACAGAGCTGGTGGTAGGTACTGTTGAAACTGAAGTCACGCGGACTGACCCCGCCCAAATTGGCGATCGGTGACGGTGCCATGGGATTCCGGGCTGTGCTGGAGGAAGTGTATCCGGAGACGCGCCAGCAGCGCTGCTGGATGCACAAGACCATGAACGTGCTGAACTGCCTGCCAAGGTCAGCTCAGCCGAAAGCGAAGCAGGCACTGCATAACATCTGGCAGTCGGAGACCCAGGCCGATGCGGAAAAGGCCTTTGATCTGTTTATCAAAACGTATGAGCCAAAGTATCCGAAGGCTACCATCTGTCTGCACAAAGACCGAGAGGAACTGATGGCTTTCTATCAATTTCCTGCGCAGCACTGGCAGAGCATTCGGACCAGCAATCCGATTGAATCCACCTTCGGGATAATCCGCCATCGAACCAAGCGTTCCAAGGGCTGCCTATCGCGTGACGGCATGCTACACATGATGTTCAAACTCGGCCTGTGTGCCGAGAAGAAGTGGAGACGATTACGGGGTTTCGATTACCTGGCGAAGGTGATAACCGGAATCAAATTTAAAGAGGGTGTTGAGGTAGCAGGAATCGATCAGGTTGCCGCTTGATTCAACTAGCTAAACACCAGATTTGACTATAACTCAACTGAAGGGCAATACCCTCCAAATAATCTTAGCACACCAAAAATTGATGCAGGCTGTTTTTCGAGGGCACGGCCTATATCACTAAGTGATTCTCCCTTCCGCCAACGTGACCATAGTTCTTGTTTTTGATTATCTGTGAGTCCAGGTCTGCCAAGTCTTGCCATCACATAATCCCCATAAATTGATCATTGAGTATAATGTGTTGCATCAACCCATTGAATCTACAGCGGTGTACTTTGCAAAGGAGCTGAAGTGAAGTACACCTTATATCCAAGCTAACAGTATGGAGTATAACGTTACCCGACTCTGCCAGACACTGGAGGTATCACCCAGCGGGTACTACGCATGGCGAGACAGACCGGAAAACACCCGAGCTAAGTGCAATCGTCAACTCGTGAGAAAAATCAGCCTGTTTCATAAAGCCAGTCGTAAGATCTACGGCTCACCTAGGATACATCAGGATCTGGTCGATACCGGTGAGCAGATCGGTGTTAATCGTGTTGCTAGGCTGATGATGAAGCACGGTATTCAGTCAAAGATGGCCAAAAGTTTATCATTACAACCGACTCGAAGAATACTCTGCAACCAGCGACAGACAGGCTTAAACGTCACTTTGATGTCGAAATGCCGGATAAGGCATGGGTATCGGATACTACTTTTATCCCAACGCGTTAGGGATGGCTGTTTGGCGACGTAAGCCTGTCGAATAGGTGCTCATTCATTCTGATCAGGGTTCACAGTTCACTGGCAACGAATAGTTGTCTTTTTTAAAAGACAAGAATCTTAAACCGAGCATGAGGCGACGAGGTAATTGCCATGATAATGCGGTAGCTGAGAGTTTCTTCCAGCTACTTAAACGAGAGCGCATACACCGTAAAATTTACAAAACCAGAGGGGAAGCCAGAGAAAATATGTTTAATTACATTGAATTATTTTACAACTCGACACGCAGACATGGTACAAATGGTTTGCTGTCACCCCAGCAGTACGAAGACCGTTTCAAAATGAATAGCGGAGTGGTCTAAAGTCATGAGGGCTATTCAGAGGAGCAAGCTAGAACCTGAGATCCACAATCAATTGCGGATCTTGAGCAGAATCTTTAGGTTTGACAAATTCTTGTTATAATGCAGGTGAAATCGAGGTAACGGTTGAATATTGGTCGCCATCTAATTATCGAATGTCAGGGACAGCATGCCCATCTCAGTGAAAAAGAGCTGGAGAGACTGCTTGTGTCAGCGGCCAAAGCGGGTAGTGCCTCTGTATTGCAGGCTTATTTTCATCCGTTTGGCACAGGCAAAGGCATAACGGGGGTGGTGCTGTTGGCTGAATCACACATGACGGTGCATACTTGGCCTGAGCATAATTATGCGGCCTTTGATGTATTTATGTGTGGTGATTGCAGGCCACTACGAGCTGCTGATGTGATCACCTCGGCCTGTGCTGGTGCCGTAACCTCTGTGCAAGCTATTGATCGTGGTCTGCCATTTAATGCAATGACTCTCTCTGCAGACTTCCCAACTTATCATACTCAATTTGATCCTTTATATGTTGGGTGAGGCATATGGTACAAAATTCATGATGATCTACGGGAGTGCTATGAGAATTATCCCGATACTTTGCATCCTCTTGCTTGTCCTGTTTGGGCTAAGTGGATGCACTTCGAATGAGGAATTGTGGCAAAAGTCGCTACAGTCATCCTCGTCTGAAACAGACGCTGAATTAAAACAGCTCGTTGTTAAAATCAACCGGCAATCTATTCGAAATGTTAGGTTGTTGAAATCTTATGCGGATGTTGTAAAGAAACAGTCTCCTGACTTAAAAGGGATTGTTGAAATATTAGCGACGGATGCTACAGCAAATGGCCCTATTTTGGGTGGATTAAAAGGGCGGTTGGATAACGCAAATAAAGCAGTTCCCCAAGCGGTTAAGGGGGGTGAGCAGGCAGTGATCCAGCTACAGCAGGAGTTTAACGCTATTCAGGTAGCGGCTGATCCTGCGCTATTTGGCATGATGCTGACAGATCCCATCAATGTGCTGGCGGACATGTCCAATGGCAAACTGGCTCGTGTAGAGGCGATGAGCAAAGAGGCTACGCAACAGGCCAATCAGAGCGGCGATTATGGGGCGGGTAGCCAGCTGGTGGGCAATCCCAATTATGGTCACTGGCGAGAGAATAGCAGTGGGCGCTCCTTATGGGAGTGGTATGGCATGTATTCGCTATTCAGTCATGTGCTTAGCCCCCCGATTTACTATGGCGGCTGGGCAGGTAATCGTGGTTACAGCTACTACAGTGATTATGGGCGTAACTACTACACCTCACCATCACAGCGTAAAGGGCAGCAGACCCAGGCAGCAAAAACAAAGCTCAAATTTCAAAAAAGTGGCCAGTCATTCAAGAGTCCATATGCCAAAACCAAGGCAGGGGCATCAGCTGCAGCCAAGCGAAATTCTGTTAAATCTGCCAATAAATTTTCGGGTAAAAGCAAACGCAGCAGCTTTAGAGCACCGAGTAAGTTTGCTGGAGGCGGTTCTTCTGCTCGTAATTCATACTCACGCACCAGCCGCAGCTTTAGTGGCGGAAAATAAGTAGTACCGGAGAAGCAAAATGAATAATGGTTTTTCACTATGGGCGATCAGTATTGTCTTTGTAGACCTGCTTATCGCTGTAGGTGCTATCTGTGCGTTGCGTTATCTTCAAGGCCTGTTGGCAGGGGTGGATACAACGACTGAGCTGGCAACACGGGATAACTATGCCTTTGGCATTTCAGTGGCGGGTGGGACACTGGCTCTGGCGCTGGTTTTGGCAGGTGCGGTCAGTGGGGAGGCATCTGAAGGAATTCTCAATGAGGCCTGGAATGTAATTATTTATGCGATTATTGGTATCGTGCTATTGAAGGTAGGGACGATTATTAATGATCAGGTGATCTTCCACCATTTTTCACTTAAACAGCAGGTGCATGAAAAGAACATTGCCGCCGGTATTGTGCAAGCAGCTAATCTAATTGCATTGGGACTGATCATTAATACAGCGGCTCATTGGGTGGAGTCTGACTCATGGCCAAGCATACTTTCTGTGATTATGGTCTTCTTTGTGGCGCAGGTTGTCTTATTGGCCGTTACTCGACTGCGCGGTCGAATCTATGAAAAGCGACATAATGGTAAAGTCCTGCAACAGGCACTGGAGAATGGCAACAGTGCTCTGGCTATTCGTTATTTTGGACATCTCATGAGCGCTGCATTTGGTGTTAAGGCTGCCTCTGGCCTCGTTGCATACCACTCCCTTTCTTTTGTCGGATTAATATTCAACTGGCTGTTTGTGGCACTGGCCATTACAGCCGTTATCAGTGGGCTCGCAGTGCTAGCGCGCCATGCGGTATTGCACAATATTGATGTGGTCCAAGAGGTAGATGAGCAGCAGAATATTGGTGTGGCCTCTATTGAAGCTACGCTCTTTATTGCAGTCGGGTTGATTGTGAGTTCACTGCTTGGGTAGCTAAAATGGAAACCACAGCTCCGTCATCCAGGCAGTTATTGGGTCACGATGCACTGCTAATTGTCAGCATGTTGATTTTGGCTGGATGCGGGCTGATCTATGAGTATCTACTGGCGCACTATGCAGGGCGCATCGTTGGCGCAGTAGAAAGTACCATCTATGCCATGATTGGCATAATGATCGTAGCGATGGGCGTCGGCGCCTTTCTAGCCCGCTGGGTCAAGTGCCCATTTACTGGCTTTGCTTGGCTTGAGGTCGGGATCGGCCTGCTGGGCGGCTGTTCAATTCTGGTGATGGCAGGGATGCTCGCCCTTACTTACACCCTGCCTGTGTGGCTACAGCAGATCTACGGGCTACACCCTTCAATCACCACAGATGGCGGCTTTATTGCTGCGCTGCAGACCCTCGCTTTTTACACCCCTTTTGTTGCAGGATTTATTTTAGGAGCAATGATTGGGATGGAGATTCCACTCATCGCACGGGTGCGTGAGCAGGTTCACGGAAAACATCTGGCTCACAATACCGGCACGATTTATGGTGCAGATTATATTGGCGCGGGGATTGGGGCGGCAATCTGGGTTGGAATCTGTCTCAACATCCCGATTATCACCGCTGCGGTGGGGACTGCTGCGGTCAATCTGCTGATTGGACTTATCTTTCTCTGGCGTTATCAATCAAGAATTATCCAGCCAGTCAGGTTGTGGATTGTGCATGCCGGGTTGGCTATTGTTCTCATCGTGCTGGCCATTAATGGTAGCGGTTGGGTTCTACAGATGAACTACACCCTGTTTAAAGACACCCCCATCTACAGCAAGGTAACGCCTTATCAACACCTCACGCTGACCCGCCGTCATGTAGGACAGGGGCTACCGAGCCTGCTGAGTCTCTATATCAATGGGCGGCTACAGTTCTCCAGCAGTGATGAAAATATCTACCACAGCTATTTGACCTATCCGGCGCTGCTATCCTCTGCCCGACGCGGCAGTGTACTGGTGATTGGCGGTGGTGATGGCATGGCCGTGCGGGATATTCTGCGATGGAACCCCAGGCAGGTAACACTGATTGACCTTGATGAGGCAATGATCGCCCTCTTCAAAGGAGAAGATCCGGATGCCCCGGCTGATGTCGAGCAGATGCTGCTGAGCCTTAATCAGGATGCCTTTAATGACCCAAGGGTCTCCATCATTATTGGAGATGCCTTTATTGAAGTGGAACGATTGGTCACAGGGAAGCGTCATTTCGATACCATCATTGTTGATCTCACTGATCCCAGTCATCCTGATCTGAATAAGCTCTATTCCGACTTCTTTTATGCACGACTGAAGGAGCTGCTCTCAGGTGACGGAGCCATTGCCGTGCAGTCGACATCACCCTATCATGCAAAGAAAGCCTTTATTTCTATTGGAAAAACCATGCAGGCGGCGGGCTATAAAATCGAGCAGTATCATACCAATGTGCCCACCTTTGGTGAGTGGGGTTGGACCATTGGTACAATTCGAGGATTAACCGCATCACAGCGGATTGCCCAGATAAGTGAGCTGCCAGTAACTGACCCCTGGCTCTCAAAAGCCGCATTAGAAGCCGCTTTTATTTTTGCGCCATCATTCTTTGAAGAGACTGATTCAATTGAGATAAACTACTTGGGAAGCCATCAAGTATATCAGTATCACTACGAGGCTTGGTCAAAACAGAATGGTGTTTTTTTTGCAAAAGAGTAAAACCTAAATCCTACACACACGATCGCTTGCACGATCCAGGTGAAATTAAGTTTGACCTACGTCATAATATGACATATATTTTAAGGCAGTTGACATAATATGGCAGCCGATACCAAACAGGAGCATTGTATGACCATCACGCTTGAAGAGCTGGCGTTTCGACTAAACGATCATGTAACGGACGAAGGCACATCCTTTGATGCCTTGCTGCTGGACAATGGAGTCCTAGAGGTTGTCTGTTCGAATAATGATGAGTTTCCTATCCATTTAGCATTGACTGATACGCAACTGCTTGCCGTAACCCCATTGTTTAGCGTGGCAGAAGTAGCAGAAAATGAAGTTGATAATCTCAATAAGATGCTATTGCAACTTGCTCCAGCTGTACCGCTGAGCGCCTTTGGCTTGCAGGATGAAACCTACATCCTGTTTGGCGCGATAGCCCTGGGTACAAATTTTGAAATTATTGTTCATGAATTGGAAGTTCAGGCAGAAAATACCATTGATGTTTTAGAAGCCATCCAATCATTACTCGCATAACCAGAGGTTTTTTATGAGTATTTTAAAAGATATTTTTACCGCCATACGTGGTGGTGCCAATGAAGCTGGTGAAGCAATTATCGATGCCAACGCGATACGTATTTTAGAGCAGGAGATTCGTGATGCCGAGAGTGCTATCGCCAAAGCCAAGCAGAGTCTGACCCGTCTGAAGGGCTCTGAAATTAAATTAAAACGCGAAATCAATAGTCTGAATACAGACTATGATGACTACGAAGCCAAGGCCATTGAGGCGCTGAATGCCGGTCAAGAGTCATTGGCTGAAAAGGTTGCTGAACGTCTGGAAGAGATCGCCAGCGAGCGTGATGATAAAACAGCTGAACACAATGCACTTTCAAGTGAAGTGAATGCTATCAATAAGCTGGTTCGTTCGCGTGAAAAGATCATCCAAAAAAACAGGCGTGACCTGGAAAAGGTAAAGACCATAAAAGAAGTTCAAAAGGCAACAACAAGTATCTCTGATAATGTTGCTGCCACCAGCTCCAGTCAACACCGTGTTGCGAAGGCATTGGAACGCGTCAAAACTAAACAGCAGAATTGGCGTGATAACATGGAAGCAGGTGAATGGATGGAGACGCAAGAGCAGGGCGATGACCTTGATGCACGATTGAAGCAGAGTGGTATTGGTGGCTCTACGGGGTCTAATAAACACTCAATTCTTGAAAAGATTAGAGCAAAACAAAAAGCTGGTTAATTGATAAGGCACCGCAAGGTGCCTTTGACATTTTAGGTACGTTAAATGTTTAAAACATTCTTTGGTAGTAACAAGCCTCGCACATTAACTGATCCAGGTCAGTTGCAAATAGGTGACATCGTTGCTTTAAAACAGCGCCGTTCATTGCCGGATGAACTGCAAGGCCAGCAGTTGGAAGTTACTAAAGTAGGCGGCTATCAATACTCTGAAACAGAGATCACAAAAGAGCTAACCTTGCGCAGTGAAGATAACAAAACATACTATCTTTCAGTCGATGATAATGATGGTGACCCGCAGCTCTGTTTCTCTATCAAACTGCCAGAGTCAATGCTGTTTACCCTGTTTGATGAAGATGAATTTTCAGGGCTTTGGGGCGAAGAGTTTGTTACATTAACAGTGAAAGAGAAGCTAGCAGAGCTGACAAGCTGGCTTGCCGACAGTTATATACAACGTATAAAAGAGGGCGAAGCCTACTACTACAATCGTGATTGTGGAGGCGTGGTGCCGAAAGATAATGAGAGTGAAGAGCTACGCTATCACGAATGTGTTGGCAATGTAGATACGCGCTGCCTCTCTGTTGAAATATGGGGTGATGGTGATACTGATGTCTCGCTGGCTGCGCTCTGTCCCTTCGATGTCATTGAGGAGATGTGGCCCAGTGAGTAATAAATGGTCAAAGGAGAGGAGCGTCCTTAAAAAGTTGCAGATGCACTTCACTTTTCAACAGGACATTCTACGAAAGATTCGTCATGATGCAGCCAATGCCTCTATTGTCCCTAGTGATGTTGTACGAAAAATCATCGGGTTAACCTATGTAAAAGTACAGCGCCCGCGTGTTGGTCTCTCCTTTAATAAAGATGAGCTGGCTCAGCTGGCACAACACTACAAACTGGATGCATCAGATGAAGCCGAGATAAAACGTCATGTTATAGAAGAGGTCAATCTTTTCTACGAAAAGGGTAGCTCTTGTTGATTCTCATTCGCCTGCTAATTAGACGATCGAAGCCGCATCGTTACAGTAAATATGCACATCATTACACGCCTGACTTTTCAGTCAGGCTTATAAAACTGCTTGCCCTCTTGTTAACGCTGGTTTTTGTTAGCGCAGTAGGCATGATGTTTTTTGAGGGGCTCTCATTTGGTGATGCGCTGTGGATGGGACTGACTACGGTTACCACCGTTGGTTATGGCGATATAAGCCCAAGCACAGCGGGCGGTCGCATTATTACCATTATCTGCCTCTATGCCTTCGGGATCTCAATTTTAGCCCATATTGTCACAGAGTTTATTGAGCATAGATTGTGGGTTAGTGCAGAAAAGAAATACGGTAGATGGAGATGGAATATGCAAGATCATATCCTGATAATAAATACCCCGAATATTGATTCAGATAGTTATCTGCATAAATTAGTGCAGCAAATTAGAGCAACCCCGGAACTGTCTGAATATCCAGTGCAAATATTGACAAACAAGTTTACCGGGGCACTGCCAAAAAATATTGCTGATCTTGGAGTGGTGCATTTCACTGGTCATGCGGAGAATTCAGATAACCTGCGCGCGGTCAATGTATCGGATGCAAGCTACATTATTGTTATTGCCAGTGATTATGCTGACCCGCAGTCTGATAGTCTCACCTTTGATGTGCTAGATCGTATTCAAGAGATCGGCTCCAATGCCATGATTTTGGCAGAAGCCATCAATGACGAAAATAGAAAACGACTGCAAAGAGCCGGGGCAAATGCTGTGGTGCGTCCTATCCGTGCCTATCCAGGTTTTCTGGTGCGCTCCCTCGTTGCGCCGGGAACTGAGGAGGTTCTGGAAGACTTTTTTACCCATGATAATGCGCACATGCAACGTTTTGATATCGGCTTTCAGAACCAATTCTGGCAAGATCTGATCTGCCGGTTTGTAATATCGGGTGCGGGTATACCCATGGCCTATGTAGTCGATGGTGAGGTGCGGTGCAATCCAGACCCCACTCGGATTTGCAGTGGTGATGCCATCATCAGCCTGCTCAATGATGGTCAAAAAGTAACAGAACAGCAGGTTAGGACGTGTCTATATCAGTAACTATATTGCGCATTCCTGATGCACTCTATCTGCTTATATTGATGTGGGTGATTCAGGGCACCCAAACACTCCTCGGTTTTGAGTTTGGGTCTTATGGGATTATGCCGCGTACCCTGGATGGGCTGTGGCATATACTTCTGGCTCCTTTTATACACCATGGTATTTGGCATCTGCTGGGTAATTCAATACCGTTTCTGCTGCTTGGCTGGCTAATCCAAAGCAAAGAGCGCGTGCTATTTTGGGAAGTTACGCTGCTATTAACAATCGTGGGCGGCCTGGGAACCTGGGGGTTTGGCTCAAGTGGCTATCATGCGGGTGCCAGTGGTGTGGTGTTCGGATATTGGGCCTATCTGCTGGCCGATGCCTACTACTCTCGTTCAGCAAAAAATATCTTATTGGCAACGGTGACCGCCTGTTTGTATGGTGGCCTGATTATAAGTCTGTTGGATTTCAGACCACATATCTCATGGGTAGGGCATGCCTCTGGCATGGTGGCAGGCATACTGGTTGCAAAGCTGGCTAATGGTGTGAAGGCGAAGTCGGTCTAACTATTGAATCCCGTGTGACCATGTTCCCGCAAAGAGCTATGCTTGATTTTCTTTTGCAGATATTTCCAAGAGGGTATGGCCTTATTAAGAACTTACAAAGAGATGTAGAAAGCACGAATAATCCAGACTTAGTGCCATTCGTCTCCGACCCCGATTAATTCGCTTATAAGACTGCGTTATGACTTGTTTATTATAGCTCATACTGAGCTGTGTTTGGATTAATGTAATCCTCCCTGATAATAGGCCCATCACAAATTAGAGTTCTCCGGTTAAACTAACCACAGACAGGAGAACGAAGATGAAGAAGAGCAGACATACCGAAAGCCAGATTATCCGTATTTTGAAGGAAGTAGAGAGCGGTAGGAAGGTGAAGGAGGTATGGTATATCCGATGCCACCTACTACAACTGGAAGAGCAAATATGGTGGTATGCAGGCATCAGATATCAAGCGTCTAAAAGAGCTTGAAAATGAGAACAGGCGTCTCAAGCAGATGTTCGCCAATTTAAGCCTGGAACATGCCGCACTTAAGGATGTCATTGAAAAAAAGCTCTAAAGCCAGCTGAGAAGCGCGAACTGGTTGATTATCTGCAAGACGAGCATGTTCTGACTCGACGTGCAGCCTGCAGGGTGATCAATATTAGTCGAAGCAGTTATAACTATGAACCTGATACAGAACGAGACCGGCCCGTTATAGATGCACTGCAACAGCTGGCGACGAAATAACCAACGTATGGATTTGGTTTGATGTTCGACATGCTCCGGCGTGAAGGAAAGCCCTGGAACCATAAGCGGGTATACCGCATATACAAGCTACTGAAGCTTAATTTCGGAGACTATCCTGAATTCTGTGTAATTGCCTATCATTAAACCCAAACAAGGGTGAGGACAGGCAGATGATCGACAAGAAAGAACTACAGGCGACCGCTAAAAATATCAAGACGGAAGACCACCTCAAAGACTTCCATCAGATGCTAACTAAAATTACGGTCGAAGCAGCACTGAACGCTGAGTTAGATGATCATCTTGGCTTTGAAAGGCACGAGCAGTCCGAAGCTGACAATAACCGTAACGGCTGACCTTTCCCCCAGAAATAGAGCCATGACAAGGATGAGATTTCCAATTAGTCTGTATGTTAGGAGATCTCAACATGAAGAAGAAGCGTTACAGAGAAGAGCAAATTATTGGTGCCATCAAGCAGCATGAGTCAGGGGTAAAAGTTGATGACATTTGTCGTCAGTTCGGCATTTCAACCGGGTGCTTTTATAACTGGCGAAGCAAATACGCCGGGATGGATGTCTCAGAAGCCAAACGGCTCAAAGAGCTTGAAAGCGAAAATAACAAGCTTAAGAAGTTACTTGCCGAGAAAATGCTTGAAGCTGAGGCGATGAAGGATGTGCTCTCAAAAAAGTGGTAAAGCCTGCTGATAGAAAACAAATCGTGAGCTACCTTAAGTCGCGGTTCAAATTAAGCGAGCGTAGAGCTTGCCTATTAGTAGGCTTAAGTAGAACCGCTTTTCGGTACGTTACTCAATGGGGAAAAGATGAGCCTCTACGCAAACGGTTACTTGAGCTGGCAAAAAAGCATCCGAGTTATGGTTATTTGTTTTTACATGGCCTCCTGAGAGGAGAGGGGCTTGTGAAAAACAAGAAGCGGACCTACCGAGTCTATAACGAAGAAGGTCTTCAAGTGAGGACTAAAAAACGCAAGAAGATAATACGACCAAGAATGCCAACGATTATGCCCATTGGTAAAAATATACGCTGGTCAATGGATTTTGTCAGTGATCAGTTGGCTAATGGTCGCCGCTTTCGAGTATTTAATGTGATTGATGATTACTCAAGAGAAGTTATTGGCCAGCTCTCTGACTTCTCGATCAATGGTCACCAGGTCGCTCGTTTTTTAACTCAGGTGATTGAGCTAAGGAGCGCTCCGGATCAAATAATCTGCGACAACGGTACTGAGTTTACTAGCAAGGCGATGTTCTACTGGCAAAAAGAAAGTGGCGTTAAGCTAGGTTTTATTCAGCCAGGTAAGCCTACTCAGAATGCGTTTGTAGAAAGCTTAAACGGTAAATTCAGAAATGAATGCTTAAATCAGCATTGGTTCAGGTCCATTGATGACGCTAGACATGAAATTGATCAATGGCGAGAGCACTACAATCACGTGCGGCCTCATAGCGCATTAAATTATTTGTCACCTGTGGCCTTTGTGAATAGGGCCGCTTAGAATGAATTATCTCATCCAAGTCTTGGTATTAAGATGGGGGGAAGGTCAGGCTCTGGCTGTCAGAGAATGAGGGTGCCAAGTTCTGGCTCAATGTACTCACAGAGCTCCAGAATCGCGGCGTGAAGGATATCCTGATAGCCTGTGTTGATGGCCTGAAGGGCTTTCCAGACGCAATCAATACAGCGTTTCCCGAGACTCAGATCCAGCTCTGTATCGTGCATATGGTACGGAACTCGATGAAGTACGTGCCTTGGAAAGACTACAAGCCTGTCACGGCTAATTTGAAAAAGATTTACCAGTCCATCACCAAGGAAGAAGCCTTATTGGCGCTGGATAAATTCTCTGACCGGTGGGACAACAAGTACCCCCGGATCAGCCGCTCCTGGCGTGCCCATTGGGAGAACCTGAACACGCTGTTCAACTACCCGGAGGATATACGAAAGGTGATCTACACGACCAACGCCATTGAGTCACTGAACAGCGTCATTCGCAAAGTGATCAAAAAACGGAAATTATTTCCAACCGATGACTCGGCAAAGAAGGTAATCTATCTGGCAATCCAGGCCGCATCGAAAAAGTGGATAATGCCGATCCGTAATTGGAAACTAGCACTGAATAGATTTATGATTGAGTTCGAAGAACGCTTGGCGGTATATATTTAACCCAGGCAGTTACACAGAAAACTTTACAAGCTCGAGAAATTATCAAGTTCCAGTAGCGCTTCATCTTCGGTGACAGACTTATATATTTTCTTCAGGTCTGCCGTCACTGCCTTGTAGTCTTTCCAGGGCACATACTTCATCGAGTTGCGCACCATGTGAATAATACAGAGCTGGATCTGAGTCTCGGGAAACGCTGTATTGATTGCGTCTGAAAAGCCCTTCAGGCTATCAGGATATTCTTCACGCCGCGATTCTGGAGCTCTGTGAGTACATTGAGCCAGAACTTGGCACCCTCATTCTCTGACAGACAGAGCCCCAACAATTCCTTGTGGCCCTCCATGTTCACGCCCAGTGCTAGATAAATTGCCTTATTGGTCACTTTCTTGTCTTGCCGGATTTTTACGACAATACAATCCAGGTAAATAATGGGATAGACCGCATCCAGTGGCCTAGATTGCCGTTCAATCACTTGTTCAATAACAGCGTCAGTCACTTTGGAAATCAAGGTGGCGGAGACATCAGCACCGTACATTTCTTTAACGGTCGTGACGATTTCTCGTGTTGTCATCCCCTGGGTATACAAGAAAATAATCTTGTCGTCCATGGAAGTAAATCGACGCTGGTGTTTTTTTAACGAGCTTGGGCTCGAAACTCCCAGCTCTGTCGCGTGGTGTATCGAGCTCGAACTGGCCAGCTTCCGTTCGGTTAGTCTTACTGGCATAGCCGTTGCGGTTATTATCAGCTTCGGACTGCTCGTGCCTTTCAAAGCCAAGATGATCATCTAACTCAGCGTTCAGTGCCGCTTCTACCGTAATCTTGGTTAGCATCTGATGGCAGTCTTTGAGGTCGTCTTCCGTCTTGATATTTTTAGCGGCCGCATGAGTGATCGCCTGTAGTTCTTTCTTGTTCATAGTGCCTATCCTCAACCACGCTTGGGTTTAATGATAGATAGTTACACAGAATTCAGGACACCCTCTTAAAATCATCCAGTTCAACTTGTTAAGTACTGCATCGACCGTGATTTTGTCCAGCATTTGCCGGAACTCGTTGTGATCTTCTTCAGTTTTGATGTGATTAGCGGCCGCTTGGAGCTCTTTCTTATCGATCATCTGCCTGTCCTCTCCCTTGTTTGGGTTTAATGATAGGCAGTTACACAGAATTTAGGTCTGTCTCCAGTCTTAGTCCTCAGTTTTTTCCACCTAGCTGCAGTTGTAATCCTTGCAATCTCTGACCGCTATTCTGCGGTTAATTTTTTTTGCATGTGCCTCGCCTCCTTTCAATCCACCCTTGCGCCCAAGCGCAGCAGCAGCGGGGTCTTTACCTTCATCCAGGCTTTCTTCCTCGGCATCGCCGGTCGCCAAGTATACAATGGACTTGGCAAGCTTGTTTGTATCTCGTGGTCTTTTAGATTTATTCATGCCATATAGGGGTCCTAGGGATTTTCCCTCGTAAACGGACATAAACGGCTAGATCCCTTTCCCCGCCTACGTTTCCCGAGAGGGGTACTTTTCGATTTCCGAACATTTTAGGGTAATTTGGCTAGAATCGTGGCCTTTAGGTAACGATTATGACCACAGAGAAACGACTCAAGATCCTCACCGAAGCGGAAATTGTTGACTTGTTCGGCCCGCCAGCACTCAATCAAAACGATCAACGATTCTTCTTCACACTCAATGATATCGAATTGGCCCAGTGCCAGAAGATTCGCAGGCGTGATCAACGCTGCATGTTCGTTGTGTTGCTCGGCTACTTTAAAGTGAAGCCCATTTCTTTGAGTCCCGGCTACCACCAGATCAAGCATGATATTAAATATGTCTGCTCAGAAGTGTTTCCCGGTTCCGGTCTGAGTCCCTTCAATCTAACTCAAAAAACTCGTGTGCGTATCTATCATCGCATATACGAATTAACAAACCATCAACGCTGGGAGAACGAACGGCACAGCGCCGCGCTGACAATAGACCTTCGCGAACACGCACAAGCATGGGCTCAACCGCGAGCGTTGTTTGACAGGGCTATTGAATACTTAGCGGCACAAAAAATTAGCATTCCTGGGTACTCAGTTTTGCAAGACTTGATCAGTGATGTCGTCAGTGCTACCAACGATCAACTCATTCGCCAACTCGAAGACCTCATCTCTGTTGACTTGACTTCTATGTTGTCTGACTTTGTCGAAGGCAATGACCCACTGACTCTACGGCGGTTAAGAATGGCGGCTAAGAACATTACAAGGAGTGAGTTGCAAAAAGAACTCGCCGTACATCAGCACATTCAATCTTGGATGCTAGAAGTCGATGAGGTTTTAAGTCAGCTATCAATATCGTTGAAGAATCAGCAGTACTTTGCTGAAAGAGTGACTTACTATGGTGCCAAACTAAAACGCCAACCTGTTGGTTATCAACGCCTCTACTTGTTGTGCTATTTGCAATCGCGTTGGCAACAGGCACTGGAACGAATAGCCGATGGCTTTGTTCATCATCTTTTTCAAAGAAAACAGAAAGCCAAAATATACGCGAGAGAATCTGTTTATCAAGACTGGCAACGAGCTGCGAGTAACGTCAGTAAAGCGGCGCAAGTGTTGCGTCTTTTTATCGACGACAGAGTAGATCAACAACAACCGTTTGGGGCGTTACGGCAGCATGCTTTTAAACTTCTAGCGGCGAAAGATCTGGAATCCGTTTGCCTGTTTTTGAATGATCAAAAGCGATCGGTTGAAGAGGCCACGTGGCAGTACTTCGATCACCGGGTGAGCTTACGAGAAGGCTTACTTCGTGATCTATTCCTGTGCTTGCACTTTGAAGGCGGTGAAAAAACACAGCGCCTGGCAGCTACACTGCATCGTGCGCAGCGTGATCTTATCGCCGATGGTGAAATCTCAATCGGCGCAATGGATAGCCGCTTGCCTACCAAGAAGCAATTGTCGTTCATGCAAGACTCGAGCGGCGTGATGAATAAAGGTCGGTACGAATGGTTCCTTTACTTGCAAATCCCCAATCGGTTGAATGGCCAGCTCACACTGCCAAATGTGTTTAAATACAGGGCTTTGGAGGCTGATCTAGTCAATCGTGAGCGATGGACAGAAGAAAAAGACGCGCTATTAGAGCGCACCCAGTTGCCTAAATTAGCCGCCAATCCCAACAAACTCATTGACCAAATGGCCAAAAACCTGGGTGTTAGATTACAAGAAGTGAGTCACTATCTAGAACACGATGACAACCGAAATATTATCCTGAGAAACCCCAAAGGAAAGCGCCATTGGCGCTTACCCACGGCCAACAAAAAGTACTTGGTCAATAATCCGTTCTTCCAGCAACTACCCACGACTGGCGTTGCCGATGTGTTGCGAATGGTCGATCGCGACACAGGCTTCCTTGATGACTTTAAGCATGTACTGGGTGCACAGTCGAAGAGCCGAGCACACGAGTATGACCTGTTGGCTATCTTGGTGGGCAACGCGACCAACCAAGGCATTTATGGTATCGCTCAAATATCCGATCGCACTTACGATCAGCTCAGCACCATTCAGGCGAACTATCTGAGGTTAGAAACACTGAACGCAGCCAACGATCGCATCAACAACGCAACGGCTAAGCTTCCGATCTTCAAGCACTACAATATCCAAGAAGATGTTATCCACGCCAGTGCTGATGGTCAGAAGTTCGAATCCCGGCGTGAGACATTTAAAACACGTTACTCGTCAAAATACTTTGGCACGCAAAAAGGCGTGTCGGCCATGAGCTTGATCGCCAATCATGCGGCCATCAATGCTCGTGTGATCGGTGCTAACGAGCACGAGTCCCACTACATCTTCGATCTACTGATGAACAATAGTTCCGAGATCGTGCCAGACGTACTGTCTACCGATACGCACGGAGTCAATCACATCAACTTCGCATTGCTAGATCTCTTTGGGTACAGCTTTGCTCCACGCTATGCTCAGGTGGGTCGTGTCATCAATGAGATGTTCGATGTCAAAGAAGACAAGGATAAGAAAATCCAATTGAGTCTGAAAAAGCCCATCAACACCAAGCTCATCGCGGCTCACTGGGATACTATACAACGGATCATGATCTCACTTTATGAACGCAAAACAACGCAAGCGACATTGGTTAGAAAGCTCTCAGGTTACAAAAGCAGCCACCCGTTACTCGGGGCACTAACGGAATACAATCGTATGGTGAAAGCGAATTATTTACTCAACTACATCGATGACGTCAGTCTGCGCGACTACGTTCAGCGAGCACTCAATCGAGGCGAGGCTTACCACCAACTGCGTCGTGCAATCAGCAACGTCAATGGTGATCAGTTCCGCGGCAGCTCGGATGAGGAGATCCAACTGTGGAACGAATGTGCTCGCCTGGTTACCAACGCTATAATCTACTTTAACTCGGCCATACTCAGTCAGTTGCTGACTAGCTTTGAATATCAGAAGGATGATGAAAAAATCCAGATCGTCAAACAAGCCTCCCCAGTTGCCTGGTACAACATCAACCTGAAAGGCACCTACAACTTCCAAATGAGTGGGAAATTGCCGGATCTGGACGAATTAATGAGCTCAATCGACGGTTATAAGCCTGTTCAGGAAAAGTACCCACATCCGGAAACGTAAGCAGGGCATGGGATCTAGCCGTTTATGTCCGTTTACGAGGGAAAATCCCTAGGACCCCAATTATAGTAATATTCCGGCTTTTACGAGAAGCCTATGCCTTATAAAGAACGCCTGACCGTACTCCACGAAGCAGAAATTAACGATTTATATGGCGTTCCCAGCCTGTCACTGGAAGAAAAACGTATCAGTTTTACTCTGAATGATCTGGAGCAGGACGTTATTAAATCCATCAGGGATCGCAATCATAAATGCTATGCTATTGGGGTTCTGGGGACATTCCGTCCTAAAGTGACACTTATCTCTACAGCCCATACCCCACAAGGCCTACAGAGGTGGCTTAATTTTCATTTTGCACGATTGATTGCATAATTTCATCCAAATCTAGTAGGTTTTGTTCAAAGCTAAAGCTGTAAGTTCCGTTCAAATTGATGTTATGCCAAGCCACTGGCGAAACTTGCTTAATAATTTCCAACTTCTTATCGTCACTTTCCCCCTCAAAATGCTACAGACTAATTGGAAATCTCATCCTTGTCATGGCTCTATTTTTGGGGGAAAGGTCAATCCAGTTCAACGTTGAGTGCTGCATCGACCGTGATTTTGGTCAGCATTGGCCGAAACTCGTTGAGGTCTTCTTCAGTTTTGATGTGATTAGCGGCCGCCTAGGCTATCGCCTGGAGCTCTTTCTTGTCGATCATCTGCCTATCCTCACCCTTGTTTGGGTTTAATGACGGGCAGTTATACAGCATTTAGGTCTGTCTCAAAAGGTTCAAAGAACCAGATCTTCAGCCGATACCTCAGGGACGACTAAATATTCTTAGCCAGCTCTTCTGCATTACCGATATAACTGGCGGGAGTAAGCTTCCGCAGTGCGGCTTTTGCTTCCTCCGGAATCTCCAGTCCATCAACAAAAACTGCCAGCTCTTCAGCCCCTATGCGCTGGCCACGGGTTAGCTCCTTGAGCTTCTCATAGGGTTTCTCTACACCATAGCGCCGCATCACTGTCTGGATAGGTTCGGCCAGAACCTCCCAGTTGGCATCCAGATCTTCCGCCAGACGTTGCGGGTTGGCTTCCAGCTTACTGATCCCTCGCATCACTGACTGAAGGGCGATGGTGGTATAAGCAAGGCCAACCCCCATGTTGCGGAGTACTGTGGAATCTGTCAGATCGCGCTGCCAGCGTGAAACCGGTAGCTTCATGGCCAGATGGCCTAGCAGAGCATTGGCAAGCCCCATATTACCTTCGCCATTCTCAAAATCGATCGGATTTACCTTGTGTGGCATGGTTGACGAGCCAACTTCTCCCGCTATGGTTTTCTGGTTAAAGTAGCCAAGTGATATATAGCTCCAGATATCCCGACAGAAGTCGATGACGATGTTGTTGAAACGGGCGACCGCACCAAACAGTTCCGCCATGTAGTCATGAGGCTCTATCTGAATGGTATAGGGGTTCCAGGTCAATCCCAGCGATTCCACAAAGTTTTCAGCAAACTCAGGCCAATCAACGTTCGGGTAAGCGGAGAAGTGAGCATTATAGTTACCCACGGCACCATTGATTTTACCCTGTAATGTGATATTAGCTATCTGATCACGCTGCCGCTGAAGCCGATGGACCACATTGGCCATCTCTTTGCCAAGGGTCGTCGGGGAGGCTGGCTGACCATGGGTGCGCGATAGCATGGGTTTATCGGCGTGCTCATGGGCAAGTTGGCGAATCGCGTTTATCAGGTCATCCATCTGGGGAAGAAGTACTTGCCCCCGGCCCTCGCGTAACATGAGTCCATGGGAGAGGTTATTGATATCTTCCGAGGTGCAGGCAAAGTGAATAAATTCACTAATCGCTTCCAGTTCCTGGTTACCGGTGATCTTCTCCTTCAGGAAGTACTCCACCGCTTTCACATCGTGATTGGTGGTTCGCTCAATATTCTTTATCCGTTGAGCATCTTCATTGGAGAAATTATCAGAAATACTGTTAAGAATATTATCTGCGTGTCCACTCAGCGCAGGCACCTCTGAGATATCTGGATGCCTGGCCAAGGCCTGCAACCAACGAACCTCAATCAGAACGCGATGCCTAATAAGACCAAATTCACTGAAAATAGGGCGTAAATTGGCTGTTTTTCCACCGTATCGGCCATCTATCGGTGAGACGGCGGTAAGAGTAGAGATTTCCATGGGATACCTATGTCAACTATTTGAACAAAACGATGCATTGTACCATCCCAATTGGCAGAGTGATTAAAGTTTAGTGTCTGCCAAATCATACCGTTTTTACCACCAAGCAGATGAAGAAAAATAAATGTTAACCGGTCTCTTCTCCTCGCGTCTTGCGTGGTGAGTTATTGGTTTCCTGGCGGGTCCCCATTCGTGCTCGGAAACGATCAAAACGGATGCAATGACCCGTAGAATCCACTCAATAGTCCGTATGTGGAGGGTGATATCTGTTAAATCTCATGAGACTTAAACTGGCGCGTCCTGACTTTTTTCACTATTAGTGGCATTGTCATACAGCCCCTTGGATTTCTCTTTATAATGACTCGCCAACTTCGCCGGCTTTCTCCATGGCATCAGCCGATATCTCTTTGGTTTTCCCCCAGGCAGATTTGGACTTTTCGACTACAGTGCTTCCAATCTTACTCCCTGTTTCCTTGGCGGATTGATAAATTTCTTTTGATTTATCCACTGCTTGGCTGGAAATCTCTTTGGTTTTATCCCAAGTCTCCCGTCCCATCTCTTTTGTGGAATCGATAATGCTTTTTTCTCCCGAGGATCTCTCGACGATCGGTGTCTCTGTTGGCTTCTCCATAGCTTCTGGTTGTGTTTGTTCTGCCTGAGGCGAAGTGCTTTCAGTACAGCCGGAAAGCATGAAAGCGAGAGCGAACAGGAGAGCTTGAAATGTTTTCATTAGTTATTCCTTAGGTATCAGTGGAGCCGTTGTTTGAGAAAGTCTCAGAGCGTTCATTTATCATCGGATCAGGTTCCCAGATGCAGACAATTGTAGCATAGGCACTGTTATCACAGTTGAACGATTTACCGAGGTGTAATTTGTGTCAGTTATTGAATCTCTTTTAACAGATGCTTTCGAGCAAAAAGGATCTGGAAACGGCCTCCGCCACATTGTCGCCACAACATGGCTGAGCGCATGCCTGCCAGTAACAAGAGCGCGGATGCGGTTGGCATTTTCGGGGTTTTGCAAATGTGCTGACGGTTGAAGCGTAGATATCAGCTAGCTGAGCAATGATATTGGAATGGGGCAGATTAAAGTGTGAGAGGCGTTCGGTTGCCAGACTGATGCCTTTACTAACTTGTTTTAGCATCTCTCTTTTTTTAGATAGTTTGCGCTCCAGGTTGAGCAGGGCAACCACATAGCGGATGGTGTTTACCTCTTTCAGATCCCCTCCCTCTAATCTGGCAGCCATGGCATTGAGACCGGTGGCAATCCCCAATATCCCGCCATAGACTTCGCTGACTGTATCGGCATCTGTCTGAAAAAGGCTATGGATGCTGGTCTCCACTGCCAAACTGTCCGCCATTCCCCGGTGAGCAATCTGGGAGGCGAGTTCTGCCGCCTGAAACACGCCGGCAATGGCGATACATCGGTCTCTGTCTGTTTTCATTGATCTACATACTTATGCTTGAGGTTCGAATATTCAACCATAATCTATGGATGCGGCATCTGAAAGTTGAATTGCCATTTATTCCTCTCTGTCCTCTGGATCTGCCGGGGCCTTCTGCATCCCATTTTCATATGCTATTCAAAATGCCCGATCGATCACGCCTCCACCAAGACAAACCTCATCAAAATAGAAAACAATGGATTGGCCTGGGGCCACTGCACGCTGCTTCTCTTCGAAAACAACCCGGCAGTGGTCATTTCCAATCTGCTCGATCTCACACATCTGTAACGGTTGGCGGTGACGGATTCGTGCTTGGCATGCAAGCGGGGCCTGGGGGGCCTTTCCTGAGACCCAGTGAAGCTGGGATGCGATAAGCTTCTGTTTTAGCAGGAGTGGATGACTATGTCCCTGTGCGACGATCAGTATATTATTGATGATATCTTTTTCTACCACAAACCAGGGTTCTGCATCCGCATCTGAGCGACCACCGATACCCAGGCCCTTGCGCTGGCCGAGAGTATAGTACATCAGCCCCTGGTGTTCTCCCACCGTCTCTCCTTCGGGGGTCATCATCTGTCCCGGGTTAGTGGGCAGGTACTGGCTGAGAAAATCACGAAATTTCCGCTCTCCAATAAAGCAGATGCCCGTGCTGTCTTTTTTTCTATGGTTTGGGAATCCTGCTTCCTCCGCCAGTTGACGCACTTCACTTTTAATCAGGTGACCCAGCGGAAACTGGCTGTGCTCGAGCTGGGGTTGGCCGAGCATGTAGAGAAAATAGGTCTGGTCCTTGTTTTCATCTTTTGCCCGGCACATGTAAATACCATCTTCTTTGACGAGGGTGCTTGCATAGTGTCCGGTTGCTATCCCATCTGCACCAAGATCCAGGGCATGGTTGAGAAATGCCTTGAATTTTATCTCCCGGTTGCAGAGAACATCGGGGTTTGGTGTCCGTCCGGCCTGGTACTCTTTGAGAAAGTATTGAAATACATTATCCCAGTATTCAGAGGAGAAATTGCTAGTATGGAGCGGTATTGAAAGCTGTCTTGCCACGGCCTCAGCGTCTGCCAGGTCTTCAGCGGCAGAGCAGTATTCAGCCGTGTCATCCTCCTCCCAGTTCTTCATGAACAGGGCTTCGACCTGATATTGCTGTTCCAGCAAAAGAAGCGCGGCGACGGATGAGTCCACTCCGCCGGAAAGGCCGACAATGATTTTCTGCTTCTTGGTCATTGGGGTAATTCTATCTGAAACTCTCGTCTGCCACCTAGGACTCCAGAAGTTGGATGGCAGGTGGTTCTCCATTTTTCAGGACCCAGGAGTCGATGGCGTACGCAGGGCGGCCGGAGCAATAACAGGCTGTTGGGGATTAGGATGTCTCAAAACGCGTCACCAGATCGAAGGCACACTTGTATTCACTGCCATGATTAACCGGTTAACCGCTTCAGGTGTTCTGGCTATCAGACGCAGCTCCAGCACACCGGCATTAAACAGCTCCACATAGTTATCGTAGGGTTCAATCAGTATGCTTTCCTGGGCTCCCGTGTCTGAGAAAAGTGCAATCGCTTGATCGGTGTTTTTCTTGAGATTGCGAAAACAGACAATATTGCCCTGAGACTTCAGCTCGCCCAATATACGGTTGGTACGGGAATAGGCTTGTATCAGGCCGTGGTATTTGAGGTTTTTATCCACATAGAGGGTATTGAGTTTTTTCGCATCGAAGCCAGTGAGAAACATGTTTACAACTAAGAGAATATCGGCACGGTCTTTATCTTTAAAACTCTCTTTATCCCGCTCTTTCATGCGCTTGGCGATATCTTTGTAGTAAGTATAAAAGGCCCTGCTGTCTTTAACCGAGTGTTTGGTTTGGTACATTGCGTTGTAGTCTGCTACACACGCTTCCAGCTTTTCACGGCTGTGCTTATTCTTGATGTCACCCTTTTTAATATCAAAATCGGGATCTCCGATCAGGCCATTGGCATCGGCGTCCTCTTCATTGGTGCCGTAGGTAAAAATAGTAACCATCCGCAAGTTATGGTTGCCTGCTATTTTTTTCCGTTGGAAGCTCTCATAATATTTTATCAGCGTCTCGACATTGCCTACGCACATCATGGCCGAGAACTGTCTGTTGTGGGTTTTTCGATTGTGGTGAGCAACCACCCAATCAACAATGCCGTCGATACGCTTGGGGTTTTCAAAGAACTCCTTCACGTTGATGGCAGGCACCTGCTCATCGACAAGGCTACCGTCTTTGCGCTTCAGCCGGCCCCAGTACTCTATTGAGAACTTGAGTACATTATCGTCAGCAATGGCGTTGGTGACGACATATCGATGCAGGCACTCGCCAAACAGGTCTTTGGTGGTGCGTTTGCCGTACGCATTACCGATGGAATTATCTTTGAAAACTAGGTGTACCGGCAAAGCCAAACAGTTGAACATTACTGAAGAAGGCGACGATGTTTTTATGGGTATCGCCAAACTGCGAACGGTGACACTCGTCAAAGATAAAGACCATGCGTCGCTCTTTCAGGCCATCCATCTGCTTGCGGTGTTTTGGTTTTTTTATCGCCGCGTTGAGTTTCTGAATGGTGGTGATAATGAGAGAGTTCTCCCCCGCCATCTGTTTCACCAGCGCCGTGGTGGGGTCCTAGGGATTTTCCCTCGTAAACGGACATAAACGGCTAGATCCCATGCCCTGCTTACGTTTCCGGATGTGGGTACTTTTCCTGAACAGGCTTATAACCGTCGATTGAGCTCATTAATTCGTCCAGATCCGGCAATTTCCCACTCATTTGGAAGTTGTAGGTGCCTTTCAGGTTGATGTTGTACCAGGCAACTGGGGAGGCTTGATTTGACGATCTGGATTTTTTCATCATCCTTCTGATATTCAAAGCTAGTCAGCAACTGACTGAGTATGGCCGAGTTAAAGTAGATTATAGCGTTGGTAACCAGGCGAGCACATTCGTTCCACAGTTGGATCTCCTCATCCGAGCTGCCGCGGAACTGATCACCATTGACGTTGCTGATTGCACGACGCAGTTGGTGGTAAGCCTCGCCTCGATTGAGTGCTCGCTGAACGTAGTCGCGCAGACTGACGTCATCGATGTAGTTGAGTAAATAATTCGCTTTCACCATACGATTGTATTCCGTTAGTGCCCCGAGTAACGGGTGGCTGCTTTTGTAACCTGAGAGCTTTCTAACCAATGTCGCTTGCGTTGTTTTGCGTTCATAAAGTGAGATCATGATCCGTTGTATAGTATCCCAGTGAGCCGCGATGAGCTTGGTGTTGATGGGCTTTTTCAGACTCAATTGGATTTTCTTATCCTTGTCTTCTTTGACATCGAACATCTCATTGATGACACGACCCACCTGAGCATAGCGTGGAGCAAAGCTGTACCCAAAGAGATCTAGCAATGCGAAGTTGATGTGATTGACTCCGTGCGTATCGGTAGACAGTACGTCTGGCACGATCTCGGAACTATTGTTCATCAGTAGATCGAAGATGTAGTGGGACTCGTGCTCGTTAGCACCGATCACACGAGCATTGATGGCCGCATGATTGGCGATCAAGCTCATGGCCGACACGCCTTTTTGCGTGCCAAAGTATTTTGACGAGTAACGTGTTTTAAATGTCTCACGCCGGGATTCGAACTTCTGACCATCAGCACTGGCGTGGATAACATCTTCTTGGATATTGTAGTGCTTGAAGATCGGAAGCTTAGCCGTTGCGTTGTTGATGCGATCGTTGGCTGCGTTCAGTGTTTCTAACCTCAGATAGTTCGCCTGAATGGTGCTGAGCTGATCGTAAGTGCGATCGGATATTTGAGCGATACCATAAATGCCTTGGTTGGTCGCGTTGCCCACCAAGATAGCCAACAGGTCATACTCGTGTGCTCGGCTCTTCGACTGTGCACCCAGTACATGCTTAAAGTCATCAAGGAAGCCTGTGTCGCGATCGACCATTCGCAACACATCGGCAACGCCAGTCGTGGGTAGTTGCTGGAAGAACGGATTATTGACCAAGTACTTTTTGTTGGCCGTGGGTAAGCGCCAATGGCGCTTTCCTTTGGGGTTTCTCAGGATAATATTTCGGTTGTCATCGTGTTCTAGATAGTGACTCACTTCTTGTAATCTAACACCCAGGTTTTTGGCCATTTGGTCAATGAGTTTGTTGGGATTGGCGGCTAATTTAGGCAACTGGGTGCGCTCTAATAGCGCGTCTTTTTCTTCTGTCCATCGCTCACGATTGACTAGATCAGCCTCCAAAGCCCTGTATTTAAACACATTTGGCAGTGTGAGCTGGCCATTCAACCGATTGGGGATTTGCAAGTAAAGGAACCATTCGTACCGACCTTTATTCATCACGCCGCTCGAGTCTTGCATGAACGACAATTGCTTCTTGGTAGGCAAGCGGCTATCCATTGCGCCGATTGAGATTTCACCATCGGCGATAAGATCACGCTGCGCACGATGCAGTGTAGCTGCCAGGCGCTGTGTTTTTTCACCGCCTTCAAAGTGCAAGCACAGGAATAGATCACGAAGTAAGCCTTCTCGTAAGCTCACCCGGTGATCGAAGTACTGCCACGTGGCCTCTTCAACCGATCGCTTTTGATCATTCAAAAACAGGCAAACGGATTCCAGATCTTTCGCCGCTAGAAGTTTAAAAGCATGCTGCCGTAACGCCCCAAACGGTTGTTGTTGATCTACTCTGTCGTCGATAAAAAGACGCAACACTTGCGCCGCTTTACTGACGTTACTCGCAGCTCGTTGCCAGTCTTGATAAACAGATTCTCTCGCGTATATTTTGGCTTTCTGTTTTCTTTGAAAAAGATGATGAACAAAGCCATCGGCTATTCGTTCCAGTGCCTGTTGCCAACGCGATTGCAAATAGCACAACAAGTAGAGGCGTTGATAACCAACAGGTTGGCGTTTTAGTTTGGCACCATAGTAAGTCACTCTTTCAGCAAAGTACTGCTGATTCTTCAACGATATTGATAGCTGACTTAAAACCTCATCGACTTCTAGCATCCAAGATTGAATGTGCTGATGTACGGCGAGTTCTTTTTGCAACTCACTCCTTGTAATGTTCTTAGCCGCCATTCTTAACCGCCGTAGAGTCAGTGGGTCATTGCCTTCGACAAAGTCAGACAACATAGAAGTCAAGTCAACAGAGATGAGGTCTTCGAGTTGGCGAATGAGTTGATCGTTGGTAGCACTGACGACATCACTGATCAAGTCTTGCAAAACTGAGTACCCAGGAATGCTAATTTTTTGTGCCGCTAAGTATTCAATAGCCCTGTCAAACAACGCTCGCGGTTGAGCCCATGCTTGTGCGTGTTCGCGAAGGTCTATTGTCAGCGCGGCGCTGTGCCGTTCGTTCTCCCAGCGTTGATGGTTTGTTAATTCGTATATGCGATGATAGATACGCACACGAGTTTTTTGAGTTAGATTGAAGGGACTCAGACCGGAACCGGGAAACACTTCTGAGCAGACATATTTAATATCATGCTTGATCTGGTGGTAGCCGGGACTCAAAGAAATGGGCTTCACTTTAAAGTAGCCGAGCAACACAACGAACATGCAGCGTTGATCACGCCTGCGAATCTTCTGGCACTGGGCCAATTCGATATCATTGAGTGTGAAGAAGAATCGTTGATCGTTTTGATTGAGTGCTGGCGGGCCGAACAAGTCAACAATTTCCGCTTCGGTGAGGATCTTGAGTCGTTTCTCTGTGGTCATAATCGTTACCTAAAGGCCACGATTCTAGCCAAATTACCCTAAAATGTTCGGAAATCGAAAAGTACCCCTCTCGGGAAACGTAGGCGGGGAAAGGGATCTAGCCGTTTATGTCCGTTTACGAGGGAAAATCCCTAGGACCCCACCATGGCTGTGAGCAACAACTTTCAGACAATCATTAGCGAATTATTAAGAAGCTGGGCGTAAGCTTTATGTAGAGGCGTGGTTTCTTTGAGAGTACGAGCCACAAGAGCGCCGATGGTGCGCTACACCTCTTTTTCGAAACATGGGTGCAACGAAACAATGTGGCAATGGCTGCATTTGGTTTCAGATAAGAAAAGCACCATGAGTTTTATTTCAGATAAAAAAAGTATCAAGGCTGATTTTGAAGCACAAGTAACAACCGCACTAATGATCCAAAGCAACGCCCTCATCCCATTCAAACTAGCTATACGTTTATGCGGTATCTCGCGGCAAGAGATCAACCGCCGTATAGCGCGCGGGACATTTCCCAAGCCACATAAATTATCAAGAAGAGAAAACTCTGTTCGAATAGCATTCTATCTGAAAGACCTGCATGCGTGGATCAAAAATCCACACATGTATTTGCAGCGTGATTATAATGGATAGATATATTCCAAAAAGGTCAAAGCATGGGATTGCCAACACGGCAATTTCATTTGAATCACTAAGGACTGCATATTTTCAAGCTGCGAAGATTGTTTCTATCTACGGGGACAAATACCTACCGATATTTGAACGGCTTGAAAAAGAATATGTGACCTTTCCCCCAGAAATAGAGCCATGACAAGGATGAGATTTCCAATTAGTCTGTGTATTAGGAGATCTCAAGATGAAGAAGAAGCGTTACAGAGAAGAGCAAATTATTGGTGCCATCAAGCAGCATGAGTCAGGGGTAAAAGTTGATGACATTTGTCGTCAGTTCGGCATTTCAACCGGGTTCTTTTATAACTGGCGAAGCAAATACGCCGGGATGGATGTCTCAGAAGCCAAACGGCTCAAAGAGCTTGAAAGCGAAAATAACAAGCTTAAGAAGTTACTTGCCGAGAAAATGCTTGAAGCTGAGGCGATGAAGGATGTGCTCTCAAAAAAGTGGTAAAGCCTGCTGATAGAAAACAAATCGTGAGCTACCTTAAGTCGCGGTTCAAATTAAGTGAGCGTAGAGCTTGCCTATTAGTAGGCTTAAGTAGAACCGCTTTTCGGTACGTTACTCAATGGGGAAAAGATGAGCCTCTACGCAAACGGTTACTTGAGCTGGCAAAAAAGCATCCGAGTTATGGTTATTTGTTTTTACATGGCCTCCTGAGAGGAGAGGGGCTTGTGAAAAACAAGAAGCGGACCTACCGAGTCTATAACGAAGAAGGTCTTCAAGTGAGGACTAAAAAACGCAAGAAGATAATACGACCAAGAATGCCAACGATTATGCCCATTGGTAAAAATATACGCTGGTCAATGGATTTTGTCAGTGATCAGTTGGCTAATGGTCGCCGCTTTCGAGTATTTAATGTGATTGATGATTACTCAAGAGAAATTATTGGCCAGCTCTCTGACTTCTCGATCAATGGTCACCAGGTCGCTCGTTTTTTAACTCAGGTGATTGAGCTAAGGAGCGCTCCGGATCAAATAATCTGCGACAACGGTACTGAGTTTACTAGCAAGGCGATGTTCTACTGGCAAAAAGAAAGTGGCGTTAAGCTAGGTTTTATTCAGCCAGGTAAGCCTACTCAGAATGCGTTTGTAGAAAGCTTAAACGGTAAATTCAGAAATGAATGCTTAAATCAGCATTGGTTCAGGTCCATTGATGACGCTAGACATGAAATTGATCAATGGCGAGAGCACTACAATCACGTGCGGCCTCATAGCGCATTAAATTATTTGTCACCTGTGGCCTTTGTGAATAGGGCCGCTTAGAATGAATTATCTCATCCAAGTCTTGGTATTAAGATGGGGGGAAGGTCATATGGAGAAAGAAATAGGAAGAGAGAAATGCTTCAAAGAGCGTTAAAAATTTCTGATGAAAATCCAATATAACACCAATTTATAGGGACACAGAATGGGACACTTACTGGGACACATTATGCAACCGTCATTTCGCAAGCTTACGATTAACACATTGTAAAACAACAATAAATACACTCACATATCGACAGTTCGAATCTCTGTCTGTCCGCCACTTACCTTCATCTAATCTTAAGATTTTACCCGTTAACATATTGATATAGCTTGATTGCAGTTTTAATTTGACTGCTTCGGGGTTTTTGTTTACGCATAAATGGTACACAAAAAGAGATAAGAATTGGGTCACATGGATGTCGAACTACGTTTTTAAACGAGGTGAAATTTATTATTACAGGCGGCGTGTTCCTGAATATGTCATGCCATATGAAACAAAAACTATCGTGAAAATATCTCTTAGCACCAGAGATGAAAAAGAAGCGATGCGAAAAGCAGCAATCTATAACGACTATATCGAGGATTACTGGCGCAGTTTAATCAAGACGGATGGTGGTAGCGATCCTGATTCTCAATACCGCGCCACCGTCAAGCTGGCCAAAGCTCATGGTTTTGCCTATAAGAGCGTTACTGAAATCGCCAAGGCACCACTAGAAGATATCGTTCAGCGTAGCATCAAAGTCTATCGAGAAGCCCGAGATTGTCACTTCTGTTTTAGGGGGGGCGCAGCGTCCTCAAGTGCACATAAGCCAATGTATAGAAAAATATTGGCCTACCTGTTCGGACAGATTAACAAATAAATCAGACGACCAAATTAGAAAGTGGAAAAATCCGCGCATTGCTGCCATGGCTACATTCACCGACGTTATCGGGGACAAATTGTTAAGCGAAATTACTCGGCGCGAAATATTAGTCTATCGTCAATGGTGGATGGAGCGCGTCAAAAGTAGTGAAGTCGTTGCGTCTACTGTCAATAAAAACATCATGTATGTGCGCGACATTCTTCAATCCGTTGGCATGGCCAACGAAATAGAAACCGATTTTGAACTTCTTTTTGCAAAAATGCGGTTAAGGGAAGTTGAGCAATCCAGACCGCCATTCGAAGCATCTTATGTTCAAAAGACATTTCTGTCATCAAAGCGCCTCGATAAGCTGAACCATGAAGCTTGTCTTTTGATATTTGCCATGGCAGATACCGGTGCACGTGAATCCGAACTTATCGGTTTACGCGCAGAAGATATATTCCTTAAAGATGACATTCCTTATATCTGGATCAGACCGCGAAAGAAGCGTGCATTAAAAACACCTTCTTCAGAACGAAAAATTCCGCTCGTTGGTTCTTCTTTATTTGCATTCACAGAATTACCAAGTGGCTTTACGCATTACCGCAATGCCGATACAGCCTCTACGACAATTAACAAATATTTACGTGAAAATGATTTAAAACCTACGCCGAGCCACTCTCTTTATTCGCTGCGCCACACATTCAAAGATCGCCTAAGGGATGCTCAGGCACCAGAAGAAATTATTGATGAACTTATGGGGCATAAGAAGTCCGGCCCGAAATACGGCCGTGGTCATATTCTGGAGATCAAATACGAATGGATGAAGACAATAGCCTTTAACGTTGATGATATAGATATATAGAGTGCTTAAATTTCCGGTGCATCACTTGCTTCAAGCACTATGTCCTCATCAGCAATTGGATATACGAATGGACTTAGCTTATCGTACATTTTTTTTGCTTTTTCACTTTCCTGCCCGAACATTGACAGCATGATCCACGCCGGATCACGATCAAAATTATCCTCAATACCCGCATCAAGTCCATTGGGTATCTCTTCGAGCAATCTATCAACAGCCCTATCTCTGTAATTAACGGCGGCATGGTGTAAGGCTGTCATGCCCGTTTCGTCGGTTGCATTCAAATCACAGTTCTGGATGCCATCTTCTAAAGCATCCATATAGCCCATTTTCGCCGCATAGAGAAAATCGATCACATCGTCAGGTATATCAGCCAATTCATTACCTTTCCGAGGTGTGTTATCCCTCTTAAATTCACGACTAATCAATACCATTAGGTAGCACACTCCATTTCATATTGTAAAATTCTTTTTTCATATCGCCCATTTCCTTAGCGCTATCGTTGCTCCAGAAATAACCATCCGTGTAATTTGCTTTTTTAAATTCATAACAGGTTTCTTCTGTTTGAAAAATAAATCTGAAATATGGACTGATTAGACATGAGCGATCATAGCTAGGTTCGAATCCATCTCGCTCAAACTCTGACTCACAAGTTAAATTCAAGTTTGCTTCATTTCTTGTTTGAATATCCCAGATTTTCAAAATCAGCTGCTTACCGTCAACGTTGATGTCATACCCGACATACTCTTCGTTTTTGTAAGGTCGCTCCTTTATCCGTCCTATATTTATTGCTTTGAGATCTTCATGCTCGGCATTTTTCGAATGTGTTGTATTGCCAAAATATAAAAATCCTGACGCATAAAATTTGAAAAATCTTGGGTTTTCATAGAATGCTGGTGCACCATCACAATCAAAGACCTTTTGGCACAAATGTGTAATGCAAAAGTTTTGCTCTGGAACACGATGGATATACAGAGACACCCTGTTTTGACGATAAAACCAAAATCCTTCTAATGCTTTGAACATTACTTCTTCGGTTTTCTCTAGGGGATAAATACCCGCCAACTCAGTAATTAATTCACCAGCCTCTATAGAACGCTGGCTTTGATGAAGAAACCTATTGGCTTCTGGAACTACCCTTTGAAACTTGGGCGAACGGATAAAATGCTTCACCGCCTCGAAAGCTCTTGTTTCCAGCCGTGAATTACGTTTTCGGTTATTCCAGTTAGCTAGTTTTTGGCTTGAAGCTAGAAGCACATATTCATGACCAGTTTCTGCCATAGCTCTTTGCACTTCACGCCAGCTATGTTTTTGCCCTGTTCGCTTTTTGAACAGTCTCAACAATGCAAGCGCGACATCTTGATCCAGAGTCTTGCTCACAAGATCAAGCGCTCCGGTAATTGTTTCGTCTTGTTTCGCACAAAACCACCTGTCTGATATTAAATAAGTGAGCGCTGCATTTAAGCGGATGCTCTAAAAATCCTATTGTACCTTTTAGAAAGCAGCGCATTCCATAAACATTATATGAGGATGCATAAAATGACTGAACTAAAAGAAATTTCAATTCATATCATGTTGGAGGTGGTTGACGCTAAACCGCCCCAATGCCCTCCACATAGTAGCGACAAGCACTTTCAGTGTGATCTCTTCTCGATGTGCAATGACCTGCATTGCTTTAGTGCGGGATGTCAAAATGTTGTCACCAAGCAAGCCAGTGAGGTGAAATCATGAAATTTGATAAGCCAAGCCCCTTTGAGGGTATGTCTGCCCCAAGCTTTGCATCGGTGGTCACTGTGCTTTTTTCTATTGCCTTAGAAAGCATGATGTTCACCATGCTTTTCTCAGTATATACAGAAACCATTTGGCTAATGAGCGATAGCTACCTATCGGAGCTACCCATTATTGGAGCAGCGTTCGTAGCACTTGATCCCGATGCTAATGCTAGCCATATTATCTCGATATTGTTGACGACATTCTCGGTGGCAACTCCAATATTCATTTGGTCAGAAGTATTCCGTCAGAAAATTCTCGATGATCCGCAAGAATGGTTTTCTCATCCCCAGAATCAAATTATTGCCAGCTTTTCCATCCTCATTTTATTTCTGATGATCGGGGTAGAGGTTGTGAACTTATACACCCTTGTTGCCCGAGAAAGCATGCAGTCTGGTTTCATCGTGCAGTCCGATGATGGCGGCCTAATGTCGTATTTAGCACAAAACAAAGGCATGGCTATTGGGGTTAGCGCCGTTGTGGCAGTGATAAATATTGTGCTGTCTCTTTTCACAACACGCGCAATTCGCAGCCTTAAACCTACCGAGGAATAAATCATGAAAACTCTATCAGTAATAATTTTGATCATTGCGCTCGCAGCTTGCAGTGAGCAAACACCGTCGCTCCAAATGCAAAAAACTGAATCCATCTTCGTACTTGTCGAAAATGGCGGAACTATTATGGAAGAAGATCAGGAGGAAGCGCTCAATACTGCCCTGCATTTGTTTCAGCAACTTACAACACTTGGTCTACGAAAAGCGACCAAGAACACACAAATCCATATTGTTCTAAGCGCGCTGCCCAACCGCATTGCTTGGTCGGGCACTCCTGATCAGCTTCTGACGCAGGCAGAGGATGTCAAGAATCTGATTACCTTCAATCCTTCGTTTTCTGATTTGGTCATGGCGTTCGAACAAATTGAAACCACTGTTAATTTGACACAGCCTGATGCCATTCGTATTTACTGGATTGGAACCACAATTCATGTGCCGCTTCAAGCCAGTGGTGACAAACCAATCGAAGTAGAGGTTCCGCAAGAAGTACCGAGCAATCTGGCGCTGTCACGCCTATCCAGTCGTCTTGGCGCGCTCAAGATCATGCGTGTGCATCCTGACCAAGATCAAATATTACAAGCCTACCTCACATCTTTGGGAATTTTGGAGCGCACACGTAAGGGCGAAATTGATTTCTCTCTTTTGGGCGAAGCTCAAACCAAATCACGTCTCAAGACACTTTTATAAGGAGGATCATATGAAAATTTACAAACCAATAATTTCTATCGGAATGATAGCTATATGTTGCCAGCCTCTCTGTGCCCAAGCTCAAGAGCCGAAAATTAGCATCAGCTCGCGGAGCCAGCAAGAACAGCCCGTAATTATCGTGAGATCAAAATACGATTTCGCAACAACGATATCACTAAAAATGAAAGCCGATCCTTCACGTGGAGTTTCGGATGTTCTCATCAGGGCTATTTCAAAATATGGCATGGTTGATGCGCTCGGGGTCAAGATCACATCTGGATTTGATGTTGATGTCCCAAACAATCTGGTTGTGGCATTTAGTGGCGGCACATCAGAAATAATCAAAACAACATTTTCACCAAACGGTTTTCAAGTGATTGGCAGTTTTAAAGATGCAAACGGTAATTTTGTTTCGCCGCCTAAAGACAGTCTGGCTGTCTATAACACCAACGGCGAAAAGCTCTGCTTTGAGTACGAGGATGTTACTAGCGCAAATGAAATCATGTACTTTGCTTTGCTACTTGATCGTTCGTGGTCAATGGAAAATCACATCGATGAAGTTAAGGCGACTGCCAAGAAATTCCTTAATATGCTGCCGGATACCGCCATGTGCGGTGTCGCTAATTTTGGTCATGATTGGAGCTACAGCCATTCAGAGTATAAGAGCTGCGGTGCCACCGATTTCCAGATTGATGATATTGCTCTATCCGGTACAACAGATATTTACGCTGTTCTTAAACCTACATATACCAACTTTGCGCGCCCATTTTTTAATGGACGGCAAAAGACAGTCATCATTGTTACTGATGGCTACACACTGGATGATGAGGTTCGTAAGCAAGAATTAACCTCCATTAAAGGCGATGTACTGACTTTCGTATATTTCATCGGCGGCACAAACCGCAATGCCCTTGAGGGCGTAACGGATCATTTCATCACGCATGAGGGCGATGTCGCGAAATCACTCTCGAAATATTTTGAAACGATTGGCCAAGCTTATAAAGCTCAAAAAATATTAAACGTAAGCACGTGTCAAGGAGGTTCATATGCAACCCCCTAATCAGCTAGCACCGCGCATTTACAGCCGCGATCCCAATCTGCATGGATCAAGCCGCCTTGCAGACAAGATACATCTAAAAAATCGCGGGCTAGATGAATTCGGCAACATTTTTCTAGGCTACGGCATGGCCGAGCATAAGAAAGGGCGCAGCTTTGCGATTACTACCAATACACAAAAGCATCTGCTTACCGTTGCGCCAACACGTAGCGGCAAGTTGCTTACCGCTTCTTTGCCACGTTGCATGGAGCATCAGGGATCGATCTTTGCGATTGATGTTAAGGACGGCGAGTTATCACTGATCACAGCGCGCTATCGAAAACATGTATTAGGCCATAAAGTCGTGATCATCGATCCTTGGGATATAGCATGCTCACATCTTGGCATCATCCCTTCTCGCTTCAATGTACTTGATTGGCTTGATCCAGAAAGTGAGGACTTCGTGGAGGATGCCACGCTCATAGCGGATAGTCTTATAACAACCCATGGATCAAAAGACCCATTCTGGAATGATGAAGCCAGAGCGCTAATTATGGGGCTGGTAATGTATGTTGCAGCGACGCCGTCTGTTTTAATCCCTACGCAAGAAAAATCGCGTGATCTTGCACAAGTTCGCAGGTTGCTCAATCTACCTGCCAATCGCTTCAAAGAAATGGTTGATGGTGCGTTTGAAGAGGATGAGGAAGGAAGCATCCGTCTTGTTCACGCTGGCATGGCGCAAAGTCGAAGTGAGCCTGTGCGCGCTGCGGCGGCACGTATTATGAGTAAGGCTTCAAAAGAGTTTTCCGGTGTGATTTCAACCGCGCAACAAAACACACACTTTCTGGAAAGCCCGCGCATTCAAAAGTCCCTCAGTGAATCTGACTTTTCTTTTGATGAACTGGAAAATGGCAAGATAGATA